>CACYCX010000146.1 GCA_902772975.1 uncultured Spirochaetaceae bacterium
ATTCCGTTAAGGTCAAGGTGCCCCGAAAGAAGCCGTCCGTCTGAACCGGGAAGCCGCTCGGCCTCAACATTTGCAGAGGCGCTTATCGAACCGAACGCGATTTCGAGGTTTGATATCTGAAGCGAGTCTTCGTTGCCGTCTACCGAAAGGATAAGCATCTGGTCATCGCGGGCGGTGTTGGCCATGATTGCAACCGGCATGTTGAATGAATACTGCCTTCCTACAGCCGACGCATACATATCGCCGTTGAATACTGTCGTATCAAAATATTTTGCCGGTCCTAAAATAAGGGGCGACATGTTGCGTTCAGAAAAGAAAGCAGCAAGCTCAATTATGCTGTCAACATGAAAGGTCTGAAACGAAACGGACGCCTGAGTTGCGTTGGAGGCTTTGACATAACTTCCGTATGCAGAAACAACGCCCGGGACATCTTCGTGCGAATAGTCTGAGATTTCAAACTGGAAGTCAAGCGCGTCATTATTGGGAACAACAGTAAGCTGGGCAGCCGTCAATGCTTTTTCGTCAAACATAATCTGCGGAGAAAAGCACATAAAGCCGGAATCAAGCGGGTCAATATATATTTCTGACGAAATCTTTCCTGTGTTCGGTAAGATAATCGAATCAATCGAAAGCGTTCCTGACGGCTGCCTTGTAACGATATCGTAATCGCCGGTAAAGCGGACATTATATTTTTCACCTTCCGCCTTAAAATATGGAACGCTCAGGCGCCTGTCATCACCGTTAAGCGTATACGAAATCGAAATATCATCTGCAAAGCCTTCAAGCGGAATTACTTTTTTTGGCATGTAAATGTCCCCGGCAGATGAATACGATAAAGCCTTTGTATTCCAGTTATAGTCAGAACGCGCGTTCAGCGAAAGGTTAAGGGCAAAGAGCTTCTGAGACATCGATTTTTTCTTTCCGCTCCTGACCATTTTTCCGACAGCAAAATTATCAGCGTCAAACCTGACAGAAAGATCACCCGAATCAATTTTTGCAACAGCCTCCGCATATACATTCTGGTCTCCCGGAAGCATCCGCGCAGAAAATTCATAATTGCGGTATTCGGCAAGAAAGCCTACATTGCGGATATTGTAGCCGTCAACATAAAAGTCAGAAAGCCTGAACACAGCCGAGCTTGATGAAAGATGACTTAATATTGCAGAGTTAAACGAAACGTTTCCCGAAAGCGTGCGCTTTTTGAGCCGGGCTTCGATATTTCCGTTAATCGACGCATTGATTTTGCCGCTTTCTCCCCCATCCAGCACGCCGCGCTTGATGTTTGCCGCAACAGAAATCCCGCGGCGCCTGTATTTTAGGTGAACTCGGTACGCATGCACTTCAAGCGGAAGTGAAAGCTCGCGCTTACCGTCCTCGAACTGCCTTAAAAAGCTTAAAAGGGATTTTTCTGCATCATGCTCTAGCGGCGCGGCGCTGTCGGGCAATCCTGCACCATTTTCAGAACTGGTATTTTCAGAACCGGCATTTTCAGTTCTTGAATAAAGCCAGAAATCATTCTTCCCCTCATTAAAGTCAAATTCAACATCATGAACCGTAAGCGTCCTGAGCGCCTTTGCAACATCCTTTTTGAGAAGCGGAAGCAGGCTGTAGCTGAGCGAGGCCTTTTTTACGGAAACGACTTCCATTCCGCTTTTTTTATCGCGTATTACGATGCCGCGGATTTTTATTCCCGGTAAAATTGCAGGCGAAATCGAGGAATATGATATTTCAAGGGCAAATTTCTTTTCATATGACGAAAATACCGCTTCAATCCTTCGTTCAAGCTCAAAGTGCATGCTCCTGTACACAGGCCGCAACAGAGCGTAAGCCGCGGTAAAAAATGAGAAAAATATAGCTATGCAGAGGGCAATCTTAAAAAATCTGGACTTTACCATGCCCTTTTTATCCTAAAGCGGTTATCTTTTAACGATATTTGCATTATACTAAAACTCTGAAAAAGGAGAATCGTTTCAAAAAAGCAGATTACTCCTATTCTATCAAATTATCGGCTGGTTTTATAGGTAAATTTATGATATTGAAGAATTTTGTAGTTTTTGAAGGAATTGACGGCGCCGGAACCTCAACACAGCTTAATCTGCTCAAAAAAAGGCCTGAAAGCAGCCTCATAGAGATTTCCGCAGAGCCGACTTCATGTCCTACAGGTAAATTTTTAAGGGAAATTTTAAGCGGAAAGACGAAAGCTTCACCACAAACGGCGGCGCATCTTTTTGCAGCGGACAGGGCCGAGCATATTTACGGCGAAAACGGCATTCAGGCCATAACTGAAAGCGGAAAGCTTGCCGTAAGCGACAGATATTTGTTTTCAAGCCTTGCGTATCAGGGCGTAACATGCGGCGAAGAGCTTCCGCGCCTTATAAATTCACTTTTTCCGCTTCCTGAAATCCTTTTTTTCTTTGACATAAACCCGGAAGATTCGCTGAAAAGAGTCCAGTCACGC
>CACYCX010000147.1 GCA_902772975.1 uncultured Spirochaetaceae bacterium
CGAAAGAGGAAAAAAGTTTCCAAAATTTTCATAGGTGCCGTCAGGCCTTGCCCTTGTCCTGTTTACGGCAATGCTGAAATTGGCAATTTTGGAACCGTTAGAAGCTGTGATCAGACTTGCGTCTCTCACAACACGACCATAAAGTTCGAGTGAATTTAAGTCAGACATCTTTAAATTCCTGTCTTGTATTTTTTATAAGCAGATTACTCTGCTTTATTCCAAAGATTAATTGATTATCTTGTCAGCCAGATAATCAGCTTCGGTTATGAAATGTGTTTCCATGCAGTAATTCCTCATTACATTGTTTTTGTTTGAATTGCACAGTATATAAAACTCACATTTTTCACATTCAAAACCGGATTTTGCAATAAGCCGGACCTTCCCGAAATTATCTTCAATGTTAAGCTTGTCTCCGTCTTGAAACATAAGTTTCCCATAGAAAATTTTCATAATTGCTCCTGTCCAAAAAGTTTAAGCTGCTTCTTCTCCAGGTATTGATTCCATGCAAGAACAGCAATATCTTTGCTTCCAGCCGGGAATTTTCTGATGTAATTTTCTGCGGCCATTACTGCACTGTATACAGCCTTGTATTCAGTTTCATATCTGAGCAGCTCACTTTTATAGGAAATTTTAGATTCAGTAATTTCGTTTTTATACTCAAACATACTTCCGAATCCGTCTGCCTGTTTTAGTTTTCCAAAATAGATGCAAAATTCTTCACAGCCATTCCGGTTTTTTTTGCCAATAATTTTTATCTGTTTTCCTGCCATATGGTGACCTTCTGTTTTTTGTGGTACATTATTTATTCAGAAAAAACTGGCTCAAAACCTTGGGATTTTCTTCATATTTCATTTTTCTTGCCTCTTAATTTTCAATTTCAATATCGCCGATATCCATTTCATCAGCATCTTCGGATTCTTCACTGAATTCTGAATATGCCTGTTTGATTCTGTTGCTGTCGGCTTCGGAAACAGTAAATTCTGATAAGTCTTTTCCGGATTCAAATATGCTGGAAAAGATAGTGCTGAATGGAGTGTCAACAAGCGTCTGGAGCAGAACGTATTTAACGCCCTCTGCAAAACCGTCATTTCGCCCTGCCAGATAAGCCGTCCTTCGTTCATGGGTACGATCGTCATCTTCTTCTGAAGAAAGGGAATAATCAGGTCTTTCTATTCCGTCAGAATGATTGAAATTTAGTCCCTGCGGATTTCTATTGTCACTTAATGAATCCGATAAATCATCATCTTCGTTTTCTTCTGACTTGTTTTTTTTCTTTGCTGCTTTTTTTTCCTTGACGGTTTCGTTGTAAATCTGATTAATTGTTGCTTCGTTGTTTTCAATTCTTGCTTTCTGCTCGTCAGTAGCATTCTGTTCAACGGCGATAGCTCTTTGAGCCGAACGGGTTGAAATTCCAAGCTCGTCTGCAATTGCCTGCGCTTTAAGTCCCTCATAATTCTGTATGTATTCACTTCCCATTAATTCACGCAGAAATTTAAGCTTTTCGCTTTCAGACAGATTGCGCCGGTCAAGCTGCAGGTGCAGTACATAATGAAGCGCTTCATCATAAGTTTTGAATTCATGTTCATAATAAGGAACCGTTTTTAAGCCTACAGTCCGTGCAGCGGTTACTCGGGTGTAACCGTCAATCAGATAATAATGTTCTTTACCGTCATCATCAAATTGATGCCAGATATGCACAGGCTGACTTCCGTCATATTCATGTTCCTTCATGTCATCGATAATTCGATGAAGGACATCTTCATGCATTTCAAATTGTTTCTTAAACTGTTCGTGCTCTTCGATTTTTTCTAGCGGAATTGTCTTGGATAGTTTTAATCCCTGGTTCTGGACTGGAATTCCGCCTTTATTACCATTAGTTATCATGCTCAATGCTTTTGCCATTTTTCTACTCCTTAAACTCCTTTAGAAAATCTGAGGTGCGTTATCACTTGAACCGCAGAGCATATCAACTAAACGATTAACTTCAGCAGCTAAAAGCCTAGCTGTTGTAATTGGATTGTTTATAGAAAGTTTTGCTCCGGAAAGCTGCGTGTAATTATAGGCAGCCTTTGAATTCGGAATATGAATGTCGAGAATATTGCTGAAAGTATTCTCGAACAGATTTACAAACTGTGACTGTGACGATGCGCTGAATTTGACCCAGCGTTCTTCCCAATACGAGTAGACAAGATACCACTTGTCGACCTGCGCGGGGCAGTCATCGTACAGCTGTTTCTGAAGGAACTTTGCGGTTGAGAAGTCGAAGCTTGTAAAGCGCAAGGGCGTCAGAATAACATCTGCTGCCGTAAGCGCATTAATAATAAGATTGTCATAAGACGGAGCCGTGTCGATAATTACAAAGTCGTATTTATCTTCAACCGTTTTAAGCGTCTTTTGCATTTCATTATAACCTATGCCTCGCAACTTGAAAATGTTAAGGTGGCTGGGGACTATATCAATATTTTTGACTTTGGAAGGTATTGCATAATTTTCAACAGAGTTGTGGCTTAACGCCTCAAAAATATTGTGCGTTTCGACCATTTCTTCTATGCCTTCAATTCCTGAAGTAAAAAACATTGTTCCGGAGTTGTTTGTGTCTCCATCCCAATAAGCTACTTTGTAGCCACGAGCTGCCAGATTGGTGGCAATCATAATGCTTAGTGTCGTTTTGCCGACTCCGCCTTTCATACTTGATAAAGCAATTTTTGTCATCAAATTTACTCCTCTGAATAAAATCCAAGCAAAATGTTGTAATCTGCCCGCCCGGTAGTTATGTTCATTTTGCCTGTAAAAAATAATGCCGCAAAAGGATCCAGTTGTTTTTCCCTTTGCGGCATTAAAAAAAAGCCGTTCAAAAACGACCGTGAACATCAACTGGAAACTGTTCAAAGTCGTTCTCCCATTTTTGTGAATAAGTAATTTTTTGAGCAAAAAAAAACACATGGTTTTTCTTGCCATGTGTTTACATTGAGTAATAAACTGAAACTGTTGTCAGCAACATTTTTGGAATTAGGTTCAGGTCCTAGTGTTCGCAAGGACATAGGGGTTCAAGTCCCCTTTCGGGCAAAAATTTAAGCTATAACAGTTAAAAAAGCTTGAACCACTTATTTTTATTTTATTGTTGAAATAACACCTTCCATAATTATATTTATCAGCATTGCATTTAATTTTGAAACTTTTTCGATTAGTCTGTTTTTATCAATGTGAACTATCAGATGCGGTTGGATTACGCAATCTTTAGGAAGCTTTGTAATCTCTTTTTCAAGAAATATATTGTTTGGTAAATCAGCATAAATTGTGTTTGTAGTCAACGGCAGAACAATGACTGTTCTTAGGTTGCTTTCGTTAAGTACATCATTTTGAAGAATTATAACAGGACGGCGAAAACCGACCTCACTGCCGAACAGAATGCCAAAATCAACCCACCATACCTCACCACGTGTCATTTCTTAATCCCTCCCTAACTGATTCCAATCCTGCGTTACAGTACATAAGCTGTTCGGACTGAGGTATTTTAGCTAAAACTGCATTTACTTTTTCGACTTCCAGTTGATTATCGTCTTTAACTGATGATTGTTGTAATGATTTTACAAGAAATGTTATAAGTTCAATCCTTTCTGGAACATCAAGTGTAATTGCTTGATTTGCAAAAGTCTGAAATTCAGCATAAGACATAGGCATCTCCTTTTAATCATATTATATCATAGTTTTTATGTTTTGAAAGAATATTACCTAAAATATGAGCAGTCTACATTTTTAAAAGAAGAAAGATTATATCATTATTCCAATGATCTTAATAATTATTTTTCTTAATTTCCGGAACACCGCATAATCGCGAAAATCAATACGACAAGCGCGCCTAAAGTTAGCGCATAAATCCATAACGGAAGTCCGTTTTCATTTACAAATCTTGAATCCCTGCTGAAATTGTTTCCGCTGCCTCCGAAGCTGTGCTTTTTGTGAAAATAAAAATGCCCCTTTACCGAAACCATATCGCCGGTTTCAGAAGAAGGCGCTCTTTTATCTTTAGATGGCTTTCCGGCATATCCGCATGAAGGGCAGCCGTTTACAAATGCATTGGAAGAACCTGTTTTACCGCAGGCAGGGCAGCGTACTTTAGAAAAAAATCTTCCGCATTTATTACAAAAGCGCGCATTCTGTGCAACTTCAGCACCGCAGTTTTCGCAATAAAACTTTGCCTGTTTTTTTGCCATCCTAAAATTCCCCCAATATCATCACCGTCTGCTATTAACGGCGCTTTCATTTATTCAGTTCCAAGGTTATTTACATCGTAAGCATATATGCGCCAGATTCCGTCACGCTGACGTACATAATATGTATATTCTTTTTTCTCCCTGTAATTCTTGTACTTAAACCATTCGATAACAACGACCTTACCTTCTGTCTGGCTGTAAGTCGTCTTCATGATTTCAAATTTTTCCGGAACGGCTACAATGTCGTTGTCATACCTTTCCGACATCAAATCATTCTTGAACTGAAGAATCATCTTTTCACATTCTTCAGCAGAAGACGTAATGTATTTGCGTTTTTTAAGCGGATCTTTTTTAAGCATTTCTTCAAGGTCAAGATAAAGGAAATACTGATCCCAAAGTGATTTCTGGCGTGCCACGATTGTCTGTCCTACAACCTGATCCGGAGAAATTGGTTCTGCCTTGAGCATTTCAGCTGTCTCCGCCTTAACAGGAATCAACGTTGATGAAGCCGCAGATGGTGAAGGGCGGACTTCAAGCGTAAGGCGGTTTGACTTTAATGAAATGTATTTAGATTTATAAAGCTCAGGATAGAAAGTCATTTCAAGATAGTAAATCGAAGGCTCGGTAAAGTTTAAGTAATCCTTTGCATTTTCGATGAAAGATAACTCTTCACCTGTTTCCAGGCTTATTTCCCTGAAGTAGACGACCTGATTAGTGGTTCTTTTTCTGATGATGTCCTCGGAAAGCTCAAGCTGCGTGTTCTTTACGGTAAATGCCGAAAAATCCGAGCTGAACATTCGGTCATCAGCAAGCTTAAAGCGAAGCGTCTCTTTTCCGTTATTTCTGATTGTTACATGAACAAAAATCGGATTGTCTGCCGAAGAGCCTGGATAATACATTGTTCTGTCATAAAACTTTATGGAAACAGAAGCGTCCTTGTAATTCTGATCCTGTAAAGTCTGTCCGAAAAGTGACTGTGCAATAAGAACAAAAAGTGCTATAGTAAGCAAGGGAAATCTTTTCAAAATAAGTTTCTCCTTAAAGAAATTTCAAAGCGCTGAAAAATCATTACATCAATCAGCTCTTTTCTTATTATATAATATATTATCGGAAGAAAACAATGAATACATTATCAGCAAATGCAATAAACGACAGATTAAAATACTGGAATGAGCTCAATGATGCCGTCAAGTCAATTTCCGATGGATCTTTTCCCGTAAATGCAGAAGGGCTTTCCGGTTCACTTGTAACATTTTTTGCATCCAGAATTGCCCGTGAAAAATACAGGCGGCTTTTAGTAGTCGTTCCTACAGAAAAAGATGAAGACGAGGCCATACTTGATTTTAAGGCGGCGTTAAAGGAAGCTGAAGTCGTAAAGCTTCCAGGATGGGGAATCGTTCCGTGCAGGCCTGTTGCTGCAGGAAGCGCCGTGTTTGGTGAAAGGGCAGCGGCATTGGGAAAGGCGGCGGAAAGCCTTTCGAGAACCGGAATCAAGCCTTTTATCCTTGTAATGTCGCAGAAGACATTCCTTTCATTTGTGCCTCCAGTTGAATATATCAAAGACCAGTCATTCAGCCTGCGAAAAAATCAGGAAATCGATACAACTGAACTTAGCGCCCGCCTTGTAAAAAACGGATATATTCGCGTACCGAAAGTTTCGCTTCCGGGTGAATTTGCGCTTAGAGGTGAAGTACTCGATATTTTCCTTCCATCTGAAGAAAACGCGTACAGGGTGATTTTTGATTTTGACACGATCGAGCATATAAAGCTTTTTGATACTGAAAACCAGTCTACAATCAGTGAAATCGATGAAATTACCGTATTTCCGATGAAAGAAGTCATCTGGGATGAAAAACTTCTTAATACACTTCATAATAAAATTGATGAATATAACGAAAGCTGTATAAAAACAGATACAACTTCAGAAAAAATCGAGGACAGGTTTTCGGTAAGTGAATCAAGCTGTCATCTTCCGTTTACGGAAAAAGCAGAAGAAAAGCTTTATGAGCTTATAGACCAGCTTGAGTCAGGCGGCGAAGGTGAAGGCGAAGAGCTTTTATATCCGCTTGCCTTTGATTCAAGCGAAAACCAGTGCAGCATTTTAAATTATTTTAACGAAAAATCTGCCGTATTATTTTACGATTATGACAGGCAGATGAATTCAGTTGAAAACATCCTAAAAGAATTTAGCGGAATGTACCGAAGGTCACGTGAAGATTTTCCTGTTCTTCCTTCCGACATCATGATTAAGGATTTTAACGCTGGAACTCAATCTGCAAAAAACGCAATCTTTTTCAGGTCGCTTCACACTGAAGTTTCAGAAGACAAAGATAATTTAAGTGATGACAAGGACGCGGATTCTTTGAACGAAGCTCCTGAAAAAAGCAACGGCACTGTGCTCAAGTTTGAATGCGAGGCAGAAAGAAGCTTTTTCGGAAACATTCCGTATTTTAAGGAACAGCTTGAATCACTTCAAAATGAAAAATGGCTTGTATATATTTTTGCCGGAAATGAAAATCAGGCGCTACGAATCAATGAAGTCATAAAGGATTACTGTGATTCCGATTTGTGCCGCCAGAAGGGAATCGTCGAAGCAAAAATCATTCCTGAAAGCATTTCATGCGGTTTTGCAGTTCCGGCAATAAAGACAATCGTCATTCAGGAAAATGAAATTTTCGGGCGCCGCCGTCATGTTCCTAAATCAGTTCATCACGCAAAAAGTGAGGCGATTGAAACATTCCTTGATTTGAATCCGGGGGATTATGTCGTTCATGTAAATTACGGAATCGGCTTGTTCAAGGGAATTGAGCGCGTTGATTTTATGGAAAGCGAACGCGATTATATTCTCCTTGAATATCAGGATGAAGAATATGTTTATGTTCCGATCGAGCAGGTTAACCTTGTCCAGCGTTATGTAGGAAACGAAGGCGAGCGGCCGAGACTTGATAAACTCGGTTCCAAATCATGGGAAAACAGAAAGAATAAAGTCAAAAAGGCTGTAGAAGAAATAGCGCAGAAATTAATTGACTTATATTCACGCAGAAAAACATCGCAGGGCTTTGCGTTTCCCAAAGACACTGAGTGGCAGGCGGCATTCGAGGCCGCGTTCCCGTATGAGGATACGCCGGACCAGATTAATGTAACGCGCGAGATTAAGGAAGATATGGAAAAGCCCGTTCCGATGGACAGGCTTGTATGCGGCGATGTCGGCTATGGCAAAACCGAAATTGCCCTGCGAGCGGCGTTCAAGGCAATCATTGGCGGAAAACAGGTTGCGCTTTTAGCCCCGACGACAATTCTTGCCGAGCAGCATTATGAAAACAGCGTTGAGCGCTTCAAGAATTTTCCGGTAACGATTGCGCACATGTCGCGCTTTGTAACTCCAGCCGAACAGAAGAAAATTCTTGCGCGTCTTGAGACCGGCGAAATTGACCTTCTTGTAGGAACGCACAGAATCATACAGAAGGATGTAAAATTCAAAAATCTGGGCCTTATGATAATTGACGAGGAGCAGCGCTTTGGCGTCAAGGATAAGGAACGCCTTAAGATGATGAAGACAAACATCGATTCTCTTGCAATGAGCGCGACCCCGATTCCGCGAACGCTCCACATGAGCCTTCTTAAAATACGCGACATGAGCCTTCTTACAACGCCGCCTTCAAACCGTCATCCGATAGAAACTGTAATTGACGGTTACAGCGATGAAAGAGTCGTGCAGGCAGTCCGCCGTGAAGTTGACCGTGGCGGTCAGGTTTTCTATCTTCATAACAGGGTAGAGTCACTCGAGGAAACACGACTTCACCTTCAGCGAATAATGCCTGAAATGCTTATCGAAACTGCTCACGGGCAGATGACAAGCGATGAGCTTGACGATATATTCAGGCGCTTTAAGTTAGGCGGCTTTCACATTCTTGTCGCTACGACGATTATCGAAAACGGCATCGACATTCCGAACGTAAATACAATCATCATCGACAGGGCAGACATGTATGGAGTTTCCCAGCTCTATCAGCTCCGCGGCCGCGTAGGCCGAAGCGACAGGAAGGCATATGCATATCTTTTGTATCCTGAGAAAAAAGTTCTTTCGGAAATTGCGATGAAGCGGCTTCAGGTTATAAGCGATTTTACGGAATTAGGAAGCGGATTTAAGATTGCGATGAAGGATATGGAAATCCGCGGAGCCGGAAACCTTTTGGGACGCGATCAGAGCGGCGATGTTTATTCAGTAGGCTTTGACATGTACATCAGGCTTTTAAATGAAGCGGTGCAGAAGCTTACTTCTCAAAAGGATTATGTAGCACAAAGCGATGTTCTTCTGGAGCTTGAATACACGGGCTTTATTCCGGATACATATGTTCATAGTCCGCAGACAAAAATGGAGATTTACAAAAAAATAGCTTCGATTCAGGAAAAATACGAACTTGACGGAGTTTATAATGAATTGAATGACAGGTTCGGACCTATTCCAGATGAAGTGCTAAGCCTTTTAACGATCGCTGAAATCAGGATTATCTGCAAAAAGCTCAACATAAGTTCGCTTAAGGAAAAGAACGGCGCCGTTACGATTCAGTTTGCGCGTGTTTCAAGCCTGAATATCGATAAGGTTCTGCGCCTTATTAAGGAAAATCCCGGACGCATCAAGCTTGTTCCTGACAATCCGTCCGAGATGATTCTGGAAACTGGAAAAATCGGCTTAAAGGAAAAAAGTGCCTTTATCTGTGAAAAGCTTCAGTTCCTGGCGTAGTTATTTTAAAAAAAACAAGGACCTCGTCCTGAAAAAACGAAGTCCTCATAAAGAGCATGAACTCTATTAACCACATATTTATTATCGGAGTTTACTCTGTTTTCTTTAGTGGTTTTTGCCTGTTTATAAGTTTTTTTTATTAAAAAAATTTTGATATTTTGACACATGATATATTGACATAAAACTGCGTTTCCTATATATTACAAGAACATTGCCGACAGATTTTGACGGCTGGAGGGGCCATTAGCTCAGGTGGTAGAGCACCGCCCTTTTAAGGCGGCTGTCGATGGTTCGAGTCCATCATGGCTCAAAGAAGCTCGCTGTTAAAGGCGGGCTTTTTTTATTGCAGGTTGAAATGATTTTCAGCCTTTATATTTTTTATGGGAGATTTTTATGAAGAAGAGTCTTTTTGTTCTGGCAACAGTTGCAATTGTTTCTATTTTGGCTGGCTGCAATAAGTCAAAGGCAGAAATTCACGGAATTGCAGACCTTGAAGGAAAGAAAATCGGTGTTCAGGCAGGAACAACTGGTGAAATCTGGGTACAGGAAAATGTTCCGGGTGCACGCCTTTCTTCATTCAAATCTGGAATTGACGCTTCACTTGACCTCAAAAGCGGCGCGCTTGACTGCGTTGTACTTGACGAGCTTCCAGCTGAGTCAATCATAAAGAATAATCCTTCACTTAAAATTATCCGCTGTCCTGAATTTGCAGCTCAGAAAGAAGAATATGCTATTGCAGTAAAGAAGGGTAATACAGCAGTTCTTGATGCTGTTAACAAGACAATCAAGGAAATCAAGTCTAACGGCGAATATGTAAATCTTGTAAATGCATTCATGCCTTCTGACGGAATCATTACAATTCCTGAGCACGAGGAAAATACTTATTCAAAAGTATTGAAACTCGGAACAAACGCAGCATTCCCGCCGTTTGAATATGTTCAGGGTGCAGAAATCGTAGGTTTTGACATTACAGTCGGAGAAAAGATTGCGCTTAACGCTTCAAGCAAGCTGGTTGTAGTTGACATGGCATTTGACAGCCTTATTCCGGCACTCCAGTCAGGTTCAATTGATTTTATTGCTGCAGGAATGTCAGTAACTGAAGAGCGCAAGAAGAACGTCGATTTTTCTGATCCGTATTTTGCTTCGGAACAAGTTATTATCGTACGGAAATAGCCGATGATCCAAAGCTTCTATGACACGATGATTTCAGGCGGAAGCTACATATTGATGCTTCGCGGACTGGGAAATACAATTTTTATTGCAATCTGCGCAATTCTTATCGGAACTGTCTTAGGATGTGTTCTTGCGCTTATGAAGGTAAGCGGAAATACATTCCTGCGCGGATTTGCACAGTTTTATACTACAGTCCTTAGAGGCATTCCGCTTGCAACGCAGCTTATGATATTTTATTTTGTCATATTTGCGCCGCTTGGAATGGATCGGTTTTTAGTAGCAATTATTTCATACGGACTTAATTCAGCGGCTTATTGTACGGAAATATTCCGCGCAGGCATTCAGGGTGTTGATATCGGTCAGACTGAAGCCGGCCGCTCATTGGGTCTTACAAAATGGCAGACACTTTCTAAAATTATTCTTCCGCAGGCAGCAAAGGCATGCCTTCCTACTTACACAAGCGAATTCATCGTCCTTATAAAGGAAACTTCAGTTGCAAGCTTTATTGCCGTAATGGATTTGACTAAGGCCGGCGACATGATACGCAATGCGACATACAATGCTTGGATTCCGCTTTTGTCATGCGCAGTTATTTACCTTATCCTTACAGTAGGACTTACAAAATTATTCGGAATCTTAGAGTCATATCTGGCTAGAAGCGAAGTATAAAAAGGGCAGGGGAAATGATTGTATTTTTCCTGCTTCTGATTTTCAATTCATTTTTATACGCACAACAACCTCATCTGCAGGAAAAAAACATAAAGCACAATCCATGGGAATTACGGATATATCGTCCTATAAATGCAGGAAGCATGAATGATGTGCGGTGCTTTTTAAGGCTTGAAGATTCAGAAGGAAACGATGTAACAAAAACTGCAATCAGAAAAGCCTATTACAAGCACGCAGGTTCTCCCGATAAAAATTATTCATACAAAAATAAAATATATCTTACTGGCGGAACAATTTTATATTTAAATTTGAAATCTGGAAAATATAAAATTTCTGTTTACACGCCGCCTGAATATCAGTATCCTTACAGCAAAAAATCTTCCGGTTCTGACTGGTCTTCAAACATTTTTGAATATGACACTGAAAATCCGTTAAAGGTAATTTTTGTTTATCCAACGGCAAACGAAAATAGCTTTTATAACGGCGGCTGGATTATAAACTATAAGTCTCCGGAATTCTATGAATTTACAAAGCCTGAAATAATTCACGAGGGAACAAATAAATAAAAAAAAGCCGGCCATAAAACGGACCGGCAATTTGAAAATACAGCCTTAAATGCTTATTTTGCTTTCTTTGTCTTTGCGTTATTTACGCTGTCTTTGAGTGCTTTTCCAGCCTTGAATTTCGGCATTTTTGAAGCAGCAATCTTAAGAGTTTCGCCTGTTTTTGGATTGCGTCCTGTACGTGCTGCGCGCTTAGAAACTTCGAATGTTCCAAAGCCGATAAGCTGTACGTCGTTTCCTTTTGAAAGCTCATGTGTTACAGTCTCAATAAAAGATTTGAGGAATGCTTCCGTATCCTTTTTTGTAAGCTCTGTAGATTTTGCGATTGCATCAATGAGTTCTGCTTTGTTCATTTTTCCCCTCAATTAAGTTGTATTCTACGTTGAATCGTATATAATAATATTAACATATTTTTGATGTAAATTCAAGGTATATTGGTAGACAGAATATACATTATGAACAGTAATATATCTTAGAAGACGGGCAGTCCTCCCTGCACAGGGGTATGTTGATTCAAATCATTTAAAAGCGTATTATATCAAATACAGACATGATCCCGGAGGACAGGTACTGATGACAACACCAGATTTTCAGAAATTCAAAAATGAAGGCCGTAAAATCTCTATGATTACTTGCTACGACGCTTCATTCGCAAGGCTAATCGATTCTACAGACATTGATTGTATTTTAATCGGCGACAGCTGTTCCATGGTAATGCACGGAGAATCCACGACGATTCCTGCAAAAATGGAATGGATGGAAGAACATACTCGCAGCGTCCGTAATGGAACTTCAAAGTATATTCTTGCTGACATGCCGTTTTTATCAACTAGAAAAGGCATTGAGCACGCTACGGACTGTGCAGGACGCTTATTGGTAGCAGGCGCCAATTCAGTAAAGATTGAAGGCGTATTCGGTCAGGAAGAAATATTAAGGCATCTGGTATTAAGCGGCATTCCGGTAATGGCGCATTTAGGCTTGACGCCGCAATTTTACCAGGCGTTCGGCGGACATAAGATGCAGGGAAAAACTGAAGAAGCCGCAAACAAAATTATTCAGGAAGCAAAGCTTGCAGAAGAAATCGGATGCTATGCAGTTTTACTGGAATGCCTTCCTTCTTCGCTTGCAGAAAAAATTACGAAAAGCCTCAGTATTCCTACGATTGGAATCGGTGCCGGTCCTGTTTGCGGCGGTCAGGTTCTGGTTCTTCAGGATATGCTTGGAATGAGCGGATTTAAGCCGCGATTTGTCCGCCAGTATCTTGACGGAATGACATTGATTCAAAATGCATTTAACTCATATGCGCACGATGTTGCTGACGGAAGTTTTCCGGGCGCTGATGAAACAAAATAATAAAAATATTTTAAGGAATTAATCTTATGAAGGTAATCAATACAGTTGAAGAAATGAAAAAAATCCGTTCTTCTTTAGCGGATAAAAAGGTCGGTTTTGTACCAACAATGGGCGGACTTCACAACGGTCATTTAAGTCTTGTAAATAAGGCAAAATCAGAAAATGACATTACAGTTGTAAGCGTTTACTTGAACCCGACTCAGTTTAACGACAAGAAGGATCTGGAGACATATCCTGCAAATTTCAGCGATGACTGCGCCTTGCTCGAAAAGGCCGGCGTAGATTATCTTTTTGCACCCACCTACCCCGTTATGTATCCTGATGACTACAAGTACAAGGTAATCGAAACAGATTTTTCAAAGACATTATGCGGTGCAAAGCGTCCCGGCCATTTTGACGGCGTTCTGACAGTCGTAATGAAGCTCTTTAATATCGTACGCCCTACGAACGCTTATTTTGGCGAAAAGGATTATCAGCAGTTCAAGCTGCTCGAAGGAATGATTAAGGCATTCTTCCTTGACATCAACATAATTCCTTGCCCGATTGTACGCGAAGAAAACGGTCTTGCAATATCAAGCCGTAACCGTAAGCTTTCTAAGGCCGGATTGGAAAAGGCGCCTTTATTCCACAAGATTCTTGCAGAAAATATTTCCATTTCCGAAAAGCAGCAGAAGCTTGAGGAAAGCGGTTTTAAGGTTGATTATGTAACTGAGCATGACGGACGCCTTTATGCGGCTGTTTTCCTTGAAGACGTCCGCCTTATTGATAATGTTTCCATTTAACCGGAGAAAAAATGCTTTTAACAATCGATGTAGGAAACACACAGATAACAGGCGGACTTTTTGATGGCGAAAAACTTGTCCTTCAATTCAGGCGCACAACACATACAGGAAACAGCTCCGATGAAACAGGAATTTTTTTCCGGTCAGTTTTACGCGAAAACAGTTTTGACTGGAAATTGATTGACAGCATCGGTATATGCAGCGTCGTACCTTCGATTAATTATTCACTGTCAAGTGCAATTAAAAAATATTTTGGAGTTGAACCGCTTTTTATTCAGGCAGGAATAAAGACAAAACTCAAGCTAAAATATTCAAATCCTAAGGAAATTGGAGCCGACAGAATTGCAGGAGCAATCGGAGCGTCTTTTATGCATCCGGGCAAAAACCTCATAATCGTTGATATGGGAACTGCAATCACGATTGACTGCGTTACAGCCGAAAAGGAATATCTAGGAGGCGCGATTCTTCCGGGACTTCGCATTTCAGTTGAAGCGCTTGCAAGCGGAACGGCAAAGCTTCCTTCTGTAGAAATTATAAGGCCGGAGCATATTTGCGGAACATCTACAAGCGAAGCAATTCAGTCGGGCTTGTATTACGGAAACGCCGGCGCAATAAAGGAACTGTGCTCTCTTTACAAAAAGGAAGTCTTTAACGGTAAAGATGCATTTGTAATCGGAACAGGCGGCTTTGCGCGTATTTTTGAAGATTACAA
>CACYCX010000148.1 GCA_902772975.1 uncultured Spirochaetaceae bacterium
GAATCAATGCAGGCATGGAACATGGCTTATGCTTCAAAAGATCATCCGGTATGTATGGCATTCACACGCCAGGCACTTCCTGTTTACAAGAAGGACGACAAGAGCTGGAAGAAGAATATGGCCGCAAACGGTGCATACATCGTACAGAAGGGTTCTGATACACCGGACATCACGATTCTTGCAAGCGGTTCAGAAGTAAACATGGCTCTTTCTGCAGCAGCCCTTGTAAAGGATAAGGTTATCCGCGTTGTTTCTGTTCCTGACTTGAAGAAATTCTCTGGTCTTGCAAAAGCAAAGCAGGATAAGATTATCGGTGAAACAAAACGCGTTGTTTGTACAGAGGCTGGAATCAGCACAGAGTGGCTCCAGTTTGCAAAGAAGGAAGACTGCTTCTGCATCGACCGCTTTGGAACATCAGGCCCGGCAAACAAGGTAGCAGAATACCTCGGATTTACAGCTAAGAAACTTGCAAAGCTTCTTGCAAAATAAAGCGGGCGTGAATCGAACGACTTAATTAGTTGAAAAATAAGGACGGATGCCTTTAACGGTGTCCGTCTTTTTTTTGTTTATGTTTTGCCTTATTTATCCTATATTGTATATGTAGAACATTGTTTGAATTATTACCGGGGAATCTATGACGTATATTAAAAAATCAATTTTACTTTTGCTCTTAACTGTGTTTTCTGTAATTTCAACAGCGGGCGCTTTTGCCGTAACGCTTACAGTTTCGCCGCCTGTCATGCAGAACGGAACAAAGGATGATGCGTGGATTCCGATTTTCTTTCAGGGACAGCTTTCAGCAGATTTTCAGAATAATTCAGATTTCGGCGTTATTGACCGCACGGCAGCTTTTCAGATTGCAGGCGAGCAGCAGGTAAGGGAAGCTGCTGCGTCAATGACGGATGAAGACGCCGGAATCCGGTATGCCCAGCTGCTTGCGGCCGACTATTCGGTATCAGTTACGATTGTGAATAAAGGCGGCTCTTACTCGCTGGACTGCAAGGTAATTTCGGTTGCAGAAAGCCGCCCTGTTGGAAAAGCATATTCAAACGCCAATGTTTCAAGGCTTGCGCTTACTGACGGCTCAGAAATCCATAAGGCGGCATATGAGCTTTTAAAAGGATTAGGCGTTCGTGAGAGCCGCCTTGCCGGATTGAAAAATCATGCCGCTTTTCGGAATGAACAGGAGGCATCGCAGATTGCCGCCCAGATAAATCTTTCAAAAGGCATTGTGCTTGAGCAGGACGGTATGAGCGTAGAGGCTATGACTTACTATATAAAAGCCTGCGGTGAAGATAAAAGGCTTAGTGAGGCGGCAAAACGCTTGTCTGTAACATCAACGAAAATTTCTTCCGGTAATTTTGGAATTGTTGCAGAAAACAAAATTATGTTCAGAGATCAGTGGGTAAATCTTTTAACAGAGGCAGCGCGGACTTTAGAAAAGAATCCGCCTTTTATGTATCTGTACACAAAAATTGAAATGCTTGAACTCAGTACGGAAGATTACAGAAATAAAACAGAGGCTTTTGCTTTAAGCGGAGACCTTTGTTTTACGGATGGAATTGATATTATCGATAAAATAAAAAAGTCAATTTCGAAAATTCCTGAATCAAAAAACTGGGGTGAAGAAGTAACTGAATTTCCGCAGTCCATTTGCAATAGAGAATCGTGGCTGAATGACGGAAGAGTATGCGTGACGATTTCTCTTAGGAATGCAGACAGAAAAATAATTAAGACTGCCCGTCAATATTTTACCGTGTCTTATTCCATAAAGGATGGAAGCTATGTGATTGATACAGATTCAGTGACTGTAAAATTCAGTGGAATCCCGATTGGAAAAGTAAAAGCGACTGATGCGCTTGTTGTTTCGGTTGATGAAATAAAATTTAAGCCGAAAAATTCACAAAACTGGTTTGCCTGGGATGTTTCAATTCTGACATATAAAGAAGCGTTTAAGAATTCTGGCTTTACTACCGGAACTTATAAATCTTTTTATGGAACCATTCACGGAACATCGGTAATACAATATTGCCTTACAAAAGAATCGTTTTTTGAACCGTTGATTTATTCGGGCTACAGGGACAATAAAAAGTCAAATGCAAAATTTAAGGACGATGCGCGGCTTGAGATGAATGGTGATGTTTACCGTACTTACGAATTGGATAACGAGGTTTTAATCAGGGTTGGCTCTCCGTGTTTTTTAGGCGTTGATGTGGATGTGACTAAAGGCGGCGAGAAAGGAAAAAATGTCACTGTAAAATCAGTAATTAAGGGCTCTCCTGCGGAAAAGGCCGGGCTTAAGGCAGGGGATGTGATTCTTAATTCAAACAGGAATGAACCGGCAGATTATTTTTTGCGGGGACTGGCGGCTGACAGGAACGATTATTCCGGTGCAATTCCGATTTCGGCATCATTCAGGGCAGGTGATGTTGTTTTAATCCAAATTATGCGCGGGGAAGAAAAGCTTGCATTAAATGCAGCGCTTATATCGCTTGAAGATGGAATTAAACTTTGCCGTAAGCCAAAAAGTTATGATAAGTATGAGCGTTTGTATTAAAGTCGTGAGATAAAACGGTACGCGAAAATTGATTATTGAGCAACTTGTTTATGTGTGGTAAGATTAATTTCGTCTAAAAAATAAAGAGGTTTGTATGAAAATCCTAAAAAAATCAGTTTCACAGGGGGTCAAACTCCTAGCACTCATGCTCAGCCTGTCAGGAATTTTTGCATCAAGTGCATTTGCAGCAAAAGCAAAAAATAAAAAAGGTACTAATACTGAAACACAGACAGCGGTAGAGGAAAAATCGGACGCAAAAGCTTCTGCTAAACCAAGCGGCAAAATTGAAGCTAATGCAAAGATTACAGTTTCGCCTCCAAAAATGCAGAATGGAAGCAAGGAAGATGACTGGCTCCCTATTTTCGTACAAGGTCAGCTTTCTACAGATTTTCAGAATAATTCAGATTTCAGCGTTATTGACCGTATGGCAGCCGAGCAGATTGCCGGTGAGCAGCAGGTAAAGGAAGCGTCTGCATCAATGGCAGATGAAAACGCAAATATTCAGTATGCGGAATTGCTTGCGGCCGATTACAGCATATCAGTTTCGATTTTAAATAAAGGCGGCTCTTATTCGATTGACTGTAAAGTAATTTCTGTTGCTTCAAGCCAGCCTGTTGGAAAAGCTTATTCAAATGCAAATGTATCGCAGGCTGCATTGACAGATGGTTCAGTAATCCATATGGCAGCATACGAGCTTTTGAAAGGAATGGGTGTTGCAGAAAGCCGCCTTGCAGATTTGAAGGCTCAGGCTTCTTCACAGAATGAACAGCAGGCCGCTCAGGTTGCAGCTCAGATTAATCTTTCTAAAGGTATTGCCCTCGATCAGAGCGGTATGAGCGTTGAAGCTATGAGCTACTACTTGAAGGCTGCCGGTGAAGATAAAAAACTTCGTGAAGCAGCCCAGCGTCTTTCTGTAACATCAACTAAAGTTTCTGCCGGTAACTTTGGAGTCGCTGCAGAAAATAAAATCAAGTTCCGCAATCAGTGGGTAGATCTTTTAAAACAGACAGTGAAGTCTCTTGAAAAAGATCCTCCGTTTATTTATCTGTACAATAAAATCGAACCTCTTGAACTTACAGAAAATGATTATAAAAATAATACACAGGGTTTTGTTTTGGAAGGAGATTTGTATTTTACTGATGAATATGACATTATTGAAAACTTCAAAAAATCTCTTAGCGCAATTCCGGAATCTCCTAACTGGGGTGACGAAGCAACAAAATTCCCGGAATCAGTTGCTTCGGACAATTCATGGATAAATGGAGGTGTTATATGTGTAACACTTTCACTTCGTGATGCTGATAAAAAAATAATAAAATCGACACGCCAGTATTTTAAAGTATCATCAAGCAGTCTTACTGTAGAGTCTCATAAGGTATATTTCAACGGAGTTCCTATTGAAAAAATTAAATCAACAGACACTCTTATTGCTTCAGTTGATAAAGTAGAGTTTGTACCAAGAAATAATAATTATTATAGTTATTATTCTTACTTTGATGATGAGAAATATAATAAATCCGCAGCAGTTCTTAAAAAATGGGATATTTCTGTTATGACTGTAGAAGCTGCGGTTAAAAATGCTAACTTTTCTGCAGTAACTTATCAGACTCCGTTTGGTCAGATACATGCAACATCAAGGATAAAAAGTTATATTGCAAAATATACATCGCTTGGTTCTATGATTCGGAGGACCCGTGGTGAAAGTGATAATGCAAGATTTGAGTTGCAGGCAAATATGGAAATTAATGGTGAAACATACAGAACATTCGGCGCGGATAACACTATCCTTGTTCGTGTAGGTTCTCCATGTTTCCTTGGTATCGTTGTTGAGGATCCTTCGTATAGCAGAGGCGGTGTTACTGTAAAATCTGTAGTAAAGGGCTCTCCTGCTGATTCAGCTGGAATTCAGGAGGGGGACGTAATAGTAGACTCCTCTAAAGAATATACTGTAGCTGACTTTTTAACTGGTCTTACAAGTGATAGAAAAGACTGGGGTAATTCTATTTTGTGGTCAGATTCATTTATGCCGGGTGACATTGTTACACTTCCTGTCAGGCGTGGAAATGAGACTTTTGTTGCAAGTGCAAAACTTATATCACTTGCAGATGGATTAAAGCTTTGCAGGGAAGGTTTAAAGGGCTTTAAGGAAGCTGCCCAAAGACGTTTTAGGGGCTTACGTAATTATCAGGAACTTGGATTTGAAATTGATAATGCCGGCTGGAATTATCGGATTACAAAGGTAGTGCCGGGCTCTCTTGCTGAAAAAGCCGGACTTGAAGTAGATGATATTTTCTATAACCAGAAGCCTAACTGGGGACCAATCGGTTCTACTCCTGATATTCTTAACGAGGCTATTCAATCCCTTACAGCAGGCGATACACTTACGCTCTTCTGTAAGCGAAAGAATAAAAAGATTGAAATCCCGATTGTTATGGAAGTAAATATTCCTAACGAGCAGATTCAGAGAGTAGTAGTGGAAATAATAGATAATAGAGCAGAATTGCACTAATTATTGATTTTTAAAAAAACGGGGGCTGTTCATTTATTTTTGTTCAGCCCCTTAATTATTAAAAGCGGAGTCTGTATGAAAATCTTAAAAAAATCAATTTCAATTGTTCTTGTGCTTACCCTTTCAGGAATTCTTGCATCTGGTGCATTTGCAGCAAAAGCAAAAAATAAAAAAAACGGACCGAAAAATACTGCTGAAGTTTTTGCAAAAGAAACATATAATGACGGCAAGATTGCACCAAACGCAAAGGTAACCGTATCGCCGCCAAAGGTGCAGAACGGAAGCAAGGAAGATGCTTGGATTCCAATCTTTGTGCAGGGGCAGCTTTCCGCGGATTTTCAGAACAATTCTGATTTTAGCGTTATTGACCGAATGGCAGCCGAGCAGATTGCAGGCGAGCAGCAGGTAAAGGAGCTTACTGCTTCAATGCAAAACGGAGAGTCAGACATACAGTATGCCCAGCTGATTGCAGCCGATTATTCAGTATCGGTTATGATTGTGAATAAAGGCGGCGACTATGCCTTGGATTGCAAGGTAATTTCAGTTTCAAAAAGCCAGCCTGTCGGAAAAGCATATGTAAATCCAAATGTATCAAAAGACGCATTGACTGACGGTTCTGAAATACATAAGGCCGCATACGAACTTTTAAGTGGAATGGAAGTTCCTGAAAGCCGCCTTGCTAAATTAAAGGAGCAGACGGTAGCGCAGAATGCAGCGCAGACAACACAAACGGCGGCTCAGGTTAACCTTTCTAAAGGTATTGCGCTTGACCGGAACGGTATGAGCGTTGAGGCCATGACCTATTATTTAAAAGCAGCAGGTGAAGACAAAAAACTCCGCGAGGCCGCCCAGCGTCTTTCTGTGACATCAGCAAAAGTTTCAAGCGGAAACTTTGGAGTTGAAGCTGAAAATAAAATCAAGTTCAGAAATCAATGGGTGGAACTTTTAAAGCAGACGACACAGACTCTCGAAAAAAATCCACCGTTTATTTTCAAGTGTTCTACAGTTGAACCTCTTGAGCTTGAAGAAGAGAATTATAAGAATAATACACAAAGCTTTGCTTTAAAATGTGGTTTGTATTTTTCAGATGAAATTGAAATAATCGATAACTTTTGGACATCACTTTATAATATACCTGAATCAAAAAAATGGGGTGAAGAAGTAAATGATTTTCCGGATTCCTTAGCGTCAGACAATTCATGGATGAAGGGTGGTGTTGTATGTGTAACTCTTTCTCTCCGTGATGAAAATAAAACAATATTACAAACCTCGCGCCAGTTTTTTTATGTAACCACCAGAAGTATATGGCTTTGTTCTGCTGAAAATTCATGTACTTTTGATTATTCTAGAGGAGTTACAGTAGAATTTAAGGAGATTCCAATTGAAACAATTAAATCAACAGATGCACTTATTGTTTCAGTTGATAAAGTGGAAATTGCAACAGGTAGTGATATGCGCAAAAATGCTATTCGGCATAACTATAGGGATAGTGATACCGTAATTGTTAAAAATGTAATTCCTTACCTTAAAAAATCTGATATTAATGTTATGACCGTATATACTTCGGACATTAAGGCTTGGGGAAAAATAAAAACATCATGGTAACTTCGGAAAACCTATGAAAATAACAAAATCTTTTTTGATTGCATTTGCGTTTATATTATCGGGGATGTTTTTAACAGAAACATTTGCACAATCGGGCGGCAAGATTGCATCAAACGCAAAGATTACAGTTTCGCCGCCAAGAATGCAGAACGGAACAAAGGCTGATGACTGGATTCCGATTTTTGTGCAGGGACAGCTTTCTACGGATTTTCAGAACAATTCTGATTTCAGCGTTATTGACCGTGTGGCAGCCGAGCAGATTGCAGGCGAGCAGAAGGTAAGGGAAGCGGCATCCTCAATCGCGAATGAAAGCGCGGGTATTCAATATGCCCAGCTGCTTGCGGCTGATTATTCGGTATCAGTTTCGATTGTGAATAAAGGCGGCTCTTACTCGCTTGACTGCAAGGTGCTTTCTGTGTTAAAAAGCCGCCCGGTAGGTAAGGCATATTCAAATGCAAACATATCGAAAGACGCTTTGACAGACGGCTCTGAAATCCATAAGGCGGCATACGAGCTGTTAAAAGGAATGGGTGTTGCCGAAAGCCGCCTTTCAGAGTTAAAGACACAAATCTCTTCGCATGATGAAAAGCAGGCAGCGCAGATTGCGGCCCAGATAAATCTTTCAAAAGGTATTGCCCTCGATCAGAACGGTATGAGCGTTGAGGCTATGACCTATTACTTAAAGGCATCTGAGGAAGATAAAAGACTCCGCGAGGCAGCCCGGCGCCTTTCTGTAACATCAATAGAAATTTCTGGCGCTAATTTTGGAGTTCAGGCTGAAGATCTAATCAAATTCAGAAATCAGTGGATAACGCTTTTAAAAAATACAGCGCAGTACCTTGAAAACAATCCACCGTTTATTTATGTCTACGATAAAATTGAGATGCTTGAGCTTGGAGAAAGCGATTACAAAAATAATACGCAGGGATTCAAATTAAAAGGCAATTTATTTTTTACAGACGAATATGGCATGATCCTGAATTTTAATAAATCACTCAGGGCAATTCCGGAATCACGAAACTGGGGTAAGGAAGTAGAATCATTTCCGTGTAATGTTGCTTCAAAGAATTCGTGGATAAATAAGGGCACTGTTTGCGTAACTCTTTCACTTCGGGATGCAGAAAAAAATATTATAAAATCTGTCCGGCAATATTTTACTGTGGAAGGCTACAAGATTAAACCTGCTTCAAAAGAGGTAAGGTTTAACGAAATTCCTATTGAACAAATCAAATCAACTGACACCCTTATTGCTTCTGTTGATAAAGTTGAGTTTGTATCAATGGAGGATGAAAACAATCAAACTCATGGCGATGTGCGCAATATGCTTTATTACCAAAAGGATGAGGAAAATTATAATAGATGTAAATCGATTTTAAAAAAATGGGATGTCTCTATTATAACTTTAGATGGTGCGCCTAAAAAGTACGAAAGAAAAACAGGACATAATCAGGGTAATTCAATTATCATCAATTTTACAGGTATTAATCCGGATGAAAGTAATAAAGAAATAGATCTAATGGATAGCGTCAAGTTGAGAAGTGATTTATCTGGTAAGGCATCTGAAACATTTTTTATGCGTTTGGGAATTACTGTTGAGGATGCAAGGCCCGGAGAATTACGTGTTACAGAGATAATACCTGATTCTCCTGCCGATAAAGCCGGGTTGGAAATTGATGACATAATTAATTCTGCCTTAGGCTATTTTAATGAGAGCGGAAGATTTGTTCCCTGCAAATCATTTTATACGGCTGTAGAATCGTGTCCTGCAGGTAGTGCGGTTATGCTTGACTGCGTGAGAAAACAGAATGATAAAATTATTTATTTTTCAATTAAAATCAAACTGCAAAAATAGGAATTATAACTTCTGAAATGATAACTTCTGACAATTGAACAAATTTTGTAAAAGTGTTAATCTTTCAGAATGAATACACTGGTAGCACTTTGCGCAATTGGCGCGGAAAAAATTCTCGGAAATGAAATCAAGCATCTTGGCTATAAACTGATATCAAACGCACCCGGACGCGTAGTTTTTTCCGGTGATGACGATGCCCTTATAAGGACAAATCTTTGCCTCAGAACGGCAGACCGTGTTTACCTTGAAGTTGCAGAGTACGGTGCGGAAGATTTTGACATGCTCTTTGATGGAGTATATGCCGTAAACTGGCAGGATTATTTTAAGAAAGATACAAAGGTTGTTGTAGATAAAGTCCGCACATATAAATCAAAACTGAACAGCGAGCATAGCATTCAGGGAATGGTCCAGAAGGCAATTTACAAAAAGCTCGGCGATGTCTGGAGAATGTCAACGCTTCCAGAAAGCGGTGAGCAGAGCGATGTCCGCATTTATATCGACGAAGATAAGGTAATGGTGCTGCTTGACCTTTCGGGGCTTCCTCTCCATAAGCGCGGCTACAGGACAGACGGTGGCGTTGCTCCTTTACGAGAAACTACGGCGGCCGTTTTGCTCCAGCTGATGATGTGGAGAAGAAAACTTCCGTTACACGATCCGTTCTGCGGTTCAGGCACGATTGCGATAGAAGCGGCTTTGTATGCCCATAATGTTGCGCCTGGATTAGGCCGCCGCTTTGCGCTTGAGCATCTTGCTTTTTACAATGCCGCGCGTGCAGCGCAAATCAAAAAAGAAGAGGCTTCTAAAATCCGCACTGATGTCGAGACACGCATTACAGGAAGTGATATTGATCCAAAGGCAATAGAGCGCGCAAAGTTAAACGCCGAGCATGCGTGCGTAATGGCAGGCCGCGCCCTTCAGTCTATAGGAAGCGATGCAAAGGTTCCGCGTCCTGATTTTGTTCAGGCTGATTTTACTGAGTTGCAGGCGCCGTATTCTGAAGGCATCCTGATTGCAAATCCGCCTTATGGGGAGCGCGTCGGCGATGCTGATGAGGCAGAGGCGCTCTATCGGAAGATGTCGTGCCTTCCCGGTTCATTTGAAGGCTGGGAAATGGGCTTTATCACTACGCACAAAAAATTTCAGGAAAGCTTTGGGAAATACGCGACGCTTCTTAAAAACCTGAAGGCCGGAAATCTTGACACATGCTTTTACATGTACATGAACGACAAGCAGACAGGACGGCACGACGGGAATAAGCGCGGGAGGAAACTCTAATGGCAATCGTTGTTGAGCACGACAAGCGGCGCCACGAAATCTTGCAGAAGTCGCTTGAGGTTTTTACGGAAGAAGGTTACGAGGATGTAACGTTCCAGAAAATTGCCGACAGGTGTGGAATTACAAGAACGACGCTTTACATTTATTTTAAGAACAAGCGCGAAATATTTTTGTGGAGCATCAAGCAGCTTACTTCTTCAATGGAAAATTCGCTTAAGGAAATTATTACCGACCATACGCTTTCTGCAGAACAGTGCCTGCGCCGTACGCTTTCAAAAATCGTTGATGTTTGCGAGGAAAACATAAATCTTTTTGGCGTTCTTCTTTCGTACCTTTTGCAGCTGCAGAAAACAGGCGGAGATCCGGGCGAGCGTGTAAGGCGAAGGATTGTACGGTTCCAGCATTTGTTGAGCACGATTATTATCCGCGGGCAGAAAGCAGGCGAGTTCAAAAAGCTTCAGGTTCGTGTTGTATACGAGCTTTTTTACGGAATCATTCAGTCGGCCATTTTCCGCCTTTCAATTTTAAGCGAGAAGAAAATTGACGACATCCGCGATACATTAAATCTCGCTGTAGACGGAATTCTTGCAAACGCATAAAATTTTAATATGATTGAGTATCATGCTGTTTTTGTATATAATAACGGCATGGAAACACGTAACATTTTTGAAAACCTTTCTTGTATCGATCACAGATACTCTTTGTCGGAAGCCGATGCTTTTGCCGGCCTTTCTAAATACATTTCGGAAGAAGCTTCTATCCGTTCATGCGCAAAGTGCGAGGCAGCCCTTGTAAAGGCTCACCTTAAGCTCCGCGGAAAGCTTACAGATTCTGTTGCAAAGACTCTTGATGATGTTGCTTCTAACATAGATCCGCAGGAAGTTTACACGGAAGAAGAAAAAACAAAGCACAATATCCGCGCTCTTGTTAATGTAATGAAGACTAAGGTTGATTCAGAAATCGGACCTCTCATCCATCTTGGCGCAACTTCAGTTGATATTCTTGATACAGCACTCAGCTGCCGTATGCGCGATGTTACACAGAACGTTGTTTTGCCTGAACTCAAAAAACTTGAAAATTATCTTTGCGACATTGCAGAAAGGGAATGCGCTACACCACAGGTCGGACGCACTCACGGTCAGCACGCCGTTCCGATTACATTCGGCTGGAGTATTGCTGAATTCGTTTCGCGCCTGGGTAAGTCAATTCTCCGCATTGAAGAATTAAGCAATCAGCTTGTCGGAAAACTTGCAGGCCCTGTTGGTTCATACAACGGACCTTCCATGATTGTAAAGGATCCGGAAGAACTTGAGCGCACATATACTGACTTCCTCGGACTTAAGCCGTCTGAATATTCAAACCAGCTTGTAGAGCCTGAATATGTTTTGCGCCTCCTGCTTGAGATGAATGTTGCATTCGGAATTATCGCAAATCTTGCTGACGATCTCCGCAACTTGCAGAGAAGTGAAATCGGTGAAGTGTTCGAGTACTTTGCTGCAACTCAGGTTGGCTCAAGCACAATGCCTCAAAAGCGCAATCCGTGGAACAGCGAGCACGTTAAGTCTTTGTGGAAGGCAATGTGTCCGCGCGTAATTACTTTCTATATGGATCAGATTTCAGAGCACCAGCGCGATTTGACAAATTCAGCAAGCCAGCGCTTTATTGCAGATTATGTTTCAGGATTTACGATGGCAGTTGCCCGCATGAACAGCGTCGTTAAGGGCTTGCAGGCTGATAAGGAAGGTATGGCTCGTAACCTCGAAAATGCCGGCGGAAAAGTAAAGGGCGGCGTTCTTGCAGAACCTGCTTACATTCTTCTTGGCGAGGCAGGCTACAACGACGGACATGAAGTTATCCGTAAGATTACACTTGAAGCCGAGCAGAGCGGAAAGACATTCTTTGAAGTCCTAAAAACTCACGAAAAAGAATACAAGGATATTACGGCCCAGCTTGAAAAACTCGGTGTGGAAAATCCTGCACAATTCTTCGAGCATCCGTCTAACTATTGCGGACTTGCTGCCGTTAAGTCAAAGAGGCTTGCACAGAAATACCGCGAGTTGATGAAATAAAAAAAATGGGGGCTGAGTAGCAAATGAAAACAATCGGTTTTATCGGAATGGGAAACATGGCCCAGGCAATCGCCGGCGGCTTTATTAAATCTGGAAAAGTAAAAGGCCAGAACATATTTGCTTACGCGCCTAATCAGGAAAAACTTAAGGCAAATGCCGCAAAAATCGGTTTTATCGCAGAACCGGAATTAGTTCCCATGATAGAAAAAAGCGATGTCGTTATCGTTGCATGCAAGCCCTATCAGATAAAGGATATTCTTGGCGGTGAAGGAAGCGATGTACGGCGCGCTTTAAAGGGCAAAGCGCTTGTCTCTGTAGCCGCCGGCTGGGTTCACCAGACGTTCTATGATATTCTTGGCGACGAAGTCCGCATACAGTGCATTATGCCTAACACACCGGCTTTGGTTGGCGAAGGCGTAATGCTTTTTGAAAAAGAAAATTCTTTGACTGCGGACGAACTTGCCGAAATCCGCAGCCTGTTTGAATCGCTTGGCATTGTAGAAGAATTAGCTTCAAACCTTATGGGAATCGGAGGCGCAATCAGCGGCTGCGGTCCTGCATTCATGGATTTAATGATGGAAGCATATGCCGACGCCGCAGTTAAATACGGAATCGCACGCCCTGTAGCATACAGGCTTGTTGCCCAGACAATGCTTGGAAGTGCAAAGCTCCAGCAGGTAACCGGAGACCATCCGGGCGTGCTTAAGGATGCAGTGTGCTCACCAAACGGTACTACAATCCGCGGCGTCGATTCACTTGAAAAAAACGGATTTCGCGGCGCATGCATTTCGAGTATCGATGTAATCATGGATTATAAATCAAAGAAATAAGGATTGACTGTGAAACGCTTTTTTGTTTTTGTTGCCTCTCTCTTATTGACATTAAATCTGTTTGCAGAAACTTCTGAAAGTCTGATTCATCATCATGCTGGCTTGGGCTGGAGAATACCGACCGAAACTTTTGTGCGAAAGAATGACCCGAAGCTTATAAAGGATCTTGATATGCCTTTTCAGACTGGTCTGGATTTTTCTTACCTTGGACTTATAAGGGGAAATGGCGTGTCGGTCAGGGTCCTTTTGGATGCAGGATATTCCTCAAGTAATATTGATAAGATTAATTCCAGCGGGAAAAAAGAAAATTCTGGTGTTGACGGTGCTTTTTTTGATTTCCTTTTTGGCTTTGGCTGGACACCTGTTCGCAGCGATTATTTTCTTTTTGGTTTTTATGGAATGTTTGGATTTTCAGAAGCGAATTTTTCACACAGCCAGAAATATACTTTCCTGAAGAAAAAATATGAGGATTCCTTTACTTATACATACTTAACGCCTATGGCCGGTTTGAATTGCACCTTTATATGGTCACCGTTTGGAAGAACTTTTTCTGTATATGCTTCAGTTACTGCTGCATATAATTTCCCGAATGATATGAAAATTGAAACAAAACAGGTTGTTGGCGGAACTACAACAATTAATCAAAAAAGAAATTATGCAGTGGACGGTTCGTTCAGAGTTTTGCCGTCTGTAGGAATTGGGTGGAGATTTTAGCACAGAGTATTTACACTTCCCAAACAGGCATTTATTCTGCTCTGTGCCACGCGGTTTGCCTTGCAAATCGCTGGCTTTTTTTCAGGATTTTTCACTTCC
>CACYCX010000149.1 GCA_902772975.1 uncultured Spirochaetaceae bacterium
TAATTTGTTTGAACTGGATAAAAGTCGGGATAAAGTCGAAAGAAAACCTGAATAAAACCGGAAAAATCGGAATAAAAGTCGGAGACCGTTATATGGAAGAGAAGAAATTATCAGACGATTCATTTTTTACATTTCAGCTTGGAAAGGGAAACTTTGCGCTTCCTGTTGAGTATGTGCGTGAAGTTTTGAATTATGAGCCGATTACCCGTGTTCCGAAATCACTTCCATATTTGAAGGGCGTCATGAATATACGCGGTGCGGTTGTGACTGTGCTTGATTTGAGGGAGCTGTTCGGTTTTAACAAAGCGGTTCCGCAGGAAAAGTCCAGCCTTATTGTGCTTGAAATTCCGCAGGAGGGTGAGACTCAGCCGCTTACAATCGGAATGTTTGCGGATACTGTTGATATTGTTACCCGGCTGGAAATGGTTCCGAGTGAAAATTATGATTTTGGTACGCTGCCCGGACGCGAGGATTTTATTAAGGGAATTGCGCGCGAAAACGATGAATTCGTGATGATTCTTGATGTTGAAAAGATTATTCATTCAATAGAAGAAGAAATCGAAAAATAGATTGTTTAATAGACTGTGTGAAAAAAAATTGCAGATATTTCTTTTCAACGGCATCCAAGAAACTGACATAATCATATAACGCTTTACTTTTTTTTGAAGTATCTCATTGCGTTTTTTGTTGATGTTTATAACGGTCGCAGTCCATTCAAATCCATCTGTCTGGTCAGGAACAATAAAGGCGTCCTTACAATTTTACGATTTTCGTTTCAGGAACAAAGCCCCACGCTTTTTCACCTTCATTTCCCTGGCGTATTTCAGGATTTTCTACCTTTATTCTGTCGTAGCGCTTCAATTCAAAAAAGCCCTGACGCGTGGCTTCGGGTAAGTCTTTTTTTGCTGAAAATGCAAAGCGCCTTTTTCCGTCGCACAAAATGAACCTGACGCGGCCTGATTTATTCAGCATTGCATCTGAAACTACCGCGCAGTCGTTTTTCGGGGCGCTTTCTGTGAGTGTGCTTGCTGCCGCTTCATTCTCAATCGGGCCTTCATTCCCTATCAGGCTTTCATTGTCCATCGGACGGGCAAATGCAAAATACGTCATCTTTACGCTTTCACGGTCGAGCTTTGCAAATCGTGCAAGCGTTGAGGCGGGCTCAATGGAAATCCATTCCCTTTCTGCGTGGCAGGTGCCGCTTTCGGATTTGAGTGCCGGACACTGGCAGGTTCCGCCCTCGTTTTCGGGGCAGGGTGAAAGAACACTGAAGCCGCTTTGCTTCATCATGTCGCGCAGTGTAATTAGCGTGCGGCTTGACTCCATCACGGCCGGCTCGATTACAAGAAGAATCCCGCCGTCGTTCAGATAAGCGCAGAGGGATTGCATAAGCGCAAAAATTTTCTGGTTCCGGTTCTTATCTTTTTTCCAGAGCTCATTGATTGAATGTGAAGCGATTATCAAATCGAATTTTTTTTGCGCTTCGCCTCGTTGACCTGCATTTACGTCGTCGCCGCTTATAGAATTAAGTGTTTCAGTTTTTTCAAAATTCTCGCGGACAGTGATAATTTTTGAAATTGAGCCTTTATCCGATGCAAGAATTTTCTGTGCTAGTGACAGTGCCTTTTCACTTGAGTCCGCGAGAGTTATTTCGTATTTTGCATGATTTTTTGTTGCATTGAAAAAATAATCTAACGCGGCGACTGTTCCCGGTGCCGGCCCTGACCCGAAATCAAGAATCGAGATTTTGTTCAGTGATTCAAAGCGCTTTGTAAAACCAGGAATTGAATCAAGTGCGTACCATGTCTGCAAAAACGAAACTGGCCAGTAATAGAAAAGGTATGCGTTCAGTGTGTCAGGATTGTCCATATAAGGAACGCCGGCAAGATTTCTGTTTCCTGTAAGTCCGCGTTGAAGCGAAAGCAAATGCTGCGCGGTTTTCCAAACATCAATGCTTCCTTTTTTTGTACAGTGACCGAGAATATATTTTACTCTTCGAGAGAGCGCATTTTTTGGTGACAGATGATTCATGCCTGAATTATACATAAAAATCCAAATCTTGACACCTGTCCGAAATTTTTATATAGTTAATTCATACGGGGGTGTAGCTCACCTGGCTAGAGCGCTACAATGGCATTGTAGAGGTAGTCGGTTCAAGTCCGATCATCTCCATAGAAAGGGTTTCAGTGATTTGGAAATCCTTTTTTTATTTTAAAATACTGTGCTGTTTGCAGTCAAATGCAAACAGTTCTCCACGAAGCAGTAATATATAATATATTTCTTTTGGGCGGAACAGGAGAATTATTGTGACTCTGAAACGATTTTATGTTGTAATTGTTATTGCTTCTTTAGTGTTATGTTCATGTGTTACTACGCAGTTAGATACTTCAATGATAAAAGTAGATATGAATGAAGATGGAGAATATTCGCTTAAAGGAAAATATCATATTTATTCAGGACAGAGCGGACAATTTTATGACATTCTGAAAAAACACACATTAGTTTTGAATTCTAAATACAATTTTTTGGAAAATATACCTTCTTGAATTCCGGTAAGTAATAAAGATATAAATTCCGAATCTCGTGGCAGGAATTATTACGCCGCCTTTTTTTGCGGCCTTTCCAATATCTTTTCCCCTAGCTGCGAAATGATAATCGCCGCAAACATAATCGCGCAGCCTGCAAGCTCTCTGCCGCTCATTTTTTCGCCAAGGATGATCGCCGCGGAAATTACCGCAAAAACGCTTTCCATGCACATCAAAAGTGACGCTATTGTCGCCTCGCAATATTTCTGCCCGATTATCTGAAAAGTGTACGCAAGTGCACAGCTCATTACGCCGGAATACAAAATCGGAAGCGCGGCGGCCAGGATACCCTTAACAGACGGTGTCTCGAAAATCAGCATAAGGATAAACGAAATTATTCCCGAAGTAAAAAACTGCGTGAACGAAAGCTTTAGTCCGTCGCATTTAGGCGAAAATCTTGAAACGAGCATAATTTGTATCGTGAAAATCGCCGCGCAGATCAGTGTAAGAAAATCGCCTTTGTTTATGCGCGTCATGTTTTCAGGATTCATGCACAAAAGAAAAAGCCCTGCAAAACCGGCGGCGACACAAAGCCATGTGATAAATGGAATTTTTCTTCCGATAATTACTTCCGCAATCGGAACAAAAATCATGTACATCGCAGTTATGAATGCAATCTTTCCCGCAGTTGAATACAAAAATGCAAACTGCTGAAAGTTAGTCGCCGCGCAAAGAACAACGCCCAGAATTATTCCGCGCCTGATAGTTTTTAAATCATTCTTTTTTCTTTCTGCAATCTGTTCCTTTGTCATCTTCCGTTCAGAAATTTTATCTCGCATTACGATAAAGGGAAGAAGTACAAACGAACCGATAAGCGTCCTTATTCCGTTGAATGTAAAGGCTTCAACAGATTCCATGCCTACGCTTTGAGATACAAAAGATGTACCCCAGATAATCGCCGTCAAAAGAAGAATCAAAATTCCTTTAAGTTGAGTTTTTTGTGTTTCCATTTTTTTTATTCCTTAAAATTTATCTTTTATCCTTACAGTTACAATTCGCCTGAGTGATTTGTCTTCTATGACAAAAACCTTTCCGTTGTAGTTGATTGCTTCACCTGCTGAAGGAACTGAATCAAGCTTTTCCATCATCCAGCCTGCGAGCGTGTTATATTCTTCTGAATCAAGATTGATGTGCAGAAATGAATTTAAATCCGAAAGATGAATGTCGCCCGGAACGAGGAATTCTTTCGGAGAAATAATTTTAATCCGCTGCTCCGGTGCTGACGAATCGTTTGCATCAATACTCATTCTTCCAAACACCGCGCGCAGTGCATCGTCCATCGTAACGACTCCCGCCGTAGAACCCTGCTCATCAAGCGCAACCGCAAACGAGCGGTTCTCTTTTTTAAACACATGAACCAGTTCAAAAACAGAAAAAGTTTCCGGAACAAAAAGCGGCGTCTTCATAAACCGCTCTGCCGTAAACTGCGCGCTGTCGCCTGCTGAAAAAAGAATGTCCTTGTAATATACGATTCCAATTACGTTTTTGTCATTCCCGTCTGTTACCGGTAAATGCGAAAAGCCTGACGAGCGGAACATATCGAGTATTTCTTCGCGTGAGGATTTTTTTTCGATAAACGAAACAAGCGAGTGATGCTTCATTATGTCGTGAACATGAATGTCTGAAATTTTTATTAATCCGTTAAGCATGTTTTCTTCGCTTTTGTCGATTGTGCCGTCATTTGCGCCTTCGCCAATCAGAGTCGTAAGCTCTTCTTCCGTGATAAGCGTATCGTCCGTGCGCCATATTTTTTCTACGATAAAAGCGGTGCCCTTTGAGACTTTTGAAAAAATCCACACTACTGGGAAAAATATCTTTTTCAGGAGCATAAGCGGCACTGCATTCTGAACCGCGGTTTTTTCCGGGTTAAGGGCAGCCCCTGTCTTTGGTACAATCTCGCCGAATACAGTAACAAAAAAAGTTGTTACAACCGTAGCGATGCCAAGACCTTTATTACCAACAAGCTGGACCGCAAGTGCAGTTGCGATTGCGGAGGCGAGGGTATTCAGGAAATTTATTCCGATAAGGATAACAGTTAAAAGACCGTCCATATCGTTTCGCAGTGCCGCGACTTTTTTGGCACCGCGTTTTCTTTGCCGGAGCATCTGCCTGATTCTGATTCCCGTCATTGAAAGGAACGCGGTTTCTGAGCCGGCGAAAAACGAAATGAGGAATACTAAAAAAATGAGGAGAGCGGCAGTTGATAAAATCTTTATCATATCAGTAAGCCCTTCCTGTTTTCGTCATCATGCTGGATGCGCCGCTCGACTCTTACAGAATCAATTCGCCGCGCAGTAATTTTTTCAACAGTAAATTTCGTTCCCTCAAATTCTACTGAATCATTTTCGCGCGGCATGCGATCAAGGCGCTCAAGAATATAGCCGGCGATTGTCTCATTGAATTCAGATTCTATTTTGATATGAAGGAATTCGCTTAAATCTACAAGCCGCGTTCCGCCTTCAATTGTAAAATTATCAGATTCAGGATCGGTAGGAAGATTTGTAACATTATCTGACTGGTTTTTAAATTCAGAAACATTCGCGCCAAAAATCTCGAACGCAATATCTTCCTTTGTAAGGATGCCGTCTGTTCCGCTGTATTCATCAACTACGATTGCCATAGTCTGCCTGTTTTCGCGGAGCATCTGCTGAATTGAAGACATTTTTTTTGTTCCCAGAATAAATAGCGGCGGGCGCATAACTTTTTTCAGGCTGAAATTTTCCTTATCCCCTGAATAAAAAAGCAGGTCCTTTACATAAAGCGTTCCCACGATGTCATCGATGTTGTCCTTGTACACCGGGAAACGTGAATAGAACGTGCGCTCAGAAAGCTCGATTACTTCATCATAAGAGGCCGTAAGCTTTACGCCAACGATTTTTGTACGCGGAATCATAATGTTCTGCGCTTCAAGGTCGGTGAACTTAAATACGCGGTTCATCAATTTTTTTTCGCCGCGCTCAAGGATTCCGCTTTCTTCGCTTACGTCGATAAATGTCTTTATTTCCTCAACAGTAAACGCTTCTTCTGATTTCTTGATTTTAATCCCCATCACTTTCAGCGCAATTCTCGAAACGGCCGTAAAAAGAATTACAACCGGATGCATTATAAAAACTACAACCGAAATGAATGCCGAAAGCCTGTAAGCAATCGGATCGGGGTGGCGTGTACAGATTGCCTTTGGAGTAATTTCACCGAACAGCAAAAGCAGAATCGTAGTTACGGCCGTTGTTATTCCGATGGCTTTTTCGCCGAATGTTTTAAGCGCCGCCGCGGTAAGGATTGCAGAAAGCAAAACATTTACCAGATCGTTTGCAACTAAAAGCGTATTGATTATTATTTCTTTTCGTTTTAAAAGCCTGCTCACCCTGAGTGCACGCCTGTCGTTCTGACGGCGGCGCACACGCAATCGCAGCTTGTTCATCGAAAGAATTGCGCTTTCCGAAACCGAAAACAGCATGGAAAGCGTAATCAGGCACGCTGCTGAAAGTATCAGGACGGGCAGTGGAATTTCAGAAACGGATGCAGGTTGGCCGCCGCCCATTAGTTTGCGGCCTCTTCGTTTTCTTCAGATTCTTTTTCCTTCTGCTCTTCAAATGCTTTTTGCCGCTCGTAGATTATTTTTGTTTTTTCGAGCATATGCGCGCACTGCTGTCCAAGCGGACTTTCTGCATCAAGGTCAATTGCCTTTTGAAGGTATCCCATAATCTTTTCTGAAACCTCGATGCTCGGATCCTGACTTCCGATAATGTAGGCTGCGGCATAATAGCATTGCTGCTTCTGGTTAGTATCAAGATAGTTTGAGTTTAAGGCCGCAATATATGCATCCGGTGCTTTTTCCGGGTGGCGGTCAAGATAGTAATCAAGTGATTTTGTTGAGGCGGCGGCAAGAATATATTTTCCGACCAGGCCGCTCTGATTTTTTTTGTCCAGCTTTGGAACTTCAAGAATCAGGTCCTTTAGCGAATAGCGGTAAGTGTTGTTCGTAGTCTCATAAATCCTGTCGATTGCCTGAACTTTTTCTACGCCGCGTAAATTTTTAAGCGACTTGATTTCGTCAGTCATTGATATGATGTCATTGTCGAACATGTGCATCATATCTGCAAACTCTTCCGGAGTCTTTGAAGGAATGTAAGATACGCATGAAATTACATAGCCTTCGCTTGTAAGAACCAGAAGAAGCGGCGTTGTCTGAGCTCCGTAGATGACAAGCTTTTTCATGTCACGGTCAAGGCGCTTGGCTTCAACTGCGGCAATCTTCTTTTCACCTGAAGACGCATCCTCTGCAGGAGCCGCCATCTTTAATCTTTCAATCGAAAAATCAAGGCAGCAGAATTTATACTGGTCAGAAAAGAGATATTTGAATTCATCCGTAAAGAAAACTTTTTCCTTTAAACCGAGGCTTACCTGATCGCTGTTGTCGCGTGTAAAAAGAAGGAATACGTTTTTGTTTTCTTTCTTTGCTGCATCAAGACAGACGTCAAGGTCACTGTACCAGCCGTATTTGCTTATGTCCGGGCGGTTGCAGCCTGTAAGGAACAGCGGCATTACGACAAATACTGAAACTAAAATCGTTTTAAGAAAATCTGCTTTTTTCATATCTCTTTTCTGTTACTCCAATTATTTGAAGAATCTTACGCCGGCCGCAAAAAGATTCTGACATGAACTTTCGTTTTCGTTTGTGACCGGATTTCCGGCGATGTTCTTAATCAGATCCATTGAGCAGCCGTTTTCGTCTTTACCGACAGTACGCTCGCTGTGTCCCATCTTTCCAAGTACATGGCCGTCCGGGCTTGTCATTCCTTCAATTGCGAACATTGAACCGTTCGGGTTATCAGGCTCGTTCATCGTAGGATTTCCGTTTTCATCAACATACTGGCTGTAAATCTGACCCTTGTCAAAAAGTTCTTTTGCAAGACGCTGGCTGATGATGATACGTCCTTCGCCGTGGCTTACCGGAACAAGGTGAAGTCTTGAATCAACGACGCTCGGATCCTGAGCCCACGGACTCATTGCGCTGACCATGCGTGTTCTTACAACGCGGCTGATGTGGCGTCCGATTGTGTTGAATGTAAGCGTCGGCATGTCGGCAGAAGGCTCGCGGATTTCTCCGTAAGGGACAAGTCCTGTCTTAATCAAAGCCTGGAAGCCGTTACAGATTCCGAGTACAAGTCCGTTGCGCTTTTTAAGAAGGTTCATTACCTGCTCGGAAATGCGTCCCTCGCGAAGAACGTTTGCAATATATTTTCCAGAACCGTCCGGCTCGTCACCAGCAGAGAATCCGCCGGCAAGTGCAAGAATCTGAGTTTTCTTGATTGCCTTTTCGAGCTCCTCAAGGGAATCAGAAAGCGCCTGCGGAGTGTTGTTTCTGAAGACTAAAATCTTTGTATCGGCTCCGGCAAGATTGAAAGCTCGTGCCATATCGTATTCGCAGTTTGTTCCCGGGAATACAGGAATTAAAACACGCGGATGTTTTTTGATGATGTTGAATACAGGCTTCTGGCGTGCGTCACTTAAAGAACGGTGAACATCCTTTGCGAATTTAGGAAGCTCATCCTTCTGTTCAACGCCCGTTACCGGCGGGAATACTTTTGCAAGCGTAGACTCCCATGCCTTCTCCGCCTTTTCGATATCAATCGTAAACTGTGAAGCTTTGGAAGGAGCTTTTGCAGTCGTCTTTCCTGAAGCCTTTGCTGTTTTTTCGGCGGGCTTCTGTGCCTTTACGACGATTGTCTTTTCAGCAGTAGTAACGCCAATCTGAACTACAGTACCGCTTGCAAAATTTTCTGTTTCAAGCGAGATGTTCGTTTCTACAATAATTGAACCATAAAGCGGCGTGAACAAATCAGCAAATGTCGCGCTGTCTGAAGCAGGCTTCTTTGTTTTTGCAGAAGGAGCTTTTGCAGGAACTGCCTTAATTCCAGCAGCTGTGCATGATTTTGGAATGAAGTTGATTTCAGCTCCGATTCTGTTTCCCATCGCCATCTTTGTAACTGCTTCCGCAATACCGCCGGCGCATACAGGATACATTGCCGAAATCTTTCCCTGAACGTTCAGGTCGTAAAGCTTTTCTGAATTTTTCTTGAATACTGCAAAGTCCGGTGCAAGAGCCTCTGAGTACGGAACCTGAACAAGATATATTTTGCTTCCGGCTTTCTTGAACGAGCCGCTTGTTACATTGTGAACTTCATCGTGTCCGACTGCAAACGAAACGAGTGTGTGAGGAACGTTGATTTTCTCGAAGGTTCCGGACATGCTGTCTTTTCCGCCGATGCTTGCAGTTCCCATTGCGTTCTGTGCGTCAATTGAACCGAGAAGGGCTGCTGCCGGATATCCCCAAGTTTCCTGACTTACTGCGCGGCCAAAGAATTCCTGGAACGAAAGGCGGGCCTTTGACGGATTGCTTCCGATGCATGTAAGTTTTGCAAGTGAAGAAAGAACAGCAACCTGTGCTCCGTGCCATGGACTCCATTCTCCGATACGAGGATCGAATCCGTATGCCATTTGGCTTACAGTTGTAGTTTCGCGTGGTGACATAACCGGAATCTTTGCCGCCATACCGGCTTCAGGAGTTGCCTGATATTTTCCGCCATACGGGAAAAGAACCGTGCTTGAACCGATTGAGCCGTCAAAGCGTTCGCCAAGTCCGCGCTGAGAGCAGCACGCAAGGTCAGCGATATTTTCCATCCATGCCTTTTCGGCCGCTTTTGCAGTAATTGAAGCAGTTGCGCCAAGTTTTTTTGCAACTGAATCAAGCGGCTTTACAAGCGGAGAATCCTTTGGGGCGGCCGGACTTACGATAACGGCCTTTGCTTCGTGATGCGCTCCTGCTGCATCCAGGAAAGTGCGGTCGATGTCTACGATTGTCTTTCCGCGCCACTTCATCACAAGGCGGTTAGTATCTGTAACTGTTGCTACAACGACCGCATTGAGGTTTTCGGCGGCGGCAGCCTTTATGAATTTCTTTACGTCTTTCGGGCGTACGACTACTGCCATGCGCTCCTGACTTTCTGAAATAGCAAGCTCTGTTCCGTTTAAGCCTTCGTATTTTTTTGGGACTGCATCAAGATTGATGTCCAGTCCGGGGGCGAGTTCTCCAACTGCAACGGAAACGCCGCCCGCGCCAAAGTCGTTGCAGCGGCGGATCATAAGGCTTACATCCTTGTTGCGGAAAAGCCTCTGGATTTTTCTTTCTTCTACGGCGTTTCCTTTCTGAACTTCGGCTGCCGCAGTTGTAACAGATTTTTCTGTGTGTACTTTAGAAGAACCAGTCGCGCCGCCGATGCCGTCTCGGCCTGTGCCGCCGCCTAAAAGAATGACGATGTCGCCCGGTTCAGGACGCTCCCTCATAACAATATTTTCCGGTGCGGCCGCAATTACAGCGCCTAACTCCATGCGCTTTGCCGCGTATCCCGGATGATACAATTCAACAACCTGACCTGTAGTAAGTCCAATCTGGTTTCCGTAAGAAGAAAATCCCTGTGCGGATTCGCGGACAAGCTTGAGCTGCGGAAGCTTTCCTTTAATTGTCTTGGAAAGCGGAACTGTCGGGTCGGCCGCACCTGTAATGCGCATTGACTGATAAACCCAGCTGCGTCCTGAAAGCGGATCGCGGATTGCGCCGCCGATACAAGTTGCCGCTCCTCCGAACGGTTCGATTTCCGTAGGGTGGTTGTGCGTTTCATTCTTGAACATCAAAAGCCAGCGTTCTGTTGCCTTTGACGAAGTTGATTTTATGTCCCGGCCTTTTTTGTCCGCAGTGTAGTGAACGTCGATGTAAACTGAGCATGCGTTGTTTTCTTCAGAAACTGCCATGTCAGAAAGCTTTCCGTGCTTTTTAAGGTACTTCATTCCGATTACAGCCATGTCCATGAGCGTTACAGGCTTGTCATCTCTTCCTGCGTACAAATCGGCGCGCATGTCCGTGTAATTCTGAAGTGATTTTTTGAACAGGTCGGCGTAAGGACCTTTTTCAATCTTGATGTCCTTGAGCTCAGTCAGGAATGTCGTGTGGCGGCAGTGGTCTGACCAGTATGTGTCAAGAACGCGGATTTCTGTTTCGGTAGGGTCGCGGCCTTCTTTCTGGAAGTAAGCCTGAAGGAACTGAATGTCAGCCAGATCCATTGCAAGACCCATTTTCTGCATGTAAGACTGGAGTGCAGCTTTTTTAAATGAATTGAAGCCCTGTACGACTGGAATATCGCCCGGCTGTTCTGTCTTCATTACGAGGGTTTCAGGAATCTTGTCGTCCGTCAATCTTGAATCAACCGGATTGATAAGATAATCCTGAATGCGCTTAACGTCCTTTGCGGCGATTTTACCTGAAAGAATTACGATTTTTGCGCAGCGAACCATCGGCGGTTCGGTTCCGACTTTGACTGTATTTTCAAGACTTTTTCGTAAAAGTGAAAGGCACTGCGAAGCTGAGTCTGCCCTCTGGTCGTACTGACCCGGAAGATATTCCCAGATGATTGCAGTTTCAGAAGGCTTTACAGTAAGCGAATTGTAGATGATTGAATCGCTCTGTGGTTCTGAAAAAATGCGCTGTGCTGCGATTTTTGCAACCGGCTCGGCTACGTTTTCGATGTCGTAGCGGTTAAGGTAACGCACGCCGGTAACTCCGGAAATGCCCAAAAAACCTGTGATTTCTGAAAAAATACGGGCAGCCTCGTTCTGAAAGCCGGACTGCCGCTCAATATAAATACGGAACATTTTTCTATTATAGAGAAAAAAATCCGTTCATTCAATCGGTAGGGAGTTTTACTAAATATTACCTTTCATCTCTAAACGCTTTGCCTAAAAGCACCGGCACGATCATGCTTGAAACGATAATCAAAAGAATTACAGGCGCAAAGTATTTTGAATCTACCATGCCCACGCTTAAGCCTTTCTGTGCAACTATAAGGGCTACTTCGCCGCGGACCATCATTCCAAGTCCGATTCTGTAGCTGTCTTTCCAGTCGTATCCCAAAAGGCGGCTCACGCCCGAACAGCCGATGATTTTTGAAATGCAGCCTACGATTACAAATGCAATCGCAAACCACAAAAGCGACATGTCAAGTCCGGAAAGGTCAGTTTTAAGGCCGATGCTTGCAAAGAAAACCGGACTGAAAATCATATACGAGTTGATGTCGATTTTCTGTTCCATGTAAGGCGCGTCTGTAAGGCTGCAGAAAACAACGCCGGCAATATATGCGCCTGTAATGTCCGCAATCCCAAAGAATTTTTCCGCCGCAAAAGCGTAAATAAAAGCAATTCCTAGTCCGTAAATCGGGATTCGTCGTGAATGCGGATGGCGTGTATCATACCAGCGGAAAACCCTGAAAATAACATAGCCGGCTACGATTGCACAGATAAAAAAGAGGATTGTTTTAAGGATGACGCTTGTGTAGCCGCCGCTTCCAGTGCTTACACCAAGTACGACCGTCAGTGCAACAATGCCGATTACATCATCAATAATTGCCGCACTTACGATTGCCTGACCCACATCAGTTTTTATTTTTCCAAGCTCCTTTAATGTCGCAACGGAAATGCTTACGGAAGTTGCAGTCAGGATAGTACCGATGAACATTGCCTGATAAAACCTTGCAGTTCCAAAGCCGTCAAAACCCCAGAAGCAGAGCGCCATTACTGCACCCATAAAAAGCGGAACAAAAACGCCGCAGCATGCAATTACTGTTGCCTTAAAGCCTGACTTAATCAGGGATTTTATATTTGTTCCAAGTCCGGCTGAATACATAATCAGGATTACGCCGATTTCTGACATGTATGTAATAAACTGATTTGCTTCACGGTAAATGATGTTTGTCTCGCCGCCGCCAAAGTTCTGAAAAAAGGGAAGGTATCTGAGCAAAAGACCTGCCACAATCTGACCGGCAACAACCGGAAAGCCGATTTTTTTAATCTGAGTTCCAAAGAACTTGGCCGCAATAACAATAATGCCTACAGAAAGAAGAATCTGAAGAATGATTTCTGTATTTGGTAAAGAAGACATGCGTTACCCTCTCAAAAATAAAAGTACAAAGAGTATAGAACAAAAAAATGAATTGAGTAAAGTACAAAACTTGCAGCAACTTGCATTGTCTGCGCTTTTTACGGTATAATTGAAAAATATGTAAAAAAGAACTTAGGGATGGAATTTGCTGCTATGAGCGAGGTATAGAATGAAACGAAAATCGCAGCTTTTTTGGTTAACGTTTTTTGCATCGTTATGTTTTTTCTCTTGTCAGGATTTGCAGAATCCTTCGGCTCCAAAAGTCGGGGGCGCTACAAGTAAGGCTGGTTCTTCTGCAATTGATGCTCCGACAAATGTTACAGCTTCAAAAGGTAAAAAAGGCAAGATTTCCATAGACTGGAATGCAGTCAACAACGCAACAGTCTACTATATACAATATGCCGAAACTCCATTTTCAGAATTTGTTCAAATCGGTGAAACTTCAAAAACTACATATGATGACTCAAATGCAATTCCAGGTACAACAGGTTATTACAGGGTAATTGCTCAGAATGCAAAGGGTGTTCTTTCTTCTGCATCTGGAATCGTAAAGGGCTCAAGCCTTGCTGTTCCGGTAATCAGTTCAATTGATACGGAAGGTGAGGGCGGAGATACTGCTAAAGTTTACTGGTACATGTCAAACGGTTCAGATTATGAGGAGCAGCTGAAATACACTGTAACCGCAACTTTAGGTAGTGAAGCTCTTGAAGTAACAGTTCCTGGTAATCAGAATTTTTGTGAATTTAAAGGTTTAACTCCAAACAAACAGTACATTTTTAAAGTTGAAGCTTATACAGATGGAAAGGGCGAAACAAGTGACGCAGTTACTGCCCAGACAGTAAAAAATTACATTCCGCAGATTCCAGAGATCAATATTTCTCAGGGTGAATACAAGGATAGAATTCAGGTTGTAATCACGCTTCCTCCACGGGTACAGGTTAAGACAAAAGAAGCTACTGCAAGTTCCGAAGCAATTTACGATGACTATCCGATTTATTTTAGGATATATAGAAGAATTAAACCGAGTGATGCAAACGAACCATGGTCTGACGGCGATGTTCTTGTGTCAAAGCTCAATTATAAAGGCAAGCTCGAAAATGACGGTGTAGATGCAGCATATTCTGATTATGCTCCGGGAACTCAGATTCTCTGGGAGGACATGAGTGCAGCTTCCGGCATCTCGCGCGGTGTTCAGTATCAGTACAAGATCGTCTCATATGCAGATAATAATTATTCAAACGAAGGCCGAAGCTTTTCCGGCGTAAAATGCTCTAACGGTGGTGCGCTTGGAACCGGATGGACTCCTGCTGTTCCAGTCTTTGTTACAAGGGACTATGAGCGCGTTATCGAAACTGAATGTGATGCTGAAGGAAATCCTTTGCTTGATGCAGAAGGAAAAGTTAAACAGACGGCTGTAAGCGCAACCCTCAAATTTAATGCGAACTGGAATGATTTGGGCAAGGCTTCAAAATACAGATATGCGGTAAAGCAGTCGTACAGTAAGACATTAAATGACTCTAATCCTGCAGAAACATTTTTAAGCAAGAAGACTGGAAGCGGCGGAAATGTATTTGACTCTCTTGATGCAGTCAGTGAATTAAGCTGCGAATTCAATATTAAGGCTGAGGAAGGTCAGGCTGATTACTGCAAGGGCTTTTATAAATATACTCTTTATATTTTCCCGGCGTCTTATAAAGATGCGGCAGCTGGTTCTACGGCGCCTGACTTGCTTGATTCAGTAACGGCTCCTTCTCTTGTAAGCGTAACTGATGTGCTCGAAGCTCCAAAGGCTGATTCTCTTGAAGCAACTGGCGGTTACAAGGATAAGGTTGTCCTTACATGGGATATCGAAAACGGAGTTGAATATTTCTTAAAGCGCCGTAAATACGACGCGGACGGAAGCAGCGTAGTTGAAGAATCTGAAATTGCTTCAGACGAAATCAAGCAGGAGCATGGCGGCTACACTGGAACTTTCGATGATATGACAATCGAAGGCGGCGTCAAATACGACTATGTCCTTTGGGCAAGTAACGGCGGCCTTTTGGGGAACTCTGAGGCAAAGACCGTAATTACTCTTGGAACTGCTGCTCCTGAATTCTTAAAGGGAAAACTGAGCTGGAACAGCGTATCGGTTAAGTGGCCTGAAGTTACCGGCGCCGACGCTTATGATGTTACAGTCGGAACAAAAACATACTCGTTTGATAAAGCAACGATGACTGATAACGGAAGCGGCGCGCTTACATATAAGGTTGAAGAACCGAATGCAGCCGGCGAAAACGAAACGCATTTTACCGCAGAAATCAACGGCCGCGTTGTCAATGCAAAATTTTATTATCCTGCAGGATATTCTTCTGCAACCGAATCAGGTAAGCCTGTTGACTTTATAATCAAGGCAAAAAGCAGCAAGGATGTTTCTTCACAGTCTGTTAAGGTATGGACTGCAGGTCCTGCACTTACGGCCGTATCTGGAACATCAAAGGATGATTCGAGCGACAATAAAGCTGCTAGTGATACAATCTCGGTCAGCTGGAACATGCTTGACGGCGCGGGCTCTTATGTTGTAATCCGAGAACGCCCGGCGTACGGTACAAAAACAGGTGCTATGGCAGCTAAAAAAGATGTTTACATCGTTGACTCAAGCACCGCTGTTACAGTCGGCGGTGAGCAGAAGACGGGCGTGTCAGCAAGCTTTAAAGACGGCCGGTTTATGCTGACTGATACGCAGAATAACAGCGATGTAGGCGATGGAACCGATGCATGGCTTATGAACCAGCGCTGCATTGCGTGGGGCATTCCGTTTAAGTATACGGTCTTGCCTATGGGTAAAGGCACTGAAGGCGAAACTGACGGTGTCGCTACAGACGCCCGCGCTTCATATTACAGTGAGATAGCTTCGTGCACCGCGACCGGATGGACAAAAGGTTATGCAATGGGGCTTAAAGCTTCAAAGGCTACGGATCCTAAAAAAGTTGAGTTCAACTGGGAATCTCATAATTATTACGGAATCCCGACATTATATTACAGAACTTCGCCTGATTCTGCATGGATTAAGGCAGTTTCATTTAACAAGGGCTCTTTAAAGGGGGAGTACGAAGTTAAGGATAAAGACTTACGGTGCAAGGTACTTGAATATGCAATTACATACAATGATGACGGAAACTTTGTAGCTTCGTATCCGGAATATCTTGCTGATGACAAGCTTAAGGAAGACGGCGAGCAGATGAATCAGGGGTATCCGTTTACGCTTCCGTATTTTGTTCCGATTGATAACAGCTCAGGTTCGTTTTCCGAAACTCTCCAGTGGGCATTATATGATTACGAAAGTAACCGTAAGAAAAAGCCGGGGGATAATCTTGACGGTGGTGATCCGTATGCAATTTACATCAAGAACACAAACCTTGGTGCCAAGTGGTATGAGATTGCTACAATCAGTGCTGACGGAAAAATTACTCCCACGACTAAAAAGGAAGGTTATTACGCAAAGATTGATATTACAGGTGACAATGCGTCTTCTTCAAGTTCGCTGGGATCGATTACGGTAACGCCGACAGATGTCTCATCAATTACAGACGGACGCCATACAGGCTTACTCGAGGTTCTTCGTGACGGACGCCATTATTACAGTATTGTTGCAAAACGAAAGGCTTCGTCAGATGATAATGCACAGACTATCATTACTTCGCTTGGCGGATATTCAGAAGACGGAAAGAATGATGGTGATAAAGATATATTCAGTTATCGCCAGATTACAAATACAGAAATTGCCCGGTCTGCGCTGCTTGTTTTGTCATATGGATTTTACCGACATGATGGCGGTGATGAAGAACTGGAAAAAGTTAATGATGATTTGAAGTATAAAAGTTCTGATGAGGAAGACGATTATGCAAAGTCAGATACTGGTACAATGACATTTTCTAAGGGGTCTTATGATTGGGGACATGCTGGTAAATATTATGCTGATTATGCTATTAGTCGTTCATATGCTCCGGCCATGCTTTGTCCTGATGGCGATAAGCGGGTATTTGCTGGAATAGCACAAGGTGATTCATTTGATGGTCGGGTTAGAATACAGGGACTTAGTGATTATTACATTTTCCAGTTTCCTAATGATTCTGAATTAAAGGTATCATTCCATGATTCTAAAATACCGATTGACTATTCTGCTGTTGTAAAATTTAGGGCTGAAAGCAACAAAAATGTTATTATCTCCGTAAAGCGCGGAGGACAGAATTATAATGTAGCAAATACATCAGACAGTTCATCAAGACGAAAACTGTTTCCGATGGTTCTTAATGAAGATAAAAAATATGAAATTAAAAATTCAACCTACGGCTGGTGGCCGGCTGCGGAGTAAACTGATGAAAAAACTTAATTATTTAGCTTTAATACTTACGCCGCTTTTGTTCACCTCTTGCGCTGACATTTTTCAGGACAGAATTTCAATGCGCACGTCAGGTACTAACGCAACGCTTGCCTCGCTTCTCGTTTCAAAAGAGGAAGTGCAGAAGCTTGATGCTCCGGCTCAGGTTTTTGTAAGTCAGTATGATTACAGCGACAGAATCTATGTTGCATGGACTCCGGTAGAAAATGCCGCAAGCTACAGGCTTGAGCGCGCTGTCGTAAGGACAAAGACAAACGGCGAATTCCTTGAGCCTGACGAATCAGAATTTGAAGTTCGCTATCACACAAAATTTATTTACGGTACAAGCTATACTGATTATGTAATTTCGGACAAGCTGGACGATGATGATTCAACAGCTTTAAATTACCTGAACCCAAAATACAAATATGCTTTCTTCTATAGAGTATGCGCAGAAAATAACGCAAAAAAAATCGAAGCAAGCGAATTTACAGTATCAGCTGCGGGTACTCTTTTTGCTCCTGCAACCGGCTGTACTGCATGGATGGGTGAA
>CACYCX010000150.1 GCA_902772975.1 uncultured Spirochaetaceae bacterium
TCCAGCGTATGACATTGCAGGGCATAAGTGCAGTTGTTCTGCATTCCCCAGCGTGCCGCCGCGATGGTTGTGTCAAGCAAAACCATCAACGGGAGCGCCTGGGTCAATGCCTCGTAATATTCAGAAATCGACGCGGTCAGGGAAGTGAGTATCCTTCTTATTTCCTGCTCAAGGCGGAACTCCTCCTGAATCAAATCGTTATTGCGCCTTACGACTTCTTCAGGCTCGATAAAAACTGTCTGACCTGTCTGCGATACCTCGTGAATGATTCCCTTAATCTTACTGCGCTGACTTGACTTGACTGCAAGCACCTGCCTGTCGGCTTTTAAGACGGGAACGGATGATTCAAGAACCGCCTTTAACGAAGAATCGGTAAGAAGCTTTTTCATTGCGTTTTCAATTTCTTTTCTTATCTGCGCAATGCTTTTTTTTATTTCGCGGATTTCGGGAAGATCCTTTAACTGTCCGTCCTTGTCCAAAATCTTGAAAATTGAATTTTCAACCTGCGTCAAATCAGGAAGCTTTTCTGCGATCGAAGGAAGCTTTTTTAATCCGAGCGGAATCCTTGAAGCAAAAATATCGTCCTTTACGTTTCTTTCTGAAATGCAGAAAAGTCCGAGTGAATATGCTTCTTCGAGGGAAAGGGTAGCGCCTTCGGTTTTTATTATCGAAAATAAATTCTGAACCGGCGCCCATCCTGTAAAGCGCACCTGGTTTGTAGAAGAAAGTACTGTGTTCCATTCGCGTGAAATTTTCTTTAAATTTTCGCTTTCACTCGGAGAAGAAAATGGCTCGCGTTCAAGTAAAGCTTCCTTTCCTTCGTCACTTATGCAGAAGCCTGATATTTCGTCACGGATTCTGTAATAGTCTAATTCAGTTAATGTTTTTTTGTTCATGTAAATTTCCGGTTAATCTTTCCAGTTGCCTGTTCTCAATTCTTCTGTGATGCGCAGCCAGCTTTCGTAACGGTCTTTTGAAATTGTTCCGTTTTCTACTGCCTCAAGAATCCTGCAGCCTTTTTCACTTTGGTGTGAGCATGATAAACCAAACTGACATTTTCCTACAAGCGGCTGGAATTCCTTAAAGTAAAGCTGTATGTCTTCAACTGGAATTTCGTTGAGCATAAAGCGGCGGATTCCGGGAGTGTCGATTATTTCTGCCTTTGCTCCGATTCTTCCGCCTGTAAGCGATTCGTTCAGGTTGATGTGAAGCAGCGTTCCTTTTGTGGTGGTATGCTGGCCCCTTCCGTATTTTTTTGAAAGGCTTCCTGTACGTAATATGCATGAATTATCAAGAACATTTATAAGGCTTGATTTTCCGACTCCAGACTGACCTACAAAAGCGCTCCGCTTGTCTTCAAGCATTGCGGCAAGCTCCTGCATTCCTTCGCCTGTCATTGCAGATACTCTCATAATCTGATAGCCGAGCTTTTCCCACACTTCAAGCCTTTCGCTGAACACATCCTTGTCTTCCGGTTCAAGGTCAAACTTGTTTACGACAATCAAGGGCTGTATTCCCTGATGCTCTGCCTGAATAAGCTCGCGGTCAATAAAGCGCGGCCTGAACGGTGGTTCTGCCGGGGTCGTTACAAGAATAAGGTAATCAAGATTTGACGCGATAATCTGCGGGAGCCGTCCCTTTGCATTCCACCTGACGAATACATTTTTGCGTTCTGAAATTTCTGTAATCTGTCCTTTTGAAGAATTGATTTCGTCTGTTTCAAACGAGACCGTATCGCCCGGGGCAATCGGATTGTAATAGCGCTTGTCTGTCTTAATCTTTTTTCCTTTTATCGAGCAGGAACGGAGAACGCCGTCTTCTCCCTCAACATCAAAAATATTGTTTGTTCCTGCAATAACTGTTCCCTGCATATCTTTTTCCATTTAATATTACAAGTGTAGCACAGCTTTTGAGAATAAAAAAGTGCATTAATTGAGAAGTAACATATGTGTATTTAAAGGGATGATTAATGAATAAAATATTCAAATATTCTTCAAAAAATCTCCAAAATCTTTATATTCAGCCCCTGATAATTCAACTTTTGGCATTCAAATATCTTGCTTGAATGGAAAAAACTTGATTTTGGTGATATAATGTTAATATGTAAAGATTATCAGTAAAATTCAAGAATGCTATACTACATCATGCAAAATCTTTCAGGGCAGGCCTGTTCCTCATTGCATTTATTATCGCAGTATTTTCGTGTACAAATATAGTTGAACCTCCGTCATCTGGCGGCGGCTCGTCAAATTCAGATTCCGGCCCGGCTGGAACATCAGGCTCATCGGCGCAGGTTTATCAGGACGGACGCACGATGACGATTACGGGAAAGATTGCAAACAGCGGCGCCCTCCCATATACGATTGTAGAAAAAAGTACGGAAACTCAAACGGACCAAAATGACCGCGCGGCAGTTCCTTCAAAACCGGATACATCAGACCCGACAAAGGCATATTATTATTTTACTGCAACTCCGGATTCAGGGGATGCTGTTACAATGGATAACCTTCCTGTAAACGCGTCGGGGCTTTTTTCGATTGCGCTTGCATTAAATCATAAATGGACGATTGAAGTCGGAATTAAAAGCGCAGCAACAAACGATAAGCTTTTGAGAGATACTTACACGACACCGCTTCTTACGACAGAAGACCCGGTTGTAATTCACAATTTTGTACTTGCCCCGACGCAGACCGGTTATGGCGAAATTGAACTGTCGCTTTCGTGCGGAACTGCTGCTGATAACTTTACAGTTAAGCTTGATAACGATGTGCAGAGGGCAAAATGGGAAGCCGCCGAGGGACTGGAAGTAAATGTTTCTTCAGGCTCGGGAACAATCACGGTAACTAAAATTCAAAGCGGCGTGTATGACCTTTCCATTGAATTTACTAAGTCAGGCATTCCTGTCTATACAACGATCCAGACAGTTACCGTGCTTGACGGAATGAAGACGAATAAATGGGTAAGTAGCGGCGGCGTTTCTCCGATTAGTGATTCCGGCAGTTTTGTGCTTACGGACGCAGTCATAAAGTCAGTGCACCGTTCAGTTTATTATGTCGGCGACACGAGCGTGGGAGCGGCAAGCGTGGAAGGTGACGGAAGCGCATATAACCCGGTAACGACATTGAGCCGCGCGCTTCAGATAATGGAATCTTCTGTCGTTGATTCTGCAAGCGATTACACGATTTATGTAAACGGCCATATCGAAGACAATGCTGAAATTCCTTCAACAATAACGACTGAAAAAGCATCATCAATCACGATTACAGGAATGACGGGAAACACTGTCGATATCCTTGACGGAAAAGATTCAGGACGCGTTCTTACTGTAAGGGCGTCAGTTCCGTTAACATTGAAAAACATAAAGATTACAAAAGGAAATGCAAGCGGTTCCGGAGAGGCCGGCTATGGCGGAGGAATTTATGCACAAGGCGACGATAAGTCAATTACTCTGGGAAGCGGAGTTTTAGTTACAAATAATAAAGCTAAATACAGAGGCGGTGGAGTTTATGTTGAAGGTTCAGGCTCAGGAACTAAGACAAAGCTTACTATGAAAGATGGCTCTAAAGTTACGAGCAATAAGGTAACTGTAACCGGTACTAACGACTCTGGCTGGACTTATGGCGGCGGTGGCGTTTATATTGACCAGTATGCCGAATTTGTTCTTGCTGGCGGAGAAGTATCAGAGCACACTTTTAGTGATCATCGATTAAGAGGCGCCGGCGTTTTTGTAAACCACAATGCAACGCTTACGATTAACAGCGGAAAAATTACAAAAAGTACAACTACTGATATTGGCGCAAACATAATGGTTGATAACTCAGGCCATATCACAATGAACGGCGGAGAAATTTCTTTTGGTCAGGTAAACGGAACTAACGGCGCGGCAGGTGCTGGAATTTATGTCAACAACTCTGGAAGCCCTACCATAACAATTAACGGCGGAAAAATCTGCAATAACACAGTAAAACCAAAATCCGGTAATTCTGGAATGGGTGGTGCCATTTATCAGTCAGGTGGATCCAGCTCGCTTAAAATGTACGGAGGAGAAATTTCTGAAAATAAAGTAGATACATCTTTAGGTGGTGCGGCAAAAGGCGGTGCGGTTCATATACAGAATGGAACCTTTGAAATAAGCGGAAGCGCCCGAATCCCTTACGGCGCCACAATAAGCGGAACATTGACAAAGGCAATTGGAAACAACGATGTTTATCTTAGAACAACTGGTTCTGGTGATTCAACAGCACTTATTCCTATAAAAATAACAGGAGCATTTACAGGAAGCGGAGAAGGTGATGTTGCGACGATCACGCCTGCAGTCTGGACTCGTAATTCGGAAATTATAAAAGCTGATTCTGGAATTATTACAGATGCCGTTACTAAGCGTTTTAAGATTTCTGACGGCGATTTTAAAATCAATAAAAATACAGAACTGACGGCAGGAAAGCTTTCTGCTCCGATTTATGTTGCAGCCAAAGGAACAAAAGGAACTGATTTCTTTGTATGCGAAAAAGAAGGTGATGATTCTTCAGGAAACGGAACAAGGAGTAATCCTTTTGAATCAATTTTAATCGCACTTAATGCAATAAGTGGCGGCGGTGAAGAAACAATTTATGTAGATGGAAAATCTAACGGGCTTTCAATTTTCGGAAGTGGCTTTACTACAACAAAGTGCTCTTCACTTACAATAAAAGGCGCAAGCTATGCAAATCCAAATTCAGACGGAACTCCAAAAGATAAAATTACTGCCAGTGCCGGTTATCCTGTCTTTACGACTGCTTCAGATGTTCCTATTACATTTGAACACATTAATATTACAGGCGGAAATAACTCTTCTGGAAACGGCGGCGGAATTGTAGTAAACGCAGGTTCTGTGACTTTGGGTACAAACGCTATTGTTTCGGGCAATACTGCAAAAAACGGCGGTGGAGCATATATCAGCAAAGGAGCGTTGATACTTAAAGACGGTGCTAAAATTACAGGCAATAATGGTACAACTCATGGCGGCGGTGTATATCTTACAGGTACTTCGTCATCATTGTATATGAGCGGTTCATCGTTGATTGGCGACAGTGCAACTTCAACTGCTCTTGCAGAATACAGCGCGACTGACCCGACAAAATATGCGAACAGAGCTTCTAAAAACGGCGGCGGAATATATAACAACAGCGGTCATGTTTACATCGGCTATGATTTAGTAAGCGGCTCTCCTGTAAAAAAAGATATGACACCGGGCTATGGAGTCAGAAGAAATTATGCGGGTTACGTAACAGATCCTAGTGAAACTTCTGGCGGCGGTATTTTTAATACATCAGGTGGTGTGGTAAAAATTGCAAGCGGCTGTGTTTCTTATAACCAGCACTCAAATCATGGCGGCGGTATTTACAACTGGAATACAGACAATGCAGAAATTATTATTGAATCTCCTGTTTCTTCTGCAAATAAACCTGTTTTAGAAGGAAATAAAGCTCTTATCGGCGGCGCCATCTATAATAACGGAATATTAACAATGAGTGCCGGCCAGATTGGTGGCAATTCAAGCGCTAAGCAGAATGTTGCGGTAACAAGCAGTGGTGCAATTCATCAGGGCGGAACTTTCAACATAA
>CACYCX010000151.1 GCA_902772975.1 uncultured Spirochaetaceae bacterium
CTCGCGCGTTTCACTCAATTCAAAATACTGAAGTCCGAGCGGAGTCTGAAGTCCGAGGCGCGACTGAGTATCAGAGGCAACTGTAAGTACAATCTCGCCGCCTTCCGTAGGAACAAGAATCTGGTCACCGACATAAACACGCGCGTTAACCGGCTTGTCTGAAATCTCATAAGTTTTCTGCTGAACCTTCTCCGAAACTGCATAGCGGTTCTGTTTTTCCAAAAGCTGTTTTCTGTAAACACCAAAGTACAGAATCGAAAGCGAAATTGCAGCAACAACAAAAACGCCTGCAATTATAATCGGAACAAGCAACGGAGAACGGGGACGCTCAATCAATCCTTCAGGAACAGGCGCCTCCTGCAAAAGAATATTTCTGTAAAGCGAAATAAGTCTGTTCGGTTCAAGATCAAGGTATTCCGCGTAATTGCGCAAGAATCCCATCAAATATGCTTCACCATGAAAAACAGCCGTGTTCTCGCTTTCGAGCGCTTCTATATACTGAATTGAAATTGAAGTGTCACGAGCCGCTGTCTCAATATCGATTTTTTTCTCTTCGCGTGCTTTACGTAAAATTGCTCCGTAGCTATCCATGACAAATTACTCCGAAAAGAGAAAGTTATCGTAACTGTTGGCCGCAGACGGAATATCGTAAGAAAAACGCTGGACGGTCAAGCCCTGATTAAGTTCATATTCTGAAAAATTGAAAATGTATTCAACATTAGAAGGCGTAACAGCTTCAAGACGACGGATAAGTTTTGTGTCCGGCTCAATCGAAAGCTTTATGTACCTGAATGCTTCAGAAGTTGTCCTTCGCCACAAAACAAGCTTGATTACCTTTTCGTCTGAATCTTCGTCAATCGGAACAGGCTCCGGACCAGTCTCATAGGAAACTGTATAATAGCGGCGCATAAGCGAAAGGCCTTCCGCACTTGCAAGATTTCCGCCTGCTGCTGCACCTGAATTTGCATTCTGCGTAAGAACCGCTTCGTATTCCGGTAAGTATACTGTCAGAGTTTCGCCGTTAAAAACGATTGTCTGCTCAGCAGGCTCCGAAAAATCAAGGCGAACTTTATCCGGCTGCAAATATGTAACAGCCGCGTTCATTTCCTGTTTTCCCACCGTTATATGTGTCTTTGCCTGATAATCCTGAAGTGTTCCGTAAAAATCGGAAACAGTCTTAAAAAATTCGTTTGCAGTAGTAATATTCTGAGCTGCTGCGCCTAATACAAAAAGTGAGGATACAGCTAAAACAGCCGCAGATTTTTTGATGTTACTTTTAAACAAGTTCATAAATACCATTCTATAGAAGTTAAGTGAATGGGTCAACGGCTATTTTTCAGCTATTTTTCAGTCTTTTCAGCGGCTTTTTTTGAAGAAGCCTTTTTTGCCTTCTTCTTTTTATCCGCCGCCGCAAGCTCAGCGCAATGCTTTGCTCCGTCTACAATCTCGTAGAATTCCTTGCTTTCCATTGTCTCAATATCAAGAAGGCGTGTTGCAATATATTCAAGCAAATCCTTGTGCGACTTAAGCGTCTTGACTGCGTGATTATAGCGCTCGTTCATAAGCCGCGCTATTTCTTCGTCAATAAAGTTCTGCGTCTGCTCACTGAATTCGCGGATAATCGAAGGCTCGCCGCCCCTGTTACCAAGCACGCCCTTACCAAGCGTCATGTTCTTGAATTTTGAACCCATACCAAAATCAACAATCATCCGCTTAATAATATCCGTAGCACGTGCAATATCGTTTGACGCTCCGGTCGAGATTTCGCCAAGCATAATCTCTTCGGCGGCGCGCCCGCCAAGCAGCGTATCAACCTCATTAATCATATCGCGGTATGTCTTGAAATTAATTTCTTCCTGTTCGCGATACTGAGTAAAGCCGCCTACACCATGCGAGCGCGGCACTACCGTAATCTTATTTACAGGCGGATAATCAGGCGTAAAGGCACCCATAAGGGCGTGGCCCGTTTCGTGGAATGCCACAAGGCGGCGCTCCTTTTCATTTTCCTTTTTGTTCTTCTTTTTAAGGCCGATGCTTACCTTATCTATTGCATCGTTAAAATCCGCCATGCTTACTTTTTTGCGTCCGTTGCGGACTGCAAGCAATGCAGCCTCGTTTACAACATTCGCCAGATCCGCGCCCGCAAAACCGATCGTTCCGTGTGCGATTGAATTAAAATCAACATCGTTATCGAGCTTTACATTCTTTGCGTGAATCTTCAAAATTTCTTCGCGTCCCTTAACATCAGGGCATTCAACCGGCACCTGTCTGTCAAAGCGTCCCGGGCGGAGAAGCGCCGGATCAAGAATATCAGCGCGGTTTGTGGCGGCAAGAATAATCAGTCCTTTTTCGTTATCAAAACCGTCCATCTCTACAAGCAGCTGGTTCAATGTCTGCTCGCGCTCATCGTTGCCGCCGAGATTGTTTACGCGGCTTTTTCCGATTGCATCAAGCTCATCGATAAAAATAATGCACGGCGCTTTTTCGCGCGCCTGGCGGAACAAATCGCGGACGCGGCTTGCTCCGACGCCTACAAACATTTCGACAAAATCAGAGCCGCTTATCCTGAAGAACGGAACGCCGGCTTCTCCTGCTACAGCGCGGGCCAAAAGCGTCTTACCTGTTCCCGGAGGTCCTACAAGAAGAACGCCCTTAGGAATCTTACCGCCGATGTCAGTATATTTTTTCGGTTCCTTCAAAAAATCTACGACTTCAATAAGCTCTTCCTTTGCTTCGTCAACGCCGGCTACATCCGAAAAGCGCGTCTTTACCTTGCCTTCTTCAACTGCCTTGGCACGGCTCTGTCCTACACCAAAAAGGCTTCCCATTCCGCCCGTACCGCCCATCTTGCGGAATACAAAGAAATACATGAGGAGTATAAAGCCTACAGGCACGATAAGATTTAAAAGCAGCTGGATAAGATAATTATTCTGCTGGCGTACAAATTTATATTTTACATTCCGTTCATCAAGCAGCCTGATAAAATCTTCCATTAAAACGCCGACTGTTTTGTACGATTCACGGTGCGGCTGCTGTTCAAGGAAAGCAAACGGAGATTTTTCAGTTTTCTCAGGAAGGAGCTCCTTATATCCGACAAAAAAGTTGTCGCTCATTTCAACTTCGACAATCGTTCCTTCTTCAATAAGGTTCCTGAATTCAGAAAATTCTATCAGCTCGTCATTTTTTGAGCTTGAAAAAACATTGAAAATACCAATTAATGCTACTGCGGCAACAATAATAAACCAGAAAGGAAAATGACCTTTTCCGTCACCATTTTTATCATCATCTGAATTATCCGCGGCAAGCTTGAAAAAATCATACGGATCCTGTTCCTGATTTTTCTTTTTTTTCTCGTCGTCTTCTTTATTTTCCATAAACTATCCTTTTCTAAAATAAAAACCGCCCGCAAATTTAGTTACAAGCGGACATATTAAGAAAACACTGAATAAATTCTACTGAGGATTTTTCAGTGTTAACTCTAATGCAGCTAATTATCCGTAACTCAACGACTTACGGCAATTTGACGGGAAGTACTGATTAATCGCTTCAAGTGTTAATCAGTACTTCCTTAAATATAAGCAATTTTTTTAAAATAGTCATCATAAAAA
>CACYCX010000152.1 GCA_902772975.1 uncultured Spirochaetaceae bacterium
AGTCCTGAGCTTTCGCTTACGCTTCCGTGGGAATTTGATGTAAGCAAGCTTAAGGAAAATGTAAATTCAAGCGGCGTACTTTCGTGCGACAAGAATAAAATCAGCATTCTTTCACGGCCTGATAAAGAATTCTTTTTGGGCGGCATCTGGGGCGCACGCAAGGAAGGTTTTGAAAACACAACCGGCTCATGGACGCTTACAGATAGTAAAAACGGAATCTGCATTAAGGAAACCGACAGCTTTGTTCCGACAAACTGCGATTTGTGGGGACACAAGGCATGCATAAGCCCTGAGCTTTTTACGACATTTTCAGTGGAGCCGGGAAAAACTGCTTCATGGTCAAGGACATATTCATTCAGTAAAATATAATTTTTAAGTTTCAAATATAAAAAGTAATAAAATCGGAAAGAAAAAAAATCGGAAAGATGAAGACTTGTAAAACGGAGTGCAACAAGAGAATGATTTCACTTTCAAGACTTAATTATTACGGAAACGACAAAAAAACTTTTAATGAATGTCAGTCGCTCATAAACGAATATAACTACAATACGCTACGCATAAGTTCGGCGCTGGCATTTGCATTTCTTTCTGCTTATACAGTAGTTTCAATTCTGCTTGTACAGGACACTAGGGAAACAATAAGCTGCTGTATTTTTGATTTTTGCCTTGGCCTTATTTGCCTCATCACATTCTGCCGGAAAGAATTTTCTATAAAGCATTCTTCAGCATTAATCTACATGGGTTTTACGATTCTTCTTGCCTACGGAATTGCTGCAACTATTCCATTTCCGACAAGCCGCGCAGTAAGTTTTCCGCTTCTTTTAGTCTTGATTCCGGTTCTCTTTGTAAGCAAGGCAATAACGATGACATCATACATAACCGTGATGTCAATAATTTTTGTTTTTGTTATAAGGGATTTTAAGACTTCGCAGTATTTTATCATGGAATGCTTTAACGCCTTGACCTTCTCCCTGATTTCGATTTTCGTTCATTTTTTTATCCAGCAGATGAAAATCAAATCATTTGTTACAAGAAAGCAGAATGAGCTTTTGATTCAGAAATATGAGCTTTCGCAGCACCTTCTTGAAACAGCCTCTTCAATTGACTCTCTTTCCCACCTTCTTAACCGCGGAACTTTTCTTTCGGCTGCAAAAAAGATAATAAAAAATTTTGAAGAAGGATTTGCAGCGCTGTGCATCCTCGACATGGATCACTTTAAGGAATTAAACGACAGTTACGGTCATCAGGCGGGAGACAAGGCGATTCAGACTTTGGGTAAGATTATTACATACGAGCTTAAGATTACATTGAACCTTCCAAAATTACTGCATCCTTCCTCAGGCGATAAGATTAATTTTTCAAAGAATCTTGCAGGCAGGCTTGGCGGGGACGAATTCATGCTTTTGATTACATCGGTAAAAGATAAAAAGGAACTGGAAAAAATTCTTTCCAAGCTGCTTGAAGAAATCAACGCAACCCAGATTAAAAAAGACGTCCGCCTTGAAGCTTCCATCGGCTATGCAACATTCAGGAAAAAAACTGATTTTGATGCGGTCTATAAAAAGGCAGATATCGCGCTATACAAGGCAAAAGAAAACGGCCGCAACCGGTTCTGGGGGAGATAGATACAAAAAAAAGCCGGCGCCATTTTCAGAGCTTTTAATATAATCTGTCGTCAAGATAATTATCCGGTGATTAAGTTCCTTGAATTATTCCTTTCATTCCTCATCGGGGACAAAACACAATTGGTCGTCCTGGATATAGTTAAAGACCCGGCTGTAATCCTGAACATTGTAAGTTCCTTCAAAGCCGTTTTTTTCATAGTAGGCACGGTCTATGTATTTACCGAAGGCTTCAAGTCTAAGTCCCGGGGCTCCGCCTTTATCATCAGTAATAAAATTGCAGCCTGAAGAATCAAATTCTGTTTCGCCGGGATTTTCTTCCATGCATGTACTCAGACTGTCAAACATCCAGCATTTGCCTTCAATATCAAGCACAGTACACACATTGTAATTTGAATAAAGCCCCTCCTTTGTAGCGCCGGAGCTTTGTAAGATAATCGAGTACATATGTAAAATCGTGTTCCCGTCAGGCTGATGATAATACCTGAATTCAGCATCATACTCGCAGTAATCGATAAGGTAAATTTTTCTTTTTTCTATTGGCGTCTCAAAGTCTACCGGCTTAGGTTCATTCCACAACTCAAACGCAGGATTAAGCTTTCGGATTTTGCCTTTTCTGGCTTCGAAGATTTCAGCATAGTAAGGTGAATCTTCATCTTGACAATTTTCGTCGCTGTAATCATCTTCCCTGATAAGGTAATTCACATAAAAACTAAAATCGCATTTATGGGAATCCAGATTATATTTTTCTTCAAGCCTTTCGTGAACGATATGAGAACCGCCCAGAATTCCTGTTTCAAAATTTTTATTTCGCACAAGATAATAATTATAGCGGGGACAATATACGCTTTCCCATAAATTGGCGTCAGGCTCGCCGTAATCCCACAAATCTTTGTGCTCCCAATCGTAAAGCTTTTTTAATACTGTCACATCTTCAAATGCCTTAACCGGACAGCGCGTTCCGTCAATCATAATTATGTCCGTATCATCAATAACGGTCGCCTTTGTATTTTCTTCAAAATCTGTCTGCGTATATACTGTAACAGGTCCTTCGCCTTTTGCATATTTTGCATGCTGAACTTTTTCAGGATAAACAAGATATCCGCCCCAGCACCAGCCTTCATCGTCCTTTGAGGCAACCTTGTACCAGTAATCACTTACTCCGTCAATTTCAGATTTTTCAGGCGACCTTTCCTGAATCCAGACCTGATTTCCATAATAAAGCTTACCGATAACTTTTGAAGACGTTCCGAAATTATCGCGCAGGTTCAAAGTTCCGTTGTAATCAATAAAGTGCCATTCAGGTTCCTTGTCGTCAAACATAAATACAAACGCCGTCTCCGCATCAGGATGCTCCTCTCTCCATTGCGTAAAAGGAACCGGATCAAACAGAATGTTTATCATCATAAAATCCTGCTTAATCTGGTTCTGCTCAAGATGCTCGTAAAATGCATTTATGTTTTTTTCTGAAGTCATCAGGACTGAATTCATAAAATTATATACGGGTCCTTTTTGGCAGCGCATTACATAAGTTTCAAGCGTATTCCCTTTATTGTCTTTATGATAATCAGCTTCCGGATTTTCGGAAATATTATTTTCGTCATAAAACATCAGGGCATCCAAATTTTCCTGATCAACTGCGCGCATATGGCAGGAGCGTCCCTGACTGTCACAAAATTTTTCAATGTAGTCATTTTTAAGTAATAAATGAAATTTTTCCAACGTTGCTTTATTTGCACAATCGGCAAGGATGTGAATCTGCCTTGTTGTATAATTCGGGATGTCTTTTCCAATTTCAGGATTGAGAACGACTCTTAGAGATTTGAAAACAGGCTTGTCTGCGTATGACTCAGGATCAAGCTTTTGAAACCGTTCTTTTCCTGTAACAGAAATTATTGTATTCAACGCTTTCATTGCATCTTCAAAGGTAAGGTCATTATATTCACTTACCATCATCGTTGAAGCAAGCGTGTCGCCGTTAAGGGCAGGCTCTAAGATGCGGAAGAAAATGTCACGGCTCTGGCGGACATCACTCATGTAAACCCAGCCGGTCATTTTTTTGCCCCTCTCTTCATACTGAACTTTTAATTTTAATTCTTCGTGGTCAAGG
>CACYCX010000153.1 GCA_902772975.1 uncultured Spirochaetaceae bacterium
GTGAGCATAAAAGCTGGTTTTACGAATGGTGTGACATCGCTTCGATTTACGGCGCTCCGATGGACTGTCTGTGGGGCGGGGGCCGGGCTGGATTTGGAAAGGCGGATGCAGATGATGTTCTTGCACTGATGAACGAATACGGAATTTCATCACGCCTTACTTTCAGCAATTCACTTTTAAAACAAGAACACCTTAAAGATAAAAAATGCAATGAGCTTTGCCGTAAATTTTCCGGAACAAAAAAAGCGGGCGTTATCGTCCATTCCGATCTGCTTGCTGAATATATAAAGCGCGAATTTCCTGAGCTGTACCTTGTATCTTCCACAACAAAAGTGCTTACGGATTTTTCAGATTTTACAGCTGAACTTAACCGGAGCGATTTTAAATATGTCGTGCCTGATTTCCGCCTGAATAAATCTTTTGAAATGCTTTCACAATTAACGCAAGAACAAAAAGACAAAGTTGAATTTCTCTGTAACGAATGCTGCGATTTTGACTGCAAAAACCGTAAGCGCTGCTACGAAAATGTCAGCCTTAAAAATCTTGGCGCGAACATTGAAGAACATAAATGCGCTTCTCCTGATGCAGCCGGCGGTTACCGGTTTTCGCTTGCGATGAAAAATCCGGGCTTTATCGGGATTCACGATATTCAGGGCACTTACCTTCCTACGGGCTTTTCAAATTTTAAAATTGAAGGCCGCGGTCTCGGAAGTGCGGTAGTGCTTGAATTCCTTCTATATTATTTGACAAAACCGGAACACCAGCTTGAAGTGCGTGAAGCAATTTATCTGGATTCTATGCTCGATTTGTTTTAGACATCTCAAACCTTGAATCTTCCGACTTCCTCGCTGATTGAAGAAACTGACTGCGACATCTGCTCAAAATTTTCTGAAAGCTGAGCGCCGTTCTGCGAGATTGTTTTGGATCCGCTTGAGATTTCTGAAACGCTGTCTTCAAGAAGCCTAACGCTCTGCTGAAGATTCTGCATTTCGGACAATACCGAATTGTTCGCTGCTACCATTTTTTCAGAAGCAGCTTTTACGACCACAGTATTTTGATCCATTGACTTAAGCGAAGTAACAATCTGCTTTGAATCTTCATTCTGTGTTTCGAGCGAAGTGCGCATCTTTCTTACAAGGCCGTCCGTCTCCTGAATTTTTTCAGAAAGAGCCGCGAACGCAGTGCTCGATTCCTTTGAAGACGAAACGATTTCCCCAATGCCGCCCTGAATGCTTTTAAGCTGCTCGCCGATTGTCTTTGACTGAGCAGATGAAGTTTCAGAAAGCTTTCTGATTTCGTCAGCAACAACCGCAAATCCTTTTCCGGCTTCGCCTGCGTGTGCCGCCTCAATTGCGGCATTCATAGCAAGCAGGTTTGTCTGGCTTGCGATGGCGGCAATCGCTGAGTTCGCTTCCTGCAGCATCTGCGACTGTGTTTCAATCTGGCCGATCCGCTCGTTTACCTTTTCCTGCTTCTGGATTCCGCTTTGAGCCGCTTCGTCCAGAGTGCCAAATGATGACGCCATTTCGTGCATCGAGTAACTTATTTTGGAAATATTATCTATTAATCCTTCAACCGAAGCAGATGACTGCGTAATGCTTGCCGCCTGATTTTCTATCAATTGTGTAAGTGAATTAATCTCAGTTGACGCCTCTTGCATTACATCAGAAGTTTTAGAAATACTCTGTGCCTGTGTTCCAATCTGAGCCTGAACATTTTCAATTCCCTTGGAAATATTTTCAATTGAATTTTCTGTTGTCTTTGCGTTGCCGCTTATCTCCTGCGCGACTTCAGAAAGCTCTTTCTCAGAATCCTTAAGCTCCGTCATCATCTTCTGAAGCTTTGCCATAAATTCGTTGAACGCCTCAAGAATCTGCGGAATGACTTTAAATGGAGTTTTTACTTCTGTTTTAAGGCGGCGCGTCAAATCGGCTTCACCTGAGGCAACTTCAGAAATTGCATTACGCACGCCAACAAGCGGAACGATAATCCTTCTTACAGAAAATAAAATCATCAGGACAAGAATGCCAACCAATACAACTGCAACTGGAATTGCCGCATTTTCAATCAATGCAACCAGTGTAAACGGAATGAACATTACAAGCGTCCATCCAACCTGTGTAAGTGGAAGGATGCAGTATTCGCCTTTCCATGTAGAAAGAATTTCCATTTCTTTTGGAATCACGGCTGACGCTTTTTTAAGCTCAGGCATTACTTCCGTGATGTGAACCTTTTTTTCAAGATGCTCCAAATTACGCGAGCCGGAAATTTCTTCGCTTGCATTGTACATGTACATCGTAACGCCTTTTTCAAGATTCTCGTACATTGACGCAACAAAGTCCGTAAGCTCAATTCCGGTTCCTGCAATTCCAACAGGCTTATGCCCCGTCCCGTAAACGATTGCGTTGATCCACATGTAAGTTTTTTTAAGGCCCAGATCGTAATCTACATAAAACTGATAGTCATCGCCGCAATTAAGCGTCATGTTGTACCAGGCATTTCCGTCTGCCTTGGGGTCAAGGTCATATATGAATTCCATGTTGGAATGATATCGTTTGTCCAGATCCGAAATCCAGAATGTTCTGTGAGACTGGAAGTGATTCTGGAAAACCTGAAATTCACGGAACGCAAGACGCTTTGTTTCTTCGTCATACGGATTTGAAAGATGATCAATTACAATCGGCGATTCAACCATCTGAATGGCAAGAGAAAGCTCCGGCCCCGTCCAGTTGTCTAATTCCAAAAGCTTTGTGTAAGAAAGCGCTTTCAGATATGTATCTGTTTTTTTGCTGAACATAAAATGCGAGCCAAAAAGAACCGCAATACCTGCAACACATAACACGACAACCGCTGCGAGAGCCATAAGGAGCTTTTTCATTTTTCTTCTCCGAAAATATGATTTTATTCTATCACACCTTTGGAGTTTTTGCCAAACTTGCCGCAATTTCTGCATCAGTCGGGA
>CACYCX010000154.1 GCA_902772975.1 uncultured Spirochaetaceae bacterium
AAAATAGTACAAAAAACTATAAAAACCTGTTATAATAACACAGAATTATTGGAGCTAATCAATGCCACTTAAAGATTTAATTAAAAAATACTACAGCATCATTTCGTATATATTTTTCGGGGGATGCACGACTGTAATCAACCTGTTTTTGTACTGGCTGCTTTATTCCGTCATGGGAATTGCAAATGTTCCGTCAACGATGGTTGCGTGGCTTTTAGCAGTTCTTTTTGCATTCATCACAAACAAGCTGTGGGTTTTTGAAAGCAAGTCATTCGTGCTTAATATTCTCTGGCCGGAGCTCGTAAAATTTTTTGCCTGCCGCATTGCCACAGGAGCACTGGATGTTGCAATCATGTGGCTTTCAGTTGACCTTATGCACTGGAATGCGATGTTCTGGAAAATCATCAGCAATGTTCTTGTTATCATCCTGAATTACGCCGCAAGCAAAGTCCTTATCTTTGTCAAAAAAGAAAAATAGTGGGGAAAAGTAGAAAATATTTATCCTTGCAGTTTTGACAACCGCTTATTTTAACGCTCCCCCTATTTTCCCTCGTAAAAGAAAACTGTCTTAAAGTCATGCATTGTAAAGGCATCGTTTTCGTACTGCTTAAGGTGCTTGCGTGATACGACGACCTCGTTTTCATTAAGCGTCTCAGGCAAAACATCAGTCAGTTCTGCATTTGCATTCTGCTCAAGATAATTCATAAAAATAACTACGGCACCGGCATTAGGTGCATAGTAGATTTTCCAGCCTGAATTGTAGTAGCGCACGACTTCATCCATACAGCGGTTATCTGTTTCCATATCGCGGTAATGATAGTCAATACGGTTTACTGAGTTATAAATTGAATACGAAAGGACGAATATGGTAAGTGCAGCAAAAACCGCATTTCGGATATTATGAATTGATTTTTTCTCCTGAACATTCTCACACAATTTTATCACTGAAGGAAGCGCAAAAAAGTAACACGGATAAAAATAATATTCGCGCGGCATTTTTAATATTACAAACGCACAGTAATACGCTGCCCCTGCAAGCAGAAATCCATCTTCAAGGCAAAGTGTATTTCGCTTAATTAAAAACAAGACAGCCCTGCATGCCGTAAAAATCACGATACCCGTTGCTACAGGATACTGTAAAATTATATCGGTCAGCACATTGAAAGTTTCGGTTCGAGCCAGACTATAAGCCGCGCCGCCTTTGCTTCTTGAAAGGCTGAAAATATAATAGAGCACGCAGAAAATAATTCCGTTTACAAAAATCCATGCCGAAAACAGTCTGCGCTTATTCAAAATCAGACCGCCATTCTTTTCTTCCTGTACCTTTCCTAAAACAAAAGGACTTTCGCAAATCAAAATTACAGAAGCTATTATAATCAATGTTACAAAAACCGGCTCCTTGTTATAAGTTGCACAGAATGCAATGATTCCGCTGATCACAAAATAAAGAGTTCTTTCGGTCTGGAATGCCTTAAACAAATAATAAATCAGCATTAAAAGGAACAATATCAAAAGCTTTTCGGGATAAATAGGCGAAAGGTAAATTTTCGTTGCAATTAAAAATGAACATATCGTATATGTAAACGCAAAAATTTTTCCAGCTTTAGAGAGGCTGAATTTTTCAAAGAAAAAGAAAAGGATTTTTGCCGCGTAAAAAACAGTCACTGCAAACTCAACGGCATTAATAATGTAATACGAAACAGCTTCACGATAAAACGGAGTCAATAAAACAAGATTATATTCAGCATGCCAGAAAAATCTTTTGCCCCATAAATTAAACGGCTTGAATTTTCCAAGCGCTACAGTACAAAGATATTCATCATCATCACCTATAATCCAGGCGGCTTTTCTGATTATTGCATACATTCCGGCAATCGCAAAAAGTACAAAAAAGCAGATAAAGATTTTTTTTAGCAGCTTTTCATCATTTACATTCACATACACTGCAATTGCACTGAATGCATAAAGCACTACAAGAAAGAATGTCGTAAAATAAAGGGAGACTACCTCAGGATGATTTACGGTTCTGCCTGATAATTTTTCAAGAAAGTGAATCAGCCCCAGCTGTAAAGGCGGAATCAAAAACAAAATGCAAGCCGCACATACAAAGCCTAAAAGTAAATTGATGCAGGAAGTCTTTTTATTCTGAATAAAGCTCATTATTTTTCCTCTGAAATTTGTAAATACCATTCTTCGTAGAATGTAGAAAACTCATAAACACTTCTATAACCAGCTGCATCAAGTTTTTCATCAAGTTCATCTTTTGTGCGCTTAAGGCCAACGATAAACAGAATATCATTCTGCCCGATTGAATCAGGTACATCAATCACTTCTGTAAATGGAGATTTTGTCATGTCACCGTTATTCAAAAATGGTATGAACGAATTTAAAATCCATTGCCGCCGCGTAAGGTCATGCTCCTCACGATTTTTGTACCCACCCTGCGGCCAGTTAAGCCAGTACACGTTGTCCTTATCTTTTGCGCTCTGAGCAAAGGTCTGCATCATGTGCCATTCATCCTGGCGGAAATGATTTTTTGCAAAGCTTTCCGTTGCATATTTATAATGAGTCGTCCAACCGTAGCATGCAAGGATAAAAACAAAAAGCGCCGCCTTCCATTTTTTGCAGTCCTCATTCTGATAAACAGATTCTGCAGCATAATGAAGGAATGCAGGCAGGCACAAAAAATATGACAGGAACAGGTAATAATCGCCCGGCATTTTTAAAAGGAAGAATGCCATAAAATATGCGCCGCCAGAAAGAAAAAGCACATCCTTTTCATCAATAGATTTGTTCTTGATAAATTTTCTTACTGCACAAAAAAGCGTAAAAATCATCATCAGTACAAGGAACGGAGCGCACTTAACCATCGCAACAAAAATCTCACCCCACCCTTTACCCTGATTTAAGGCTGCATAATTTGAAGTAGCAACCTTCAGGCTTAAGTTATACCACAAGTAAACATAAATAACAGAATTTATAAATAAAAGAATCGCAAACGGAATAACCCACTTTGATTTTTTACGCAAAAAAATAATGGAAAATATTCCTGCAACACAAAGCATTCCGAATACAGGCTCTTTTAAATATGTCATAAAGCATGCGGCAATAAACGCTGTAAGTAAATGCCATGGATTATCATTTTTAATTCCATAAAGAAAATGAAAAATAAAAATACATCCGAACATAACAAGAAGTTTTTCCGGATAAATTATATGGAAGAACATTGCAATCGGCTGTTCAAGTAAAAACAAGGCTGCAAACACAAGAACAAGCACACCCCTTTTTATCAGACCGGCCATTTCTGAATTTCCGGCTGATTCCAAAATCACGCTACGGGCAACAAGAATAAGATACGCAGAGAAAATCGCAAAATAAACCGCATTCGTAATATAAAATGCATTTACATTTTTATTCCACGGAGTAAACACAAGAAAATTGTAATCGTAATGCCAGAAAAGCCGCGAGCGCCCTGCATCCGGGACTGTCATTTTTTTCATGCCGACTGTAGTTATTAACTCAACATCGTCGCCAAATGCCCAGCATGCCTTGTAAACAATATTGAACACAGTAAAAATTATAAAGACAAAAAGCGCTGAATAAAAAATCCGTGAAAAAAGCTTTTCATCTTTTATGTTCAAATATAAGAACGCTGTAACCGTCAGGATAAAGACATATGAATCAAGCGCAAAAAGACGCATCAGCTGCCAGTCAACAACTTTTGTCTGTTTGTGAAGGACATTCTGAATCGTGTTCAGGGCAAGAAGCCTTACAGGCTCAAGAAAAAAAACGGCTGTAACAATCATTACAGCGCCAAGAAAAAAGTTTACGATATTTCTAGTTTTACTCTGCATGGCATTATTTTATTGTATAGAAACTATTTTATCAATCAGCCTGGGAGGTAAGAAATTTTTCAACAAAAAAAACAACACATTCTGTAAAAGTTGAGTAATTCGCGTAAATGTGACATAATTAGCGCATGAAACCTTTTCTTTCTATTATCACGATAAACAGGAACAATGCGGACGGATTACGGCAGACAATGGAAAGTGTGCTGTCGCAGAAATGCGCAAAGCCGTTTGAATACATTATAATTGACGGCGCAAGTACCGACGGAAGCGTTGATGTAATAAAGGAATTCCTTTCAAAGAAAAAATACGCTTCTAAAATTTCTTACTGGGTAAGCGAAAAGGATTCTGGAATCTACAACGCAATGAACAAGGGAATCGCGCATTCAAACGGCGTGCTTGTAGGAATCCTAAATTCAGGCGATACGTTTAAGGAAAATGCCTTTGAAAATCTATACGAATTAAACAAAGCTTCTCCTGATGCAATTTTATACGGCGCATGGAAGGGAATCGAAAACGGCGTTTTCAAGACAGGATTGTGCGTGTCAGCGGCAATGATTCCGCAGAAGATGATTGCGCACGAGGCGGCCTTTGTTCCAAAATCGATTTATGATAAATACGGCGTATACGATGAATCGTTCAAGGTGGCCGGAGACTACGACTGCTTTTCGCGCTTTTACAAAAACAATGTAGAATTTATTTTCCTCGACAAGTTCATTTTAAATCACGATTTGTGCGGCATAAGCCATGTAAATCAGAGGGTTACCGCACTAGAAACAGAACAGGTTCAGATTAAATACGGATTCAGGCCGCCGCTTACAAAATTGCAGAAGCTTCGCCGAAAAGCAAAAGACTTGTATTTGAATTTTACCTCGAAAAAATAAAAAAGATTAAAAGGAATTTTACACAATGAACATAGTATATTTTGGAGATGTAAGCCCTACCGGCGGAACAGGAACCTTTTACCTTCGCCTCTACGATTTGATTTCTAAAGGGCACAACGTATTTCCTGTAATCTCAACAAAATATGCTTTTGACGAGCGCCTTAAAAAAAAGCTTTCAGCACACAACATAAGCAATGTAGAAATTTACCTTGGAAATAAAGTCACGCAGAAAATTGAATTTTACCTTCACTTAATTTCAATCAAGCTAAAATTTGAAGGCTTTTACATGTACCTTCGCGACAGCCTTATCATGAGGTGGTTCTGCTTAAAGCACAAGGCTGATTTTGTAATCACATCATCCGGCGGATTTATAAATTATTTTCCGATGTTCAGATTCAAAATTCCGGCTATTTACATAATGCATTCGCTTCTTGAGGAAGTTGACGGCTACATTTCAAAAAAACTTTCGAGCGGAAAAAACATTCAGAACAAGGCGCTTGTATTCGTTTCAAATTCCCAGAAGAACACTTTTATGTCGCTTGTAAAATCGGAGGAAATAAAAAAACGATGCATTACAATTCCGAATTACGCACTTCCGCCGCAGAAAATAAAGCGCGAGACTGCCGAAGGAAAAATCACGGTCCTTACATTCGGCGTGCTTGAGCATTACAAAAATCCTGATGTATGGCTTGAGGTTGCCCGTCGCGTAACTAAAGAAAATCCCGAAATAGAATTTATATGGGCGGGGACATCAGGCAAGCTTGAAATGTACAGGCAAAAGGTTAAGGATAATCCGCGGATAAAATATGTCGGCTACTTTGACCATCCGATTGATTTGTACAAAATCGCAGACATATATTTTCAGCCTACGATTTACGAAACACAGGGCATAGCTGCTATCGAAGCGATGTCATATAAAATTCCGTGCGTTGTCTCAGACTCAATCGGACTTCCGGAAAGCGTAGCCGACGGCATAAGCGGATTTGTAAGCCCGATTTTTGAAGTAGAACCTTATGTTAAAAACATCAAAAAGCTTGCCGCGGATAAGGCATTGCGCGACAAGATGGGTGAAGAAGGCTTTAAGATTTACAAGGAAAAGTTTATCGAAGAGCTCTGGGCAAAGCGCTTTACGGATTTAATTAATTCCCTTTCGGAATAGAAAAAGCTTATTCCTCGCTGTAAATCTGCCAGCTTGATGATTTAAACGGACTTCCTGTTACAATATAGTCAGGGTCACCGTTACGGCCGAATACATTTTTCTTGGCAGCTTCGATATTGCTGTCCGGCGCGCAAGGTGCAATATGGATTCCGTGAGCCTTATCCTGAACAAGTTTTTTTCCTGTAAACGGATTAACATCAGAAACAGGAAGTCCCTTATTCAATAAGAAAAGCGCATCTGCATTTGCCATCAAAGTTTCATCAACATCAATCTTTTCTGATTTTGCATTAAAATCCTTGTACATTAAAATCGGGCTTCTCCATGAATGCCATTTACCATCGTCAAATTCATCATACTCAGAAAGATATACGCCGTTACCATGATCCGACACGATTACGATTCGCGTATTATCCCACACACCATTTTCCTTAAGATAAGCAAACCAGCGGCCAAGTCCCTTTAATGCAGAGACATTTGCGTGATACGACATTATATCCCAGTCGCTTTTCCATTTATAATTTCCGACAGTATCCGTAGTCCTGGGTGAAAGCATATTGTAATCAGGATAGTTTAAGAAATTCGGTTCATGCGCCGTATCATTTCCAAAGAAAATATAGTTGTTTGCATTTCCGTCAAACTCTGTTATGCGGTTTATAAAATGAAGTACAGAGTAATATCTTTCAAATGCGATTCCTGCAGAAAAATCTGAATCCTCGCGGACTATGGTGTAAAAGGTTTCGCGGAAGAACGGAAACATAATCTGCATTACAGAAAAATTCCTTATCTGCTTTCGGCAAATCGGCGTAAGCTCAAACGCGTTGGCTTCCATATCCTTAAGATATGCCTTTGTAAATTTTCCGTGAAGGTTGTAGCCCTTCATTCCCCTCTTCTGAACAACAGAAACATCACCGGTAGCAACATAGTTCATAAACGGAGGATCGATTACAGTGATATCGTATCCCGCTTTCTGAAACAAAGTAGGCTCAACAAGGCAGGCTTCGTTATGCTTGTCCACAAGCTTTTCGTCCTTACGCTTATCGATATTTTCCGGCGTATATTCATAACCGCCCATCATTGCAGGAGCACCCAAAATCGTGCAGTACGAAAAGCTTACCGTGTTCGGGAAATATTTAAAACCTGAAAACTGCTCGTTAAGCTCAGGAAACTGCTCAAAGATATACGGCACAAAA
>CACYCX010000155.1 GCA_902772975.1 uncultured Spirochaetaceae bacterium
GTAATACCGCGTTCGCGTTCCAGTTCCATGTTGTCCATTACAGCACCGACACCGTCTTTACCACGAACTTCGTGAATTGCGTGAATCTTGTTACAATAGAACAAAATACGCTCTGAAGTTGTTGTTTTTCCTGAGTCAATGTGGGCACTGATACCGATATTACGTACTTTAGTAATATCAAAAGCCATATTGTTACCTCTCAAAAAAGAATTCAAATAATATAGAAGAATTCACTTCTGCTGATTCTAACAAGTCTACAGAAAAATCGCATATTATTCAAGCGTTTTTGAGGTGCTGCGGACTTCAATGGAGGCTGAGGCGGTGAGCTTTGTGGTTCCGCAGGTAAGGCCGAATGCGGTTTTGAGGGCGGCGTTCCATTTAGCTGTGCCGCCTTTTAGCGAGCTTCCGGCGCTTAGCGTAACGGATTTAAGTCCGAACCGTGAACGCGGCAAGCCTGATTGTGAAATAGAGCCGGATTGGGAATTTGCCCCGGATCCTGAGTGCGTATCAGAACCGGAACCGGTTTGCGGCGTGCCGGGATAAAAAGAAAGCGAGGCAGACTGTTCCAATAATGATTTTGACGAATCAAAAGACGGATAGTATTTGACGGAGGTGGTTACGGAAAGCCGCCCCGCTTTCTTTTTTAATGGATGTGAAAATGCTGCGGTCCAGGCATACGCCGGAAGCGAAGCCGGGATAGCGCAGTTAAGCTCAGGCGGTTTAATGCCCGTTGATGTAAAATCGAGCCGCCCGGTGCATGATTTTGAAAAATATTTTATTCCTGCGGCAAAGGATAGGGCGGTTTCGATATCCTGCTTTATTCCCGGATTTTCGATTGAGCTTCCGATGTAGCCGCCTCCTGAAAACAGAATGTATTTTCCATCGCGCAAGAATATTTTGATTCCGGGTGAGGCTTTTATCTGGTATATTTTCCTTTCGACGGAGCCGCCCGGGGACAATAAAGGCTCTTTAACTCGATACAGAAGATTGTCCGATGCAAAACCGTTTACCGAAAGCAGAAAGCTTCCGGCAGAAATCAGGTTTTCAGTCCGCATCCAGAAACGCTCGCGGTCAGCAGGATTTTCTATTGCGGAAAAAATCAGCTTTGTCTTGAAATATGGAATTGAAAGCGTTACGTCCTGCGTAAAATACAAAAAAGATTTTTTGTAAAAGTTTTTCTGGCTTGAATACCATGAGTCTGAAATTTTTGGTGAAAGCGTGAATTTTGAAATCAAGGTGTCGGCGCTGAATTTTACGGCGTTTTTCCAAAAGAATTTTTCTTCTATATTAAGTGAAGCTTCTGTGTCTCCTGCTTTCGGTTTAGCGCCGGAATACTCAATTGGGGGCGGATTTACAAATCCGGAAAGGCGCAGCGTATCGGGAATAAAACCCTGACTGTCGGCGTTTTTTTGCTTGGGAAAGGTGTACGAAAAAAAGAAGCTGTCCGGTTTTTTGCTGCTCGTTTTTGTCGGAAGGCCTGCCTTTAAATTCAGTGCATCAGGCGGGATTTGAAAAAACGGTGACGCTGCGCCGGATAGCGAAGGCGTCTTTTGCCGGGAATACAGGCCTGAGTATGTAATGCATCCGGTCGCTATGGCGGCGCTCATATCCCAATCAGTGAATTTTTGTAAATCAAAATATACCGAGCATTTTTCTTTATTGAAAATGTTTTTCAATCTGGCAGCGTTTTCAGCGCCCTGCGCTGAAAATGCATCTTGCATTGATAAGGTGGCAAATTCGCTTCCTTCCGTTTTTGCGCATGAATTGAAGAACCTCAAATCCGCGCCGCCCAAAATCATTTTTGCTCCGAAGGCGGCCTGATATTTTGATTCAAGGAGGTTTTTCTGAACATCGCTTTCGGAATTAAATAAATCATCTGTTGTAAAAAATCCGCCTGAAAGATACAGCTCGAGTAAATCATAATTTGGTCCGAGCTTTGCCTCTTTTGTATCTGGAGAAGAAAATGCCATAAGGCAAAGCGCAAAAAATAAACCGCTGAATGTAACTTGCTTTTTCATACTTATTACATAAAGCGGTTATATTGAAAAATACGATAAAAATAAAATATTTTAAAGAAAATTTCGTAAAATCGTCAAAGGCGGAATTGCCCGAGCCTTTTTATTCACTCTTTCTTATTCACGCCATTTTGTGTACTTGTCGCATTCAAGGATTTCCTTTGCTTTCTTGACGCGTTCTTCAGTCGGGCTTTCAGTATCTTTTAAAACATAATCGATGCCAAGCTCCTTGTACTTCATGGCTCCAAGTCCGTGATACGGAAGAATTTCAACCCGCTCAACATTGCTGAGGGTGCGGATAAAGTCGCGTGTTTTTTCAAGGTACTCGTCGTTGTCTGTAATTCCGGGCGTAAGTACATGGCGAATCCAGATCGGCTTTTTAATTTCGTCAAGATAGCGGAACATTTCAAAAATATTTTTTCCGCTCTGACCTGTGAGCTTGATGTGCTCTTCCTCGTCAATGTGCTTGATGTCCATAAGAAGCAGGTCTGTTTTTTCCATCAGCTTTTTGAATGTCTCAAACCATTTGCCTTCTTTTGTGAACGGCGCGCCTGATGTGTCGATGCATGTGTTGATGTTCTGTTCCTTTGCCTTTGTAAAAAGCTCAAGCAGAAAGTCAATCTGGAAAAGTGGTTCTCCGCCGCTTACCGTTATTCCGCCTTTTTTGCCCCAATATGATTTGCAGCTGAGCGCTTCCTTTATGAGCTCGTCGCTTGTCATTTTCTTGCCGCGCGTAATGTCCCAGGTATCAGGGTTGTGGCAGAATTTGCACCGGAGCGGGCAGCCTGAAAAAAATATGATGAAGCGGCTTCCAGGTCCGTCCGCACAGCCGAAACTTTCAAGTTGATGAATGTATCCTTCCATAATGTTTATCATGTCTCCTCGTAAAAAAAATTATCGCTGCTGATATTTTCCGCGCTCTATATAACTCATGTGGGCAAGCTGTTTTTTTGTAAGGCGCCTTTCTCCCTTCGGAATTTCGATATCGTCTTTTGGTTTTCTTCGGCTCCTGATTTTTCCTTCTGATTTGGGTGCAAAGCCTGATTTAGCTTCTTTCTTTACCTGTTCAAGCCATTCCTTTGGTTCGGGAACTTCAAATTTAAGGTGCTCGCCTGTAAACGGATGATCGAATTCCAGTGTGCGCGCATGAAGGCAGAGGCGTCCGAACGGATCAGAGTGCGAGCCGTGTTCCTTGTCGCCTGCAAGCGGATATCCTTTATATGAAAGGTGTGCCCTGATTTGATTTTTCTTTCCTGTATCAAGCGACAGTTCAAAAAGCGTAAAATATTTCCCGCGCTCTATTATCCTGTAATTTGTGCGCGCCATGACTGCGTTTGGTTTTAACTGATATGAGTTGTCTTGATTGGATTCAAAATCTTTTGGTACATATCCGATGTTGTGGGCGTTAAGTGCAATCGGTGCTTCAATTGTTCCTGATTGAGCAAGCGCGGCTTTTTTGTTTACCGGATTTTCAGCTACTGCCCTGTAAAGGCGCTCCGTTACCATCTGATGCCAGGTATCCATGATGATGCCCTTTGCCTGTTCTGTCAGGGCAAACATCATGACGCCGCTTGTATCACGGTCAAGCCTGTGAACCGCGAATGGTTTATGCCGCGCGTTTGCTTCCCCGGATTTTCTGAGGATTTCTTCAACTATATCCTGAGCAGTTTTCGCGCGGCTTCCTGCATACGGAACGCTCAAGATTCCGCACGGCTTGTTGATTACGATAATGTGGGAATCCTGAAACAAAATCTGTATTTTGTCGCGTCCGTTATTTTTTGTGTGTGCCATAAAGGCATTGTATCATTTTTTAAGGCTTCCGTCCATTTTAATTATTCCGCCTTTCTCATCAAATTTGAGTTCGCGGAA
>CACYCX010000156.1 GCA_902772975.1 uncultured Spirochaetaceae bacterium
CGCGAGAACAGCCTCGCTAACGCTACACGCGAGTTTTTAACAAAGTTAAAAACTCGCACATTTTCACATTTGGTAGCGGAGCTACCAAATGTGAAAATGTGCGAGTTTTTAACTTTGTTAAAAACTCGCGTGTAGCGTTAGCGAGGCTGTTCTCGCGGAATCTAAAGAGGAAATGAATATGATGAAAGCAAATGTGGCAGCGGTGGCTGCTGTTTTTTTGGCATTAAGCGCAACTGGTTGCGCAAAAAAGGCAAAGGTCTTTACGGTAATCCCCAAAGACAATCCGGGTATTTTTATCCAGAAATCACAAAGCGCACGCGATGACTTTATCCGGGGCGTCGACATCTCAACCGTAATCGCAGAAGAAGAAAGCGGCGTAATCTATCGTGACTGGAACGGAAATCCTCAGGACATATTCAAGACATTACGTGAAAGCGGCGTAAACTATATCCGCGTGCGTATCTGGAACAATCCGTGGGACGATTCCGGAAATTCATTCGGCGGCGGGCATTGCGATTTGGAGACTGCTGTCAAAATCGGGCAGCGCGCCGCTAAATACGACCTTCCGCTTCTGGTCGACTTCCATTACTCAGATTTCTGGGCAGACCCTAACAAGCAGAAGGCACCGCGTCAGTGGCAGGATATGGAAATGCCTCAAAAGGAGGAGGCAGTTTACAAATTTACTAAGGCAAGCCTTAAAAAGCTTATCAAAAGCGGTGCCATTGTCGGCATGATTCAGGTTGGCAACGAAACGACGACCGGCATGGCAGGCGAAAGAAACTGGATGAATGTCTGCAAATTAATGAATGCAGGCTCTAAGGCATCCCGCGAGATTTCGAAGGATATCAAGGTTTGCGTTCACTTTACAAATCCCGAAAAGGCCGGCGAATATGAGCATATAGCAGATATCCTTATCCACAACAAAGTTGATTACGATGTCTTTGGTACAAGCGATTATCCATACTGGCATCTTGGAACAAAAAATCTTGCCGCACTCCTCAATAGAATAGCGGACAAAACAGGAAAGAAAGTCGCCGTCCTTGAATTTTCTTCACCTTATACTTACGGCGATGGCGATGACAACGGAAATTCTGTAAGTGAAGACTCGTACTTTTATGGTGAAAAAAATTATTCGATCAGCGTTCAGGGACAGGCGGACGTTATTTATGATTACATCAACGATTTAAGCGCGCTTGGTGATAAGTGCCTGGGCGTTTTCTGGTGGGAACCTGCATGGATTCCTGTTCCGGGAAACAACAGAAGCGAGCGGGAAGTTTTATGGGAAAAACATGGTTCGGGCTGGGCTTCAAGCTATGCATCAGTCTATGATCCGGACGATGCAGGAAAATATTTCGGCGGCTCGGCATGGGACAATCAGGCCCTGTTTGATTTTAACGGAAAACCGCTCGCGTCCTTAGCTGCATGGGGCCTGGCTTCTGTGGGAGCATCAGCGCAGGTTCGGCCGGATTTTGCGCAAGGCGTAGAAGTCCGCGCGCGTCTGGGAGAAAGCGTCGCCCTTCCGCAAACAGTCCGCGTTACTAACAATGACGGAAGCGAGGCTGAGGTTTCGGTAATATGGAATAAGACAAGCGATGACGGTGTTGCAATAGAAAAGCTTACTTCGTTCGGGCCGCGCGATTACAAGGTTCATGGAACGGGCGACGGCGGGATTCCGGTATTGGCGCGCGTTTCTGCTATCGAGCTTAATTATGTCGAAAATCCTTCGTTTGACGAAAAAGATCTTTCTATGTGGGAGATAAAGGACCTAAACGGCAACGCAAATGAGCTTAAGGTCGTGGAAAAAGCAGATGATGCAAAGACTGGAACAAAAGCACTTCACTGGTGGTCAGAAAAAGAAGTGCATTTTACGGTTCAGCAGACTGTTTCTGGTCTCAAGCCGGGCGTTTACAAGGCGTCAGTTCAGATTCACGGCGGCGATAACGGCGTTCGGGATAAGCAGAACATATTCCTTTTTGCTTCAAGCGGCGGAAAACAGTACAAGGTGAACACATTTACTGACGGGTGGCGCAAATTTTTTAATCCTTCAATAGAGGGAATCGTTGTAGGAAGCGACGGAAAATGCGTTATCGGGGCAGATGTTTCAGGTTTAAAAGGTTCCTGGGGAAGCCTGGACGATTTTGTTCTGACTCCGCAAAAGTAAAACAATACGGTTGTAGAGTATAAAATAAACCTCAAAACTCTCCAAATTATCAAGGAAATCGGTTGCAAAGCGCTGAAAATTGCAAAATTCGGTGATTTTGGCCGATTTTTTTTAAACTTTTTGTTGACATATTAAAAAATCGGATAGATAATTATCAGTACAAGAGGGAAACCGATTGCCTGAACAATCGGCTCTAGATAATTTTTATTTTCATGTATCCTGGAGGAAATATGAAGAAAAGTAGTGTTATTCTTTCTACAGTAGCTGCAGCAGCAATGATTATGTCTGTTACAAGCTGTGGAGGAGCAAAGAAGGCTTCTGGAAAGGCTGAAGCAAAGAAACTTGTTGTTTGGTCATTCACAGACGAATTGCAGAACATGATTGAAGGTTATTATTCAAAGGATCATCCTGATGTACAGGTTGATTACTCACTCACACCGACAGATCAGTTCCCAAATAAGCTCGATCCAGTTCTCGCATCTGGAAACGGAGCTCCGGACGTATTCGCATTGGAAGATGCATTCGTTCGCAAGTATGTTGAGCAGGGCGACAAGCTCCTCCTCGACCTCACAGACGTATACAACGAAGTTAAGGGCAAGATGATTGCTTACCCGGCTGAAGTTGGATCATACAACGGAAAAGTATATGGTCTTTCTTGGCAGGCATGTCCAGGTGCTATGTTCTACCGCCGCTCAATTGCAAAGAAGTATCTCGGAACAGACGATCCGGCAGAAGTTCAGAAGTACGTTAAGGACTGGGCAACATTCCTCAGCACAGCTGAGAAGTTCAAGAATGATTCAAAGGGATCTTGTGTAATCGTTTCTACAACAGGTGACCTTTTCATGCCATACAAGGGTGCTCGTAAGGATCCTTGGGTTGTAAACGGCAAGCTCGTAATCGACCCAGCTATGGAAGACTACATGGAAATGTGTAAGCTTATGAAGGACAAGGGATACGAAGGACGCCAGGCACAGTGGGCAGAAGGTTGGTTCGCTGGTATGAAGGGCGACCTCAAGACAGAGTCTGGTGCTGCTGTTGAAGTATTCTCTTACTTCCTCCCAACATGGGGTCTCCACTATGTTCTTAAGCCGAATGCTCCAGAAACATCTGGTGACTGGGCTATGATTCCTGGACCGGCAGCATACCGCTGGGGTGGTACATGGGTTGCAGCTTATAAGAACACAAAGGTTCCGAACCTCGCAAAGGAATTCATCAAGTACGTAGCTACAGATGACTCATTCCTCGAGAGATGGGCAAAAGACACAGGTGACATGGTTTCTAACAACAATGTTATCAACAAGATTAAAGATACATATTCTGAACCATATTTGAAGGGACAGAATCACTATGCTGAGTTTGCTAAGATGGCAAACAATGTTGACGGTAAGTTGACACAGGGAACAGACCAGGCAATCGAAGGATTCTGGGGTGAAGCTGTTGCATCTTACATCAATGGTGAGAAGTCAAAGGCTCAGGCTATTGCAGACTTCAAAGAGCACGTATCTTCAGAACTCGGAATTAACTAATTCTTAGAGTCTTGAACAAAGGGCGCAGGGTGGCATTACAATAAAACGTTTAGTCACGCTGCGCCTTTTTTATTATTCTTTTGATTGATGTTTTCGGACTGTGATTCCCCTCAGAGCGTCGGATTCACATCGAAAGGTTTTTAGTAGGAGTCAAAAAATGCCTAAAAAAATAAAAGGATCCGAAGCAAAACTTAGTAAATATGGTGTTTTCTTTGTCTTGCCTTTCATCGTGGTTTACTTGTTTTTCCAGATGTGGCCGACAATTTATACGATTTTGCTTGCATTTACCGATTTAACGGGTTTTGAGACAAAACTTCACTTTATCGGTCTTACAAACTTTTTTAATAGTACAAAAAATGAAGCTGGCGAAGTAGTTCGTCAGGGACTTATTTTCGACAAAAACTTCTGGGGTGCTGTTGTCAACACATTCATTATGTGGGGCTTCAACTTTATTCCTCAGCTTGGTATAGCACTTCTTTTTGCAATCTGGTTTACTGATCCGCGTATGCACATTAAAGCAAAGAACGGATTCCGAGCTTTGTTCTATATGCCTAACCTTCTTACAGCAGCTTCTGTAGCAATTTTGTTCAGAAGCCTTTTCGGTTATCCAATCGGACCTGTTAACCAGTTCTTCAATAAACTCGGAATTTATGCAACTGTCATAAAGGACGGTGTTGAAGTAAAAGAAGCAATTCAGTTCTTCCGCAGTGTAGCATGGTCACGCGGTATCGTTGCATTTATCCAGTGGTGGATGTGGTGTGGTCAGACATTGATTATGTTGATGGCTGGTATTACTAGTATTTCACCGACATTGTATGAATCAGCAGTTATGGATGGTGCAAACCAGAGACAGCAGACTGTTTACATTACAATTCCATTGCTCCGCCCGATGATGCTCTTTATCCTTATTACATCATTGATTGGTGGTATGCAGCTCTTTGAGATTCCTTTCCTTTTGACAGATATGCGCGGAGGTCCGGACTTTAAGATTCGTACAATGGTTCTCTATATGTACAATACGGCTTTCCAGGGTAAAAACCGATATGGATATGCTGCTGCAATCGCACTTGGTGTATTCGTAATCACTATGATTTGTGCTTACTTCGTCAACAATCTTATGAAGGATAGGACCGACATTAAGATTCAGAAAGCACTTGAAAAGGCGAAGAAAGAAGCCGCTGCAGCTGCCGCAGCTTCTGCACAGTAAGGAGGCTTGGAATGGATTATAAATCGTCAATGACAGTAAAAAAGACTATCATCTACATTTTGATGGTTCTCTTTGCTATAATCGCGCTTGTTCCAATTTATTTGATGTTGATCAATGCGACACGTACAACAGAGGAAATCAACGCTGGTCTTTCAATTTTACCTGGAAGAAGCTTCATTTCTAACTGGAATATCCTTATTACAACTGGTTCAGGCGTTAAGCTTGGTACAACTGGTGGTTGGTCTGGAATTATTTCTAACCCGCAGTATGCAAAGGATATGGTTCATATCGGAAACTTTATCTTGAACTTCTCTCGCGGTAAGTTCCAGATCTGGCAGGGCTTCCTTAACTCAGCAATCATCGCTATCGGTTCTACTTCACTTGGTATTTACTTCAGTGCTTTGACTGCTTATTCAATGCATGTTTACCGCTTTAGAGGAAAGAACTTCCTGTGGGCATTCATTCTCGTAATCATGATGCTCCCGGCTTCTCTTTCATTCATCGGTTTCTATCAGTTCATGGCTAGAATTAAGCTTACAGACAGCTTTATTCCGTTGATTATTCCTGCAATCGCAAGTGCTGCAACTGTTCTCTTTATGAGGCAGTACATGGCATCAGTTCTTTCACTTGAATTGATTGATGCCGGTCGTATCGATGGTGCAGGTGAGTTCAGAATTTTCAACCAGATTATTCTTCCAATCCTTCAGCCGGCTCTTGCAACACAGGCAATCTTCGGCTTTGTAGGTTCTTGGAACAACTTCGTTACTCCGATGATTTTGTTGCAGACAGATAGAAAAAAGACACTTCCTATCTTCGTTCAGTTGCTCCGTGGTGATATTTACCGAACTGAGTTTGGTGCTATCTACATGGGTATTGCTGTTTCGTTGATACCGATTATCATTTTCTACATGTTCATGTCACGCTATATCATTGCTGGTGTAACGATGGGTTCTGTTAAGGAATAAACATGGCAAGGGTACTGAATCCTATCCTGAGTGGTTTTCATGCGGATCCTTCTATTGTGGCTGTAAACGGCGAATATTTTATCGCCAATTCCACTTTTGAATGGTATCCGGGTGTTGAAATACACCGCTCAAAGGATTTGGTACACTGGACTTCAGTTCCTTCGCCTTTAAGCGAGGAACGCCTTTTGAATATGGCAGGCAATTCTGCTTCATGCGGAATATGGGCTCCATGCCTGTCATATTCAGATGGAAAATTCTGGCTGATTTATACAAATGTCCGCAGCTGGAATAAAGGTCCCTGGAAGGATACGCCTAATTTTCTTACTACGGCGGAATCAATCGAAGGACCATGGTCAGACCCGATTTTCTTGAATGCCTCTGGGTTTGATCCTTCTATGTTCCATGATGACGACGGCCGACACTGGCTGGTTAATATGGAATGGGACTACCGCAAAGCATATCAGACTAACTATACCAATGCAAATCAATTTTCCGGAATCCTCCTGCAGGAATACAGCGTTACTAAAAAGCATCTTATCGGAAAACCCAAAAAAATTTTTGATGGTTCGGCAATCGGTTGCGTTGAGGGACCTCACTTGTACAAGCGAAACGGATTCTATTATGTGGCGGCGGCCGAGGGTGGAACATGTTATGAGCATGCCCTGACTGTTGCCAGGTCTAAGAGTCTTTTTGGCCCGTACGAAGTGCATCCGCAAAATCCGCTTATAACTAGTTACGGACATCCTGAACTAAAGCTGCAAAAGGCAGGGCATGGCTCTTGGTGTGAGTCGAGTGACGGGAAAACGTATCTTGTCTACCTGTGCGGCCGCCCGCTTCCTGGTCGTAAGGAATGTCCGCTTGGAAGGGAAACAGGCATCGCGGAGCTTACATGGAAAGAAGACTGGCCGTATGTCGTTCAGCCAGACGGCTCGTTTAAGAATACGCCGCCAGATTATGTCGAAGTATCCGGCATCTGCGGGCTTCTTCCTGGTGAAGAGGACAGGAGCCTGATTGGAGCAAAAGCGGATGAATGCTGCCGTATCACAAAATACGATTTTTCTAAGGATGACTGGCTTTTGGATTTTAAAACGCTGCGTTATCCGCTTTCCGGTAAAAAAGTAAAGAGATTTTCAACAGAAGCCCGCAGAGGCTTTTTACGCATAACAGGCGGACAGTCGCCGGTATCCAATTTTGAGCAGGGAATCGTAGCCCGCCGCCAGACGGATTTTATATTCGAGGCGGAAACAAAGGTCTATTTTGAGCCTAATTATTTTCAGCAGCTGGCAGGTTTGTCATACCGCTATGATGAGGACACTCAGTATAATCTTTGCATAACATATGATGAACAGCTTGGAAAGGTCCTTCAATTCCAGCAGTTTATGCTTGGCGAATATAAGGAAGGGCTTAAAATTCCGCTAAAGGCCGATGCTCCGGTCTGGCTCAAGGTTAGCGCAAATTATGATGCGGCGTTCTTTTCGTATTCAGAAGACGGAAAGCTTTGGCGTGAAGTGAGGCCGATTCTTGATGTCAGCAAGCTTTCTGATGAATACGGCGGACTTGGCTTTACGGGCGCTTTTGTAGGAATGTTCTGTACTGATATGGCAGAATATTCTCATTACGCTGATTTTGAATACTTTACTTACACTAAAGGCGAATAGTTCAGGTGGATTGAAATGGTTACGATTTACGACTTAGCTAAAGCAACCGGTTTCAGTGCACCGACGATTTCAAAAGCGCTGAACGGTAACGGAAAACTTAATCCCAAAACACGCGAAAAAATCCTGAATGCCGCAAAAGAAGCCGGATATACGCCGAATATGGCGGCAAAATCGCTTTCGACAAAGCATTCAAAGCTTATCGGCGTAATCCTTGAAGATGTTGCGATGCTCCGCGGTTTTGAACATCCGCTTTTCGGCGGCCTTTTGAACAGATTCAGGCACGAAATCGAAATGGCCGGCTTTGATTTGCTTTTCCTTTCAAAGAATTTTAATGACGGAATGTCTTACATTGACCATTGCAAATACCGCGATGTCGAAGGCATTATCGTCGTAAATCCAATCGATGATGATCCTGAAATACAGACGCTTGGAAGCTGCGGAATTCCGTGTGTTTCGACAAACGAATTTATTCCGGGAATATGCACTGTAGTTTCTGAAAACGAAGAAGCCGGACATATTGCAGCAAGGAAGTTTTTTGAATGCGGACACAGAAAAATTGGCTTTTTGGGTGCTCCGATGCGTGAAAATTCTCCGGCGGCGATTGAGCGGCTCCGCGGCTTTAGGGATGAACTCAAGCTGTGCGGCATGGAGTTTGAAGATAAATATCTTGAAATATGCGACGCATGGTTTGACAAATCAGGCTATGAGGGGATGAAGCGGCTTTACGAACGCTGCCCGGATATTACAGGCGTATTCGTTGTCTGCGACAGTCTTGCTTTTGGCGCGATGAAATATCTTGCCGAGATGGGGCTTAAAATCCCGGAACAGATTTCGCTTATCGGATTTGATGATGATACTACGGCAGTGAGTGCCGCGCCGATTCTTACTACATTCAGGCAGGATAGGGATAGAATTGCGTCGCTTTCGGCGGAAATGCTGTTACAGGTAATGGCTGGAATTCCGGTGCCGCACATTGTCCGCGTTCCGACGCAATTCATTGACAGGTCGTCCGTAAAAATTATTTAAATGTGCGGCGCCGTTTGATTTCAATTAAATTATAAATTCAATCAATAATTAAAAAACGATTACTTCAAGTGATTTTACGATTTTGTCGTAATAGCTTCTGTTTTTGATATAGGCGTCGTTTCTTGCGGATAACGTAAAAATTGCGAAAGTGCTTTCGTCAAGCCGGCTTATAACGCGGATGTCTTTTGTAATCATTTTGTTGGCGTAAATGTATTTTCTTCCCTTCAAAGTGATCGAGTTGTCTGAAACTGAAATCTCGTAATTGTCCCAGTCGGTAAATGTATCTTCGGTGTTTGAGAGAAAAAGCCTGATTAAAGATGACTGGTCCTTAAG
>CACYCX010000157.1 GCA_902772975.1 uncultured Spirochaetaceae bacterium
CGCTTGGACCCGCGTTAAGAAGCTCTTTTTGCGTCACAATTCCTACAAGCTCGTTGTTTTTATTAAGAACAGGGAGCTTTTGTATTTTTTCCCTCGTCATCAGAGCCTTAGTATCATTAACTGATAAATCAGGGCTGACAAAAACAGGATTTTTAGTCATAATTCCGGCAATAATCATACATACCTCCGTTGCAATTAATTATAACACCAAAAACACAGAAAACAACAAATATTTTTAGCCGCCCAAATACGCTTTTTTAACGGAATCATCTTCGAGTAAATCTTTTGCGTTTCCTGTCTTAGAAATTACACCTGTTTCAAGAACGTAAGCCCTGTCAGCGATTGCAAGTGCCTTAAAAGCGTTCTGCTCTACAAGCAGGATTGTAGTTCCGTTTGCATTGATTTTTTTGATAATCGAAAAAATTTCATCAACAAGAATAGGAGCGAGTCCCATGGACGGTTCATCCAAAAGTAAAAGACGCGGCTTTGACATAAGGGCTCGACCGATTGCAAGCATCTGCTGTTCACCACCGGAAAGAGTTCCTGCCACCTGTCTTATACGTTCTTTTAAGCGGGGAAAGTTTTCAAAAACCAGCTCCGTATCATCTTTTATGCATTTTTTGTCATTACGTGTAAAAGCTCCCATCTCAAGATTTTCTTTTACAGTAAGGTTCGCAAATATACGCCGCCCTTCAGGAACCTGAATCAAGCCTTTTTTTACAATCGCATCCGCCGGGAGTGAAGTAATATCTTCATCTTCAAAAACTACTTTTCCATCGGTCTTTTTTATGATGTTGGAAAGTGCATGGAGAGTTGTAGTTTTTCCCGCACCGTTTGAGCCAATCAAAGAAATAATTTCGCCCTCATTAACTTCAAAGGATATTCCGCGCAGAGCTTTAATTGCACCATAATGAACAACAAGATTTTCAACCTTAAGCATTGATAACAGCCTCCTCTCCCAAATACGCCTTTATAACGGCAGGATCTTTCTGAATTTCTTCCGGCAGTCCCGCCGCGATAATTCTTCCGTAATCAAGAACTATGAGCCGTTCACAGATTCCCATTACAAGGTGCATATCGTGTTCAATAAGAAGAATTGTCAGATTAAACTCTTTACGAATAAACGATATGAGTTTCATAAGTTCTTCGGTTTCCTGAGGATTCATACCCGCGGCAGGTTCATCCAAAAGGAGAAGGCTGGGATTTGCCGCTAATGCACGGACAATCTCAAGTTTGCGCTGTTCTCCGTAAGGCAGGTTCTTGGCGAGCTCATTCTTTTTATCAGATATGTGAAAAATTGACAAAAGCTGATCCGTTTTTTCGGTCATAAACTGCTCATCCTTGCGGAAGCGCGGAGTTCGGAACAAAACGTCCAATGGCGTAACTTTTCTTTGAGAATGTAGTGCTATGCGAACGTTGTCCTCAACGGAAAGATTGTTAAAAAGACGAATGTTCTGAAATGTTCGTGAAATACCGATTTTGTTCAACTGATACGGCTGCATTTTGCCCACCATGTGAACGGCACCTTTTTTGTCCCAAAAAGTTATATCACCTTCAGTAGGTGTATAAATACCGGACAGCATATTAAAAACAGTTGTTTTTCCTGCACCGTTCGGACCAATTAAACCGACAAGTTCGCCTTTGTACAATTCACATGAAAAATTGGAGACAGCACGCAAACCTCCAAAAATTATTGAGATATCGCTTGCCCGCAGCAGCAAATCACTGTCATTTCGCATTTGCTCTCTCCTTTTTTTGTAATTTTTTTGTCAGTTTTTCCCACAAGCCGACAAAAGATATTTCCCTTGTTCCCAACAATCCCTGAGGTCTGAAAAGCATTACAAGTATGAGAATAAGCGGATAAATCAAAAGACGGTAGTCGCTGAGGAATCTCAGGAATTCCTGCAAGTATGTAAGAATGAATGCAGCTGCAACTGAGCCGGTTATTGAACCCATACCGCCAAGAACAACAAAAATCAGATAATCTATACTGCGGTTAAACGAAGCCAAATCCGGCTTTACAAACGCAATAAA
>CACYCX010000158.1 GCA_902772975.1 uncultured Spirochaetaceae bacterium
AATTAATATATTTCCCCTCTAAAAGGTACACTGTCATAATGATTGAAGTATGCGTCATTTACAAGTTTTTTAAGCAAAATGTTATAAACCTTTTTTGGATAGTTTAGTGCCCAAATAAACATTTCAGATTCAGTCGTTTTTCCGTTTCTTTTTATCGTGAACGCAACTTTTGAACCAATTTTATCAGTTCCCAGTAAATCGTGATCTGGTAGACCTTCCGGTGAATGAACATATTGTTTGTCAAAATTTTCAAAAAGCTTTGGACTAAAATTTTTGACATATTTATCAAGCTTGGTTTTTGAAGGCGCTATTATGTCTCCTTTTTCTATACCTGCATACCAGGCTGGACTAAAGTAGTCAACAGAAGCAACCATCCCTTTTTCTTTGTCAGCCCATTTGATTCCTGTGTAGGCACCGAGTTCTCCAGAACTAAGCCATTCATTGCTATGCCCCATAACTGAATCATAACTGAATCCCATTTCTTTATGCAGCAAAAACATTCCTTCTGCCGGTGAACAAAGTTTTAATTTACAGGTATTGATTTTGCCGTCTCTTGTATATGTTAATGTAATAACATCATTTGGTTTAAACAGCATATAATCATCATTTGAAATAAAACAGCCAAAATAATCAATAATGCCATTTCCAGAAATTATGTCGCCTTCTTTTAATCCGGCTTTATCAGCAGGGCTGTCTTTTATAACTTTATTGATAATAAGACAATTATCTTTTCTGTCCGTTAAAATTCCCATAAATGAAGGAACACCGCCTATAATAAGCCTTGTTGGATCTTCTTTTAGAGGTATTATTTTATTTTCGCTACCTTGTATTGTCTTACCTTCCCAGAATATTGCATTTCCAGATTCATCTTCACCTATAACATTACGATAAAGCTCATGAGAATTCGACGCAAAATAATATTTAATAGGGCCAACACAAGCAATTTTTCCAAGTGGAGTTGGATAGGGCTCCGCTTTAAAATTATAAGCACCTAAATGGTTTTGGAAAGTTACTATAGAAATATCTAAAGGAATTCTTTTATTTCCATATTTAAATCCGACTTCATCTATTGAAATGGCTAATGAATCCGTTGCTTTTACGGAAGAAACCGGAATATCGGGAAATTGAATTGTGTTTCCACAACCAATTATATTTCTAATTCTGCTTTGATTATGGGGCGCTGAATCAGTATATTCCATATCGTGAATAACAGTAGAAATAATTTTATTATTTTGATCTTTCAAGGATGCCTTAACATAAAATGTTTCTGAGTTAAACCATGATTCTTTCTTTGTTAAATATTCAGGAAACATTGTTGCTTCCGGGCCCCATTTTTCAACATCAGGAATTGTTCTTAATGATTTTTTTAATTCTGCAATTATGTCATATTCATATGTGTAGAACAGTCCGCAAAGCATAGAAAATGATTGTGTATTTTTTCTGTAATTATCTTCTGTAAGCTCAAGCGGCTTTAAGTCTTTATTGTATAAAAAAATAAGAGGCGGCTCTTTTTCAAGTATGGAAACAGTCTGCCTTAGAAGCTCTATCCATTTATTTCTAAAATTGATTTTATTTTCTGCATCAATGCCAATATTTCCTGTTGACATCTTTATACTTGTAAATGAAAGGCGCTTATATGCTTCCTTTAGGTTTTTACTGTTTTCGGTTGCCTTTAAATAATAAGTCAAGGCATCGATATTCATACTGTTTTGTTCCGCAACAATACCTTTTGCGATATAAGTCTGAGCAGCTGCCTGCTTTAAAAGATTTTCTGTTTGCGACAGTAACGGTTCAAGTCTTTTTTTATCAACGCCTATTCCGCTTAATAATTCGTAAGCTGCGGAATGTATGGCGATTCCGTTTTCGAGCATCTGGCTTGAAATGCTGGCATTTGAATATGCCTTTCCAACAGGCTTACTTGTTGCGATATCGATAAGCCTGCATTCCATGGACCAGTCGGATGATTTTTTTAAAATATTTACAGATACCAGAAAATCTGCTTTTAATGCACTTGCATATTCGATAGCCGTGTTTTCATCACCATTAATGAATGCATTTGCTTCAAGCTTTTCCTGTTCAGCCAGAATTGAATCTGCAGCAGTTCTGTCGATAACTACAAAATCTGAATAGTTCTGGATGTCGGATAACAGCTGTCCCTGAATAAAAAGAGGAATCCACTGTTCATCTTTTTCTATGTTTTTAGAAGAAGGCAACGAAACAGTTATCTTACTGCCCTTTTTGATGTTTTGAGCAGACAGGCTAAAATTTAATAAGCCAAGTAGAAATAGAATTAAATAGTTTTTTTTCATGTTATCTTAAACCTTCTCTGAAGAATTTCACGATTTGTATTTATCGCATTCACACAAACTGCATTCGCCATCGGATCTGCTTTCGCAGCCGCATGAGCAGCCGCCGCGTTTTTTGTTCCTGATTATCCTCACGATAGCCCAGATAGCGGCGAGCGCGATGGATGCTCCAATCACAATGTTTGCTGCCATCATGCCGCCCCGATAGAAAGTCCGATAAAGCGAACGATAAATGCTGCAATCCAGGCAATCATAAACTGCCAGACAATCACGCCGGCGGCATATCTTATTCCAAGCTCACGCTTTATCGAAGCGATCGCCGCGATGCATGGAGCGTACAAAAGGCTGAACACTAACAGACTCGCGGCGGTAAGCGGCGTAAGTACGGAATTAACGCCGTTCACGAATAAAATTCCAAGGGTCGAAACGACACTTTCCTTTGCCATAAAGCCGCTTACTAGGGCGACGCTTATCTGCCATTCGCCAAGTCCAACCGGCTTCATTATCGGAGAGATAATTCTTGCGGCGGCTGCCAGCATGCTCAGTTCAGCGTCATCAACAAGGTGAAGCTTCCAGTTAAAGTGCTGCAAAAACCAGACCACGATTGTTGCAACAAAAATTACTGTAAAGGCGCGCATCAGAAAATCCTTTGCCTTTTCCCATAAAAGCTGCGCCGTATTCCGTACGCCAGGCATTCTGTAATTCGGAAGCTCCATTACAAACGGAACGGCTTCACCTTTAAACAGAGTCGCCTTGTAAAGGAACGCCGCAAGGACGCCTGTAAAAATTCCCAGAAGATAAAGGCCTGTCATTATAAGGCCGCCGTGCTTTGGGAAGAATGCGTTTACAAAAAATCCGTAAATGGCAAGCTTTGCGGTACACGACATGAACGGCGTAAGGAGAATCGTCATACGTCTGTCGCGTTCA
>CACYCX010000159.1 GCA_902772975.1 uncultured Spirochaetaceae bacterium
ATTCAGCCACAAAATCGAGTGTGCTTCCGCTCTGGAGCCTGTCCATTCCCTTTGCAAAAAGGTGCTTGTCGTCCGGGTGAACCAGCGTGCCGAGGACTTCATTTGCGTTTTCAAATTCGGCTGCCGGGAAATCAAGGACTTTTGTAATGTCTTCGCTAACCTTACAGTAATCCTTGCTTAGGTTGATTGAAATGACAAAGTCATCTGAGCCTGATGTCTTTACGTAGGCTTTATATTCTGGCTGTGAAAAAAGAATTTTAGACGACTCTGTACTCATACATAACACAGTTTAGTACAAAATTCAAAATTTGTACAGTTATTTTTCAGAGCAAAAAAAATGGGCGGCCGCACATTTTCGGCTACGTTTTTTAATTGTGTTCACTTTTTTTGTCTGAAGGTCGTAAAAAACTCAAAAAAATGCTTCCAGTCGACATTGCGTCAGATCGAAACCGCTAGGTACCGTCGCTACACACCATTTGCACCTGCCGCTAATCGCGGCAGGTGCAAATGGTGTGTTTTCGCCAGACGCCTGTCTCCTTCTCGCATTTTTTTGAGTTTTATGCATTTAAGAAAAAGATTCAATGAACGTGAGCAAAAAAATGGACAATAATGAGGCGGGACGCAGACAGAAAAAAATCGGAAGGTCCTGCTAGCGAACGGTTGAGCCGAAGGCAAATAACCGGGAGCGAATGGCGGGGGGAACCGATTTTTTTTGTCGTCGCTGGGACCCGCCGTCTGTGTCCGTTTTTTTGCAGGAGTGAATTGAATCTTGTCAAATATATGTACAATAATATGCGCGAAATTTGCGAAGCATGCGGCTATGTGATATAATAGTTGATTATGGAGTTTAGTCGCTTTACAAGGCATCTGGTTTTATTTTTCCTCACTTTAATGCTGCTCGTCTCGGCAGCGTATTCTGTAAATTCAGGACACGAGGGAAACATACTTTATCTGTCAGGCGATCAGCTTATCGAACCAAAATTACAGATGCACCTTCAGGGAATCCATGACTCATTGAACAACCGCACGATGCTTCACATTCAGACGATGAACATACGCGACGCTACAATGGAAACTGACCTTGCCAATTTCAAGCAGTGGTTTGCGTCATACATAAAATCTTATCCGTTCAAGGCAATCATTTCTGGAAGCGACGGGTCATTCAGGTTCATCAAAGATAATTTTGACGAGCTTTTTTCAGAAATGAACATCATCATCCTGAGCGTAGATAGTCCCGAAAAGCTTGAATTTGTTCAGAATAATTCCTATGTAACCGGAATCGTAGAGCGGTTCCACTATGAAGAAAATATCCTGATTGCAAAGCGCCTTTTTCCTGCAACACGCAAAATTATTTTTGTAGGCGCGTCTGATGAAATTCAGAATGAAGTGCTTCGTCAGACAGATGCATTTACGCACAGATACGGCCTTTCGTTTGAATATCAGAGCGTGGAGAACATGACAAAATCGGGACTGTATTCGTTCCTCAAGCATGTTCAGAAAGAGACTGTAATCCTTTCGCTTTTGACGGAAGAAACTCTCAAGAAAGCTCCGGTTGGCGAAAGGGAATTTATAGAAATCGTAAAGGCGTCTTCTGTGGTGCCTGTGCTCTCGTGCAACAATTTTGGCTTTGGCACGGGATTTTTGGGCGGTTATTTTTCGTCGTATGTGGATATGGGTGCTGCGGCCGGAAACATGGCGAACCTGATTACGAACAGAAATCAGCTTCAGGTTATTCCTGTAGATTCTACGCCAAAGTGCGGATATTTCTTTGATGTCGCCCAGATGAAAAAGAACGGCATTTTTAAGAACAGGCTTCCTGACAACACGTTTTTTATTAACGATAATGAATCGCGCGGCTTTTCGCTTGCAATCGTAATTTTCTGGATTGTACTTACTCTTGTCATTATTGGAACGATGGCGTATTTCTTCATCAAGAATTTTATAGAAAAGATTTCCTTGTCGCAGAGCATTCTTGAAGAGCGCAACAAATTCAACGCCGTAATCGACCAGAGTGATACGCTTTGTTGGGAATGTGATTTTGAAAATGATGACGAGGTGCTCCAGCATCAGAAGGAAGATGAGGAATCGGATGACGGTCTTCTTGAAATCACGCCGTCAGAAAGCTCTGATATTGCGCAGGGCTGGATTGATACGGGAATTATTCCAGATGAATACCGTGACCAGTACAATCAGGTCATAAAGGAATTGAAGAACGGAAAGCAGTTTGTTCAGATTGACCTTCCGCTTGGAATTGAAGACATCCACACGCATATTGAAAATGTAAAGTGGAAGAGAATTGTTTACCGCGCCATTAAAACTGTGAACGGCCGTGTCCTGAAGGCTTTGGGAACGGCTACTGATATCACAACGCAAAAGCGTGCCGAGGATCAGTATAACGGAATCATGGCTTACCGCTCATTTGTAAGCCGCGATTATCCTGCATACACCCGCCTTAACCTTACGCGTAACATCGTAATGGAGCGCCTTATTAATATTCCTGATTTGAGCCGTCAGATTTCAGGCAATGAGGCGGATAAGGAACTGGAAGCCTTAAGCAAGATGATTTCTACAAATCACCAGAATGTCGGTTTCGCGGCTTCCATCGACCGAATGGAGCTTTTGACGGCATTCGTTAACGGCGCGCGTGAAAAGGAATGCGACTTCTTCTATCAGTTTTCAAATCAGTCAATCCGCTGGTTTACGCTTGGCATAGAGCTTACTTCAAACCCGTACACTGGAAATATCGAGGCATATTGTAACCTTCAGGATATTACGAACGAAAAGGTAGCGCTTATTTCAAAGGACTCTGTTCTTGATGAGGAAGTTGAATTTATTTTCTGGCTCGATGTGGCGTCGCTTTTCTGCCGCTTTATTCACCGAACAAAAGACGCGGCCTGGATTCCTGATGAAAACGAGATTGCGTATGACAGACTGATTGATCTGTTTGTTGATAAGGTCGTTAACGAAAAGGAAGAGGGAAAAATCCACAAGCACTTTATCCTTAACCGCGTTCTTTCTGACTTGAAGGAAAAAAATTCAATTGACTTTACGTTCCAGACAAAGGATAGCGAAAAGGGCATCCGGATTAAGCAGATAAAAATTTATTACCTCAAGAAAAATTCAAATGTAATCGTTTACATCTGCCGTGATATTACCGACATCACATTGCAGGAAAAAATGCAGAACGAAAAGCTTTCGCGTGCAATCAAGAGCGCAGAGCTTGCAAACAACGCAAAGAGCGACTTCCTTTCTCGCATGAGCCACGATTTGCGTACTCCTATGAACGGAATCATCGGTATTTCAGAGCTCGCCGAAAACGAGATAGACGATCCGCAGGCAATTCTTGAGGACTTGCGCAAAATCAAGTCATCTTCTAAATACATGGTCGGACTTTTGAACGACATCCTTGATATGTCAAAAATCGAAAGCGGTAAGATGGAAATCCGTCAGACTATTTGCAGTGCAGGTGAGCTTATTGAAAGCATAAACATGCTTGCTTCCGGTTTGTGCGAAAAGAATGGAATCGATTATTACTGTAATAAGGATTCAAATTCACTTCTGACTTACTTCCTGAATATGGATAAGCTCCACTGTCAGCAGATTATCATGAACCTTATTTCAAATGCGTCAAAGTATACGCCGGCCGGCGGACGAATCGAATTCCTGGTTGATGTAATTGATGAGTATGACAATCAGGTTGACTTGATGATTACAATCAGCGATACAGGAAGCGGAATGTCGGAAGACTTCCAGAAAATAATGTACGATGCGTTCACGCAGGATTCAAATTCCGTAAACAAGGTTGGAACCGGACTTGGACTTGCAATCGTGCATAATCTTGTTTCGCTTATGAACGGAAGGATTGAATGTAAGTCAGCGCCGGGTGAGGGAACTACATTTAAGATTTTCCTGACTTTTGAGCGCGTTTATCCTGATATCGAAAAAGCCGAAATTGAATCAAAGGATTCTGAAAGTCAGGAGCAGATTACGCTTGAAGGAAAGAATGTCCTTCTTGTTGAAGACAATGCGCTTAACCAGGAAATCGCCCGCAGACTTTTGACCAAGCAGGGCATGAATGTCCAGATTGCCGACAACGGCCTTATTGCGCTCAATACATTCAGCGAGGCCGCTCCAGGTACATACGATATTATTCTTATGGATGTAATGATGCCGGTTATGGATGGTCTTGAAAGCGCTCACCTTTTGCGCAGCCTCGAGCGTGAGGACGCAAAAAAGATTCCTATCATTGCCATGACGGCAAACGCCTTCCAGGAAGATGTTGACCGCTGTCTTGCGGCCGGCATGAATACGCATATAGCAAAGCCAATCGAGCCCGATTTGCTTTTGACTACATTGCGTAAATACCTTAAAGAAGCTTCAGAAAATTAATTTGATTTCTAAAAAATTAGATTCTGTGACGCTCGATTGTCTTTGTGTTCATCGCAACAATGTATGTTCCGAACATCGAAGTTGCCGTGTCAAAAAGACATGCGAACGAGCCGATTATCGCGGCTACAGGCTTTAACAAAAGATAGCATGTTTCCATTCCGCGTCCGTACATCGTACACAAAATCATAAGTGCAATAAAGGTGCCGCCGCTTGGCATGTTGCCGAGCACAAACGACAGGAAGAATGCCGTAAGTGAAATTGACATCATATCAAAGAATTCGATATTGAGCTTGGAATAACTGCGCCAGATTACGACAAAGCTGATGATTATTACAAGCGAGGTGCCGCCCCTGGCAAAAATAGAAAAGATTGGGTACGAAAAGCCGTTTGTGCGCTGCCTGATTCCGAGCTTTTCTTTTCCGAGGCGCATGTTGAGCGGCATCGTAAGGTTTGTGTCTGCTGAAAAGAATGCCGTTATAAAGGACGCGATTGACGCATACAGTACCTTATATGGTTTTGCGTTCTTGCAGACTGCCATCGTTATAAGCGGATAGATGATTCCTGCAAGAATAATAAAATCAACAAGCAGCATAATCATAAGCGGATTAAAGACACCTGTCCGGATTACTTCGCGGAACTGAACCGTCCAGTAAGCCATGATTGCGATGATTCCGACTGAAAGCAACTCTGTGATTACAGTCATTATATTGAAGAAAAGCTCGCTCAATGCGTCAGCAAGTGAAAGAACCGGTTTGAGGTTTGAATGTTCCATGCAGCAGCCGGCACCGATTATAAGTGCAAATACAAAGCATGGAAGAAGGAAAGAGCCTTCGTTCAATGCCTGAAACGGTGAGTACGGAAAAATCTGCCTGAAAAGCGAAGTTATATCGATTGGCGAAACTTCCGTTACCTTTTCGGTTGTAATCGGAATGAGCGGAAGGTGCACGGCGAGGATTGATACAAAGCCCAATGCGGTAAGGAGCAGGGAAGAAACAATGATTACACCAAGCGTCCAGAGCGAGGTCTTAACGAGAATGCCTTCGTCATGCAGGCGGTAAACTGCCATGATTCCGCCAAAAAACAAAAGCGGAGCAAGTGCGTATCTTCCGATTCTGATTACGATTTCTGCAACAAAAGAAAGCAGGGCAGTTCCCTGCAGCGTGTTAAATGGAAGGATAAGTGCGCAGGCAAGACCGAGCGCAACACCAATCAAATACTTAATCCAGATTTTCATAATCTTTATTATAACATGGATTTGTAAAACTATGCAAACCTGTGCTATAATATTTGATATGGAAAAAACAATGCTTTTTGCGGGGAAAGCGCTGCCTGACGCAAATGATTTTGTAGAAAGCGCCATTTCCAATTCACGGAATGTAACGGTTGCAATTGATGATGCCGATGCTAAAAATCAGTTTACAGGAAAGATGGCTGGATTTGCATGGCAGAGAACATCCCCGGTTTCGGCGCGGACGTTCGTGCTTCAGAGTGAGACTGCTTTTGGCAAGGTAGATGAAGCCGTCCTTTTCTTTGATGAAAATTATTACGCTTCTCAGTTTGAAGCTTTGACAATAGAAGAGTGCTCAAGGGCGCACGATACGGCCACGATAGGCTATCAGTATCTTACGATGGAGCTTTTGACGCGCTTTGAAAAATCGTTTCTGATTAATCCGGCGCAGGAAGCAAAGGTTGCGCCCGGAAAGCTTGTTTTTGTAATTAAAAATTCGCTTGAGGAAATCGACCTTGTAAAAAATCCGTCGCTGAGGAATACGGCTCCGTGCGCAGGTCCGTTTGTTGCGTCCGCGGCAAAAGCGTTTGCGGCATTTGCAGAAAGCGTGGCGGCGTTGTATGGCGGAAAGGATTATGTTTCTGTGATCTTAGTCCGCGCCGATAATGCGAATGAGGTAATGAAAAAGGACAGTGACTTTGCTTCGTGGTTATGCGGCTATCTCGATTCAATTGACGGGCTTAAGTCGAAGCCTTCATTAAAGCAGAGTGTGAGCTGGATAAAGGCAGGCGCAAAAGCAGGCGGCCTCGCTTCACTTTTCAAATAAGGCATGCAGGAACGGAGTAGAGTATGAGCGAATTTGTTTTTAACGAACGCATTTTAGAATATTGCTTCAGGCTTTTGCTGAGTACTTGCTTTGGCGTCGTACTCGGAATTGAAAGGAAAAATCATTTCCAGCCGATTGGAATCAGGACGCTTCTTTTGATTTCAAGCTCGGCGGCATTGTTGGGAATTCTTTCAAAATATGCAGTTGCAGGAACGACAGGGGACCCTTCCCGAATTACGGCCGGAGTTGTAACAGGCATCGGCTTTATCGGCGGCGGCGTAATCATGCAGCAGGGCTTTAACATTAAAGGCATTACGACTGCGGCAATAATCTGGTGTACTTCTGCGCTTGGAGTTGCGGTGGGACACGGGCTTTATGTTCCGGCCTTTTTTGCGTTCACGATTACAGTTATCGCGCTTCCGTTTTTTGAAGTCATCGAAAATAAATTCTTTCCGGCTGGAAAAATAAAGACAATCACTTTGGTCTATAAGGAAAATTCAATTGACCTTGAAAAAATCAAGGCAGTAATTTCTGACTTCAATTTTATTTTCCGTGAATTCAGCTTTGACTGCTCTTTTGAAACTCACCGCCTTACAGTTGCGATTCTTGTGAATGCGCCTGCAAAGGTAGAACCGGAAAAACTGGGGCTTGCGTTAAAGGATACGGGTGAGCTTCTGCACATTTCTTATTCGTCTTAATTTATTTAATCGCTTAACAGAAATGGTGATTTGCGGTATAATAATCCGCTATGCCAAATTCATATGATAATCCGCTGATTGTACAAGGCGACCGCACAATACTTCTTGATGTTCACGCAAGCCGTGCAACTGAATGCCGCAATGCTTTGATTCCATTTGCAGAGCTTGAGCGTTCGCCGGAGCATCTTCACACATACAGGCTTACTCCTCTTTCTTTGTGGAATGCAGCCAGCGCGGGTTTTTCGTATAAGGATGCGATTGATGTCCTCCATGAATACAGCCGCTATGATGTACCTGAGGCAGTTGAGGTATGGATTTCTGAAATCTCACAGCGCTTTGGAAAAATTTATTTAAAAAGCGCAGAGGATGAAAATTCACTTTATCTTGAAGTGGCTGACGAAAAGATTTATAAGGAGCTTGGCTCGAATGCAAGCCTGAAAAAATATTTGTGCGCAACGAGCCGTCCGCTTTCGTATGTGATTGCGCTGACTGAGCGCGGAACGATAAAGCAGCTTTTGCTTGAAGCGGGCTGGCCTGTTAAGGATGAGGTTCCGTTAAGGGATGGAGAAAGCCTTGATGTAAACCTCCGCAAAACGACAAAAGCCGGAAGGCCGTTCGAGATTCGCGATTATCAGAAAGCGGCGGCGGAGGCTGTTGTTGGTGACAAGCGGCCTGGAACCGGATTTGGAACGATTGTGCTTCCATGCGGATCTGGAAAAACGATTGTCGGCATGACTGTAATGGATATGCTTAAGACAAGCACGCTGATTGTTACGACAAATATTTCTGCAGTTCACCAATGGATTGACGAGCTTCTTGATAAGACTAATCTTGAAAGCGAGCAGATTGCTGAATATACCGGCGAGAATAAAACTATAGCGCCAGTTACGATTGCGACTTATCAGATTTTAACATGGCGCAAGGAAAAGACCGGCGAGTATCCGCATTTTGATTTGTTCAGAAAGCGAGCGTGGGGACTGATTATTTATGATGAGGTTCACATGCTGCCGGCTCCTGTTTTTAGAATCGTTGCGGAATTGCAGGCCGTAAGGCGCGTCGGACTTACTGCGACTTTGGTAAGGGAAGACAACTGCCAGGGGCATGTGTTCAGTCTTGTAGGTCCTAAGCGCTATGATGTTCCGTGGAAGGAATTGGAAAAGACAGGTTTTATTGCGAGCGCCCAGTGCATTGAGGTTCGCGTAAATCTTCCTGCGGAAAGTGAAATTCAATATGCAGTCGCTGAACGCAGGCAGAAGCATAGAATCGCAAGCGAAAATCCTCTGAAAAAACAAATCGTACAGGAAATCATAAAGCGATATCCTTCCGATAAAATTTTAATCATCGGTCAGTATCTTGAGCAGCTTCAGGAAATTGCAAGGGAGCAGAATTATCCGATTATTACCGGCAAGACTCCGAATGTTGAGCGCGACGAGATTTACAAAAAATTCCGTGAAGGGAAAATCAATGTGCTTGTTGTCTCAAAGGTTGCTAATTTTGCAATCGACTTGCCTGATGCTTCAATCGCAATTCAGATTTCAGGAACTTTTGGAAGCAGGCAGGAAGAGGCGCAGCGTCTGGGGCGCATTCTCCGACCGAAAGAAAGGACTTCAAGATTTTTTACTATCATAACGCGCGGAACTGTCGAGGAAGATTTTGGAAGCAACAGGCAGAAATTTCTTGCAGAGCAGGGCTATGCATATAAGATTGTAATTTACAATGATGAATCAAGTCTTGATGAAGGATGCGGCTTATGATAAACCGTCCGGGAAACAGCGCTTTGGCTCAGCTCAGGAAAAAGCAGGAAGAAGAAATGCAGGAGTGGCGCGGAAGTTTTTTGCGTCTTGAAGAAAATTTCTTTTTTAACCTGATGCATCTTCATCTGGGGAATTTTGAAAGCCCGTTTAATTCGCAGAATCTTGTTTTGCGCCTCGAAGGAATTTTACGCAAGGAAGAAAATCAGAAAAAAATAATTTCACTTTTGTCGCGCTTTGACATTATGGTTTTGTGCGCCGTGTATTTTATTCCTGATGCAACGCTTCAGCGCGTCGTAACTTTTTTTAAGCGTGATTATTCTGAAAAGGCGATTGTAAACAGCCTCCGTTCGTTGCAGGCGCGCCTTTTGATTTATGCCGCTGTTGTGCCGACAAGTGATGTTTCTGTATACAAGCTCAATCCGATTTTGAAGGAAGCGCTGATGCCGTTTGTCTCGATACGGCTTTTGATTCCGGAATGCGGCGCGTCGGATAAGGGTAAGGCGTCTAATATCCGCGGCGCTCTTAATATCCGCGAGGCAGAAGGCAATCCGGTAAGCGTACCGCCTGTAACGCAGGAGTTAATCGCCGCCGTATTGTCGTTTGTGGCGCGCGAAACTGATTTGTGCAAGCTTGACGGAACATTAAAAAAGAAAGCCGCGCTTTTGCTCGAGGAAAAATTTCCGGGGCGGGTTATACAGGTAGAAATTATTCTGAACGCGTTTAAGAACCTGCGTATAATAAAGGAGCTCGATTCCGGTTTTGAAGTTGACTGGAAAAAGGCAGATGATTTTGCGCGGCTTTCGGATTTGGAACAGTATGTTTACATAATTTGTGCTGCGCGCTCTAAAAGCCTGCGCGAGCGTATGGCGTATTATTCTGAGATATTCTTAAATGCGGTGCGTAATATTCCTGACGGCGGCTTTACCACAAGAAGCTTTTTAAAATATGTTTATCTTGCCTCGCTCAGGCCGCAGGAAGAAGAAGTTCTTTTTACTCAGGGTAAAAGCCGCTTTGCTCAAATTCTGGAGCAGGGCGAGCGCCGCTTGGCAGAACAAAAATCAGGACAAAATTCAGAACAAATATCCATGCCCGCTGAAACATCAGAGAGCGCTCCGGAGCCTGCTTCGGCAAGTTCAGTTAATTCAACTGTAATGGTAATCGAGCGCATGATAGATGATGCGGCGGCTTTGGGTCTGCTGCGGCTTGAAAAGGCAGGCGGCTCTGATTCTGATACTTCGGTTTTCAGGGAGCGCGATGATTTTATCCTTAATGATAAGGATTCGATAGTTGATTACGAGGATGAAATTATTTTTAAGGGAAGCGCATTGCAGGAAAGAAAGGATCCGCCGCAGTCGCTTCCGATGATAAATATAAATGCAGGTTACAGCGTTTCGTTGATGCCGGGCTTTTCACTTTCGAAAATTCTTCCGCTCATGCGTTTTATGGATATAGCACGATTTGATACTGTATCGCAGTTTGAAATTTCACGCGATTCAGCGCTCCGCGGATTTTCGTCTGGGCTTACTTCTGAAAAAGAACTTTCTGTTTTGCGGGAGAATACTTCGTTTGAGCTTCCGCAGACGCTTGTAATTTCACTTGAAGAATGGGAAGCGTCTTACAATTCTGTTGCTGTGTTCAAAGGGTATGTTTTGCGCCTGACCGAAAAAACTTTGTACATTGCAGAAAAAAATCCTGTGCTCAAGAAACATATTGTAGCGACAATCGCTCCGGGAATTTTCCTGCTTGATGTTCAGAGCGATTTTGAATTTGATTCACTTATGGTAAAAAGCGGTTTTGAATCTGCACGGAAATACAGCGGCTCAAAAAATGATGTAAGGAAGCTTGATTTTATTCCGCTTAAAAAAACAAAAAGCCTTTTTGCGGTGCCCGAAAATCAGGAAAAGAGCCAGATAAAATTTTCTTCAAGCAAAGACAGGCAGAAGATTTTAAAGAAATTTTATGATCAGGTTGATTTGCTTGAAATCTCGGAGGATAAAAAGGAAATCCTCAACGGCTATGTTTCTGCAAAAACGATTATAAATGAATCGCAGTTTGAATCATTTAAATCAGACTCGCTTCCTTCAACTGCCTCGTCACTTTATTACGGAGAAAAAAGGCGCATTCTGGAAGAGGCAATTAAGCATCAGGAAGAAATTCTTTATTCAATGGGCAAGGAGCAGAAAAAGGAAATTGCCCGCCCGATAAAGATAATTTCAAATTCTGACGAGGCAGGCGCGTATGTAATAATCGAGTCTGATGGCGCGGAAAAAGAAATTTCAATCGGCTCGCTTTTTTATGTTCACAGAATCAGACGCCTTGATATTTTCAAATAATTTTAATATAACTGCTGTGCGGAATTTTTAAGGGAAGATAAATGGGTAAATTTAAAGCTGTGTTTTTTGATTGCGACGGAGTTGTAATTGATTCCGGCGCGGATATTTCTAATTCTGTTAACGCTACGCTTTCGCATTTTGGAATGAAGACGCTCGCGCTAAATGACCTTATTTCGTTTGTCGGAAACGGCGCGCGAAATCTTTTGCTTCGTGCAATTGCGGCAAGTAACGGAAAGCCTGTTCCGCGCACAGGAGAAGAACTAGCTGCCTTTCAGAAAGAACCTTCTTTTGACGAAGTAAAATTTAATCAGATAATGAAATGGTACCGCGAATATTACAATTCGCACGCCGTTGTGGAAACAAAAATCTGTTCCGGTCTTGAGCCTGTTTTGCGCGAGCTTAAGGCAGCAGGAATTTTTCTGGGCGTTGTTACAAACAAGCCGGATATTATTCTGCTGAATATTTTCAGTCAGTTTAAGATTGATGATTGCTTTGATGCTTTAATCGGTTCCGACAAAGTCAAGCACTTAAAGCCTGCCGCCGACGGGCTTGTGATTGCGCTTGAAAAGATAAATAAAATTCACGGTACAGATATCAGGCCGGAAGAAACGCTTATGGTCGGGGATTCGTCAACTGACATTATGGCGGGAAGAAGCTTTGGTGCCAAAACATGCGGCGTGCTTGACGGGCTTGGTGACAGGGAAAAGCTTTTGCTTGAAAAGCCTGATTATAAAGTACAGCTTGCATCGGAAATAATTTCGTTTGTAAAATAGATTGTAATATAGCTGGCAAAAAATTATGGAAAAGATTCAAAAGTTCAACATGAAAAACATTCCGCTTCTTCTGGATGTCGTTGCTCCAATGTGGAGTCCGCCGGTTGGTGATGATGAGTTCAAGCGGTTTGCGGTAGAGTATATCATCCGAAATAATATTTTTGAAAATGATTACAGGTTCGAGCTTGTAGAAAATTTAAACGTTGCGGATTCTGAGAGCCGTACTGATTCTGAAAATCAAGATGTTCTTGCCGCGGCATTTTTTGCGAGAAAAGGCGATGTGAATAAGGCGGGCGAATGGTTTAAAGCGAACAGCGGCCGTTTCCCAAAGGATTTTTTGATTGCGCCTGATTTGAGCCGCGCTTATATAGAAGAAATGGACAGTCGCACTTTTGGGTTTATGAATGATGATGACATTAAGCTTTCGCTTTTTATAAGTCGTAAAAAAGGATGCGGTTCATTAATCATTGACAGACTTTCTGAAAAGCTCCGTGATGAAGGCTGGAAAAATCTTTACCTCTGGACTGACTGCGAGTGTAATTGGGAATGGTACGAAAAGCACGGTTATTCGCTTGTCGAGGAAAATGTTTACGAAGCATTCTCAAGTGAAAATCAAGATTACAAAACATATATTTTCAAGAAGAAAATTTGATTTTGCCTTTTTAATCTATCCTGTTTAATTCCAGCGTATTTTAATCTTTACAAACTCAATCAAATTTAGGAAAATACAGTAATGATTGAAAATGTAGTTTCTGTTCCGCTTCCTGTTGATGAATTTGTATCGATTAAGAAAAACCGTATTAAGGGCGAAGGTTCTGACAAACGGTTCTGCCTTGTGACCGGAATTCACGGCGATGAGCTTGAAGGTCAGCTTGTCTGTTTTATGGTTCAGCAAAAGATTTCCGAGCATCCTGAATTTTTTCATGGAACAATTGATATTTATCCTGCGCTGAATCCGCTTGGCATTGATTCAATTACGCGTGCAATTCCTGCATTTGATGTCGACATGAACACAACCTTCCCCGGCTCATACGACAAGACGATGACCGAGTACCTTGCAGTTAAGGTGATGGAAGAACTTACCGGAGCAGATTTTGTAATTGACATTCACGCAAGCTCCATATTCATTCGCGAAGTTCCGCAGGTTCGCATCCCGTTCAAGTACCGCGAATCACTTTTCCCGTTTGCAAAATTACTGAACATGGATTTAATCTGGGCGCACGACAGCTCTTCCGTAATGGAAGGTTCGCTTGCCTATTCACTTAACAATATCGGCGTTCCGTCAGTCGTAATCGACATGGGGATCGGAATGGCCTGCACTCAGTCTTACGCAGAGCAGTTGACCGACGGAATTTTCTGTCTTTTGAAAAAGCTTGGAATGTGGACAGGCGATGTGATTGAAATCAGGGAGCCGCTGTATTCAGAAAAGCAGGAAAATCTTATTCAGATTGAAGCGCCGCATGCCGGACTCTTTATAAAGAATGTTGAATGCGGCCGCCATGTAAATAAAGGCGAAACGATTGGACGCGTTATCAATCCTCTTGAAGGAACCGTGCTGTTTGAAGTTGAAAGCCCTGCAGAGGGATTTTTGTTTACGCTTCGTGAATACCCGATTGTTGATACAGGAACTTTGCTTGGGAGAATCATCATATGAACAAAGAGCTTCTTTTAGATATGCCTGCACTTTACCGCGATAATTTCCGTATCTGGGGATATCGGTTTGGTGAAGGAAAAAAATCAGTCTGCATCGTAGGACCTACGCGCGGAAACGAATTCCAGCAGCAGTTCATTATGGCAAGCCTTGTCAGGCGTCTCAGAAAAATTGAAGAAGAAGGTGAGCTTATTCCCGGATTTGAAGTTCTTTTGATTCCAAGCGCAAATCCGTATTCAGCAAACACAAAAAAAAGATTCTGGCCGATTAATAATACTGACCTTAACAGAATGTTTTCAGGAAGCAAGCGTGGTGAGGTTACTCAGAATATCGCGCGTGAGCTTCTGGAAGAGATTCACGAATTTGAATGCGGCATTCAGCTCTGCTCGCATTACACGCCGGGCGCATTTTTACCGCACGTGCGTATTATGAAAACGGATTTTGATTATCTTGATTTGGCAAAGGAATTTAAGATGCCGTATGTCGTGATAAAAAATCCTGTCGCCTTTGATCGCTCGACGCTTAACTATAACTGGCAGCGCGGGGGAACTGCGGCATTCAGCCTGTTTTCGAGCAGCACGCGCGTAATCGACAAGGCGTCCGCCCATACTGTTGTACGCTCGATACTGCTTTTCTTAAAGAGCCGCGGAATAATTACGACTGACATCCCCGGCGGCTATGATTCAGAAATTCTTGATGATGATAAGGATATAATTTCCATTTCGACATCGGAAGCAGGATTTTTTACGCCGAGAGTTAAGCCGGGCTTTGAGGTATCAAGGGGCGACTTGCTTGCAGAAATTCACGATCCGTACACATTCGAGACGATTTGCGAGATTAATTCACCGGCGGACGGCGTGATTTTCTTTATGCATTCGGACCCGCTTACCTACAGCCACTCGTCTGTGTTCAAGCTGATTGTAAAGGAATAAAAGCCGCAGGCGGTAACGATAGGTAAAAATCGTAACGTAAATCAGTCTTTTCCCTGAATCCAGTTTGCAGAATCAAAAATATTTTCTTTTACGGTAAACCATTCGTCTGCCTTAACCGGAACTGAATGCGCGTTTGTGACCTGATCAGCATTCCAGATAAAAGGCGTCATAACTACAGCGCCTCTTGTATATTTTTCTGAATTGGAAAATTCTTTTCCTGTAAATGGATTTACCGGATTGTCTACAATGCCGTCAAACGCAATTGAAGGAACGTCAGCGTTTGTCATGAATTCCATGCTTGTCTTGAACGGTTCATCAGAATTGAAATCCTTAACAAGCAGAATCGGATGGAACGATTCCTTGTATACAGTGCGGCCGCCCGCATTTATAGATGCCTCGTCAAAATCCTCGAAAGCAGATTTGTCTTCGCCTTTACTTCCGGAGCCGCCATGGTCAGAAACGATTATGATTCTGGTATTGTCGTACATGTTGTTTTCCATTAGATACGCAAAGAACCGTCCGAGCGCATTGAGGGCGGCAGCGTTTGTTCCGTAATAATCTTCGCCTGAGAAGCGAGTAGTCACCGGCGGCCGCGACCGTGACGGCAATGAATACGGATATGCAAAATAATCATCGCCATGAGTAAGCTCGTTGACAACATAAGTGAATGTACCATCAGCGCCTGAATCAAAAGAAAAAAGCTGCGGCAAAAAATCAAGCTCAGGGAAATCCTTGGGGAATGCGGCCGCCTTATCTGGAGCATCTAAGTTCCACCATGTTTCGTCGTAGTAAATAAAAGGACGGAGCAAAAGCGGCGACGAGCGGAAAAAGCTAATCCACAGAAAATCGCGGCGGAGTACCATATCAAGATCTTCTTTATCTGAACCCAATTCCGGATGCAAGAGCTCGTACTGGAAATTATATTTATGCATTACGTTTTTTGCCTTGATAAGCGGATACTGTTCTGCAATCGACATGTCGGCCGTCCACGACCAGTTTGCCCATGATGAGTCCGCGATTGTCGCCTCAAAGCCGGCCTGTTCTGAAAATACGCGCGGCATTACAAGAAGCGATTCGTTGTGCTGCTGCTTTAATGTAACATCGCTCCGGTTAAACCGCGCAAGAGGCGTATATTCATAACCGCCGTAAAGCGGAGGCGCTCCGAACAAAGTGTGCGCGTTGTACGATACGGTATTCTTGTAAAGAGTAAAGCCCTTGAACTGCTCGTAAAGCCACGGGCATTCTTCAAAAATATCCTTTACATATGAGTTCATTGCGCGGTCGATCATAAATACAATGACATTGCGGCCGTTTCGCGAAAGCTTGAATTCAGGTGAAAGTGCGGCATTAGTTTCTGCCGGGGAGGCTGTTTTTTTATAGTCGTTGTAAACAGAATCAATCTTTTTAATTTCAATGGCGCTCAGTAAAAAAAGACCGAGGCATACAGCCGTAAAAATATGGCGCGTTAAAACTGTCTTTCTGCAAAGCAAAAATATAATTGCCGTACAGATTGCAGCAAGCACGATAAGGTTGAGTATTACAGAAAGAGGCTTTCCGTAAGAAACTTTCGCGGTAAACAAAAGCCACTGGTTCATCGTTCCGTAGCTTCCCGGAAACAAAAATGTATTCGTAATTGAAAATGAAATTAAGAGCACAAAAAAGACTGCAATCAGCGTCTGAATTTTTTCGTGGAAAAGAAAATAAATGCAGGCAGGCCAGAAAATAAAAAGACCTGCGCATTGTAAAATCGTGTTCCATACAAAGAACGAAGGATTTGTGTGACCTGCGATGTCGGCAAATTCCTGAACAGAGGAATTAACAAGAAGCGACGGAAGAAGCGCTCCCATAAAAAGAAAGGTTGAAATCGCGCCGGAAAAAAACAGTCCGTGCCTTAAAGCTTTGTTTTCTACAAGCGGACGGAAAACTGTACTGAATAATTTTTGTGCAGCTTTTATGTAAAACGGAATGAAAAGAAGGAGCGTAAAAAATATTACGGCCGCGATCTTTAAATCCTTTACGCGCGGTGACTTGCTGAAAAAGAAAATCAGGAATACATCCATCGAAATTACAAATGCAGTAAGAATGATGTAAAGCGCCTTAAGCGGATTTTTGATTTTGTAAAAAATATTTTTTACGAGCGACAGAATGTTGTTCATCGTCCAGTAAAGGACAAGGCCGGCCGGACTGTTGTAGAGGACTACGAGGAACAGAAGCGCCATTCCGTAAATCTGTGCCTTTTCCCTGAACGAAAATCCTTTTGTATAAATCGCACCGGCTGCAATGTTAATGAGCGTCATTGCAATCGGAAGAATGTTTATCGGGAACGAGCCGATTTTAAAAAGCGCGTCTGGAACTGCCATGTCGTTTATAAACAGGAACGAGGTTTCTTCAAGCAATTCCAGTGACGAAAGATAATTATATGCCGCAAGGAAAAACGGAACCTGAATCAAAAGCCCGAACGACGAACGCAGCGCCATTAACGGATGATAATGATTTTCGCGGTAGAACGCTGAAAGAATCATGTACTGCTCATCGCCTTTAAAAACAGACTTGATTCTCTGAGTTCCGGGTAAAAGTCGCCTTTCGATTTCACGCTGAACCTGCTGCCATCTTTCCGCGACGATATAAAGCGGAAGACAGAAAAGCGTTACGGCGAAGCTTACTCCGATTACGGAAATGCCCGGGTTCTTACAGAATCTATATACAAAGGTAAAGCAAAATTGAATAAGTTGAACTAAAGGATATATAATCAGCGTATAGAAAAAATTCGACATATATAGAAAATTATAGCAATATTTTAGCCTCTGTTCAACATTGAGTATTTATTGAAAATGTGCTAAATAAAAGTCATGGACTTTGAAGAAGAAGAACGCCGTGTAATCAGAAAAATACTTGATGACTTTGAAACAGAAAAATTTATCAATACGACAGATAATTTTGAAGAGCCTGATGTTGAAGTTATTTCAGGAATAATCGAAAAGCTTTTTAAAATCATTTACCCGGGCTTTTATAAGGAAAAGTCATACCGCGTTCTGAATAAAAAAAGTTATGCCGCAGTTTTAATAGAAGATGTAATGAACAGCCTTAAGCGGCAGGTTTATATTGCGCTTCGCCAGCTTGATGAAAATAAGGAAAAATCAGTTGAAGAAGTAAAGCAGCTTTCTTCCGGCATCGTGATAAAATTTTTTGATTCATTTCCAAAGATTCGTGATTACCTGAATTCTGACATCGACGCAGCTTACGACGGAGATCCGGCTGCGTTCGACAAAGCGGAAATAGTGCTTTCGTATCCGGGCCTTTATGCCATAACTGTTAACCGCTTTGCGCATGAGCTTTTTCTTTTGGGCGTTCCGCTTATTCCGCGAATCATGACGGAGCTGGCGCACAGTCACACAGGCATTGATATTCATCCGGGCGCGACATTAGGAAAGAGGTTTTTTATTGACCACGGAACAGGAATCGTTATCGGCGAAACGACTGTGATTGGAAATGACGTAAAGGTTTACCAGGGCGTTACGCTCGGAGCTCTTTCTACAAACGGCGGTCAGACATTGAAAGGCGTTAAGCGCCATCCTACGATTGAGGATAACGTTACGATTTATTCAGGCGCTTCAATTCTTGGAGGCGAAACTGTAATCGGGAAAGGCTGCGTGATTGGAGGTAACACATTCATTACGCATTCAGTTGCGCCGGAGACGGTTGTAAGCATCAAAAATCAGGAGCTTAAATTCAAGCAGAGGAACAAAACTTCAAGCAGCTTTGAAGATGTTTTTGTTTACATGATTTAACTCTGCGGAAATTAAAATCCCGCGCCCATCGAGAAAACAAACTGGCTTCTGTTGTGAATAAAATTGTAGGCATACCCGAAGCTTAAGGCAGGCATCGGAAGTGCTGAAATATAAATTCGCGTTCCGGCATTAATTCCGTGATTGAATTCCATTTTGACTTTTTCAGTTTCAACAGAAACGATTTCGTAAATTCCGTAAAGTGAAAGCGTAACGAGTTTTGCATGAACTACAGCGCCTTCAAATCCGGCAGAGCTCTGGAGCATTTTAGGTGAATGAAATTTTGTGTTCAGGATTGCAGAGTCGACGGCTGATTTATTCTGAAGCGTGCTGTACGGAACATCATGCTGGATCGAAAGGTTGTTTGTAAAGAGAACGCGGAACCTTTGTGCGACGGGCTGCTGAACGGAAAATGAATATCCGAACTCGCTTGCAATCCGGTTTTCAGTTGAGTAGCCCACCGATGTAAAGCCTGTGAGCGAGCTTGTAGAAAGGAAAACGCCGTTCCAGTTTTTTCTTCTCCACGATACTGAAAGTGAAGAGCGGCCCATGTTGAGCTTATCGAGAACAGAATTGTCAAAGTCAGAATAAAGGTAATGAAATCCAAGGCGGGCAGAAAAGGCTGGCGCAAAATTATCCGTAAGGTAAAAGTTTCCGCCGAAGCGGGAACCGTGGAATTTTAAAAGCTGTTCGCCGTCGAGATTTTCAAAACGGTTTGTGCTTAGCGAATAGCTTGCTGATGTACTGAAGCCCGGCTTTGAAGGCTTTTTGCCCGCCGGCTTTGAGAACGCGCCCATTCCCTGAAAAAGCGTCTCGGAAAAAAGGCCGCCGCCCATAAGCATATACTGACGGCCAAACGCATTCATATTGTTGAGGAAAAAGCCTCCCATTAATCCGTCCGAAGAATACATTCCGAACGGCATCGGAAGTATCGAAATTTTTTCCTTGACGGTAACTAAGATGCATGGCGACCCGATTGTGGGGGCGGCGGGCGGATTGAGCGATGCGGCCGGTTTTGTACCATCAGGCAGCGCTGCGGAATCGGATGGCGTTTTTGATTCGGAACGCGTTCCTGAATCAGAAGGCGTTCCTGATTTCGCGGGCTTTGCGGAGGATTTATTTTCCTTTATAATGTTACCGGCGGCGTCGAATATCTGGATTTTAATTTCGCTGAAAAGCCCCGCGGACTGGAGAATCGTCTCAATCTGATTTACATTTATTGAGCCTGCGTCTTTGCCCTTAAAATCGGAAAGAAAGCCCTCCGCATATGCCGGTTTTGTCTTTTTGAGGCCGACAAAAATAATCTGCTGTATTGCGCCAGCTGCGGCGGGATTGGAATTTGCCGCCGGATTGGAATTTGCCTCCGGATTGGGCGATGCCTCTGGATTTGCTGAGGCGGCGGGATTTTCCTGCGAAAAAGCCGGAAGCGCAAAAAACAGTGCGGCCGCTAAAAAAACAGCTGTTTTATAAAATCTGATATTCATGTTTAAAATTAATTCCTTTTAAGAAATTTGCGGAATGCCTTTTCCCTGTATTCGCCCGGAGTAATGCCTTCAATCTGTTTGAACGTTTTAATAAAATGGCTTGCAGACGAGAAACAAAGGATAGAACTTATTTCGGTATTTGACAAGTCGTCGTTTTTTAGAAGTTCCTTTGCTTCCTTTATTTTGCATTCAAGTATGAACTGATTTATCGTTTCGCCCGTTTCTTTTTTAAAAAGCTCGCAGAGATAAGTCTTGTTCATTCCGACATTCGCGGCTATTTCTTCAAGCGAAATTTTTTTATGGACATTGTTGAATATGAATTCCTTTGTCCTGATTATGTTCCGTGACATTCCGGCAAATTCAATTATGCTTTTCATCCGCTTTGCAAAATCAAAAACCGCATTGTAGTGAAGCTTGTTCAGGCTTTCATCATCCTTGCATGAATCGAGCTGCTGGATGTACAAATCGCTTAAGGTGTACGCCTCTTCCGGTGGAAGCCCACCTTCGATGCAGAACCGCGTAATCATTGCAATCGCAACGATAAGATGATATTTGTGATTTGTGAGCGGCGTTTTTGAAAGAAGCCCCAGCTCCTTTGTATTGAGAGGCATGAAAATTTTCTTCAGTTTCTTTATATCGCCGTTTTTTACCGTTTCGTAAAATGCAGTTTCTTTTTCGTATGCAAGATGAAACGAATCATTTTCGCGCTGCTGTGAAAGCTGATTTTTTAATTTGTTGTCTGTCTCCGAATCCTTCATAAAATCTTAAAAAAAAGCTTAACCGAAAATAAAGATATTTACCCGAAGAAAATTATATCATGGTATAATGGACAGTGCTAGACTATATTAAATACTACTAGCAATCGGAGGTATACATGAAAAAGGTTTCATTATTTGTTTCAGCTGTTTCGGCGGCATTTTTAATCTGTGCGTCAGCGTGCGCGGAAAAATCAAATGCATCTCCAGGCGGACTTGAATCAAGTTCATACACGGAACAGGATCTTGTTTGGGAAGAAAATTTTGACGGCAGCACATTGGACACTTCAAGCTGGAATTACGAAACTCATGCACCGGGCTGGGTTAATGCAGAGCTTCAGTCGTATGGTCCGAGTACAGACAACACTTATGTAAAAGACGGAAAGCTTGTGATTCAGGCAATCAAGGACGGAAAAAAATATACGTCAGGAAGAATCAATACATACGGAAAACACATTTTCAAATACGGCCGTTTTGAGGCAAAGCTAAAGGTTCCGAGCGGAAAGGGATTTTTGCCGGCGTTCTGGATGATGCCTCAGAATGAAGGCCTTTACGGTCAGTGGCCTAAGTGCGGCGAGATTGACATCATGGAAGTTTTGGGCGATGACACAAACCGCGTGTTCGGCACGATTCATTTTGGTGACCCGCATACTCAGAGGCAGGGATACTATGTTCTTCCGAAGGGAGATTTTTCAAAGGATTTTCATGTGTTCGCAGTTGAATGGGAACCGGGCGAAATCAGATGGTATGTTGACGGAATGCTTTATTATTCAGCAAACGAATGGTTTACAAAAACAAAAACCGGAAGCGCAAAGACGTATCCTGCTCCGTTTAATCAGGGCTTTTACATTATCCTGAATCTTGCCGTCGGCGGATCATGGCCGGGAAATCCTACGGCACAGACTAAGTTCGGTGATAACGCACAGCTTGTAGTTGATTATGTTCGCGTCTACCAGAAAAAAAATTATGATGAAAACGTAAAGGCGCCTTCGGTTGAATCAAAGTTACGCGCTCCTGATGCAGACGGCAATGTCGTTATAAACGGTAATTTTTCTGAAAGCGAAAATATGGGCGATGGAAAAGGCTGGGATCTTTATACTGACGGTGGTGGAAAGGCAGCCGCTTTTATTGCTGACGGACAATTAAAGGTTGAGACAAAAAATGCGGGCTCGCTTGATTACAGCGTTCAGATTATCCAGCCGGGAATCCCGATTGAAAAGGGCTGTAAATATGAATTGTCTTTTGATGCCCGCGCCGACAAACCAAGAACAGTAATCGTCGCGGTCTCTGCCCCGGAGCGTAACTGGAAGCGCTATCTTGCCGACTCCAAAATCAAGCTTTCTCAGAGCAAGCAGCATTATCGCTACGAGTTCAGCATGTCGGACGAAACTGACCCCATGTCGCGCGTTGAATTCAACATGGGCAATCAAGGTTCGACCGCGACTGTCTATATCTCGAATGTGGTCATCAAAAAGATAAAGTAAAATTAATTGATTGTTCTGGTGGTAAGGGTGCGGATGATAAAAATAATTCCGCGAAAACAAAGCTCTACCGCCATTGCAATCCAGATTCCGGGAAGGGCGAATCTTGTTACAAGCAGTAGTGAAAGCGAAATGCGCACGACCCAGATGCTGAAAAGATTCAGGATGCTTGGAACTAAAGTGTCGCCCGACCCTCTGAGCGCGCCGCTTGCCACAATCGAAGCGGCGTAAAACGGCTCTGCCCATAATTCAAGGCGAAGTATTTTTATGGAAAGCTTTTGAATTTCTTTTGAAGGCGTAAGGAAAGCAAAAACCGCCGGGCAGATAAAATACATTACAACTCCCATGGCCGACATTATTGCAATGCCCATAAAAATCGTAATCCACGAAAAACGCCGCGCCAGATCTTTGCGACGAGCGCCGATGCTCTGACCGACAAGCGTCTGCGCCGCGCCTTCAAGTCCGTAGCCCGGCATGTAGCACAACGATTCCGCTGTTACTGCAAATGAATTTGCTGCAAGCGAGGCTGCGCCAAGCGGCGCAATTATTCGAGTGACTGCGACGAGTGCTCCGGTAAATGCAACTCTTTGCAGTGCAATCGGCGCGGCAAGCTTAAATGCTTTTTTGATAAGCGGAAGGTCGAGGAAATACGGAAAGCGCGGCTTTTTTGCAATCAGGGCCGGATTGTGCCTTGCGCTGAAATATCTTGAGCAGAAAAATGTTCTGTAGAAAATTATGAGCGCCACCGTCAATGCCGAAAAAGCAGAACCAATTGCGGCTCCCTTTACGCCCATTTTAAAGCCGAAAATAAAAATGTAGTTGAATACAATATCAAGAAGGCACATTGCTGTGTTCAGTATGCCCGGTGTCTTCATGTCACCGCTTGACTGAAGCATTCCGCTTAAAAGATAAACCGTCTGGTACAACGGAACTGAAAGTGCAAAGAAGAAAAAATAGACCGAAGCGTCGCCTTGAATTTCACTTTCACCATGAAGCCAGACCGGAACTGCTTTTGAAATTCCGCAGGAAAATAAAACGACGATTGCGTCAATAAAAAGGCTGATTATTACTGATTGAATTAAGATGTGCTTTGCTTCTTGTTTTTTTCCTGCTCCGACTGAATGCGAAACAAGAATCGTGAATCCCAGTGATATTGACTGGGTAAAGCTCATGATTACCCATGTGAGGGGCGCAACGAGTGCGATGGATGCGACGGCCTGCTGTCCGATTTTACCCACCATTGCAGTATCAATGTACTGCATTAATATTGAAGAAATCTGCGCAAATATTGCCGGAATGCTCAACGCCCACGCATATTTGACAAGCTCCTTCTTTGTAAAATCGGATTTTGTCTTTAAGATTTCTGACAGGTCAAATGTCGCACCCATTCTGAATTATTAGAATTCCTTTCCGAGAGGACTTTCTTCGTCGAAAATGTCGATTTCGATTGTGTCAAATCCCGGATAATCTTTGTATGAAACTACCCATGAAAGGTCCTTGTACTGATCAGGAAGTTTAACACCAACATAGCTTCCGCGTCTGATCATGTGAAGGTAAGTGTTGCTGTCGCTGTTTTTGCCGTTTGTAAAATGGAAGGCGCCCAGTGATGAGTTTGCGATAAATTTGTCTTCACGCTTATCAAGAAGGTATGCAGTGCAGTTGAAATCCGTATATCTTGTGTTGTTCACAATACGAATCTGGTTGTAGCGTTTTTCGCCGCCTTTTACTTCAAACTTGATGTTTTCGGCAAAGAGTCCTGCCATGCATGTGAGGATGGCTGCAAATAAGATGATTTTTTTCATGACAACTCCTATAACGACCCCCGCTTTCTGATACGGGGGATGTTGACCTTCATTATAGCGATTATGTTTTTTTTGTAAACTACGGCACCTGATGCCAAGGTATTGTATTTATTTTCTATATTTGTTATTCTTTTATAAATCAAAATGACATTATCACAACTTTTGTCATTTAGCACATTTTTAAGAGGTGAAAAAGATGGCTACAAAGTACGCGTTTTTATTCCCAGGACAGGGCGCACAGGCTCCAGGAATGGTAAAGGATGTTGCGGAAGCTTCTTCTGAGGCACGCAAGACTCTTGATGACATTTCGCAGATTATTGGAAGCGATGTAACAAAGCTTTTGTGGGAATCAGATGCTTCAGCTCTTTCAAGAAGCGACAACAGCCAGATGGCAATCACGGCCGCTTCACTTGCCATTTGCTCTGCTCTTAAGGCAAAGGGAATTGAACCATCGGCAGCTATGGGATTCAGTCTTGGTGAATTCCCGGCTCTTTATATTTCAGGCGTTCTTTCATTTGAAGACGTAATCAAGGTTGTTCAAAAGCGCGGCCAGATTATGCAGGCTGTATGCGAGCAGATTGCAAAAGAAAGCGCAGGCAATGCTCCTGGCATGAGCGCAATCCTCGGTCTTCCGCCGGAAAAGGTAATCGAGATTGCAAACACAATTGACAATGTTTATGCCGCAAACCTTAACTCAATCAAGCAGACTGTAATTTCAGGAACATTTGAGGGATTGGAAAAAGCTGAGGCTGCATTCAAGGAAGCCGGTGCACGCCGCGCAGTTCGCCTTGCAGTTGCAGGTCCTTTCCACAGTCCGCTTATGCAGAGGGCAGCTGATGAATTTGAAAAGGCAATCGCTGATGTTAAATTCAACGACCCGAAGATTACGCTGTTCAGCAATGTAACTGGAAAGCAGGAGACAAGCGGCGAGAATGCAAAGAAGTCTGCTGTCCTTCACCTGACACATCCGGTACGCTGGACTGATGAGGAAAAAGTTCTTGCAGATTTGATTTCAAAAGACAGCGGAAATGAATGGAAGGTTTATGAGCCGGGTCCGGGAAAGGTTCTTTCTGGATTATGGGCACAGACTGAATTCGGGACAACACTCGAATCGCTTCCAATCAACACAGCAGAAACACTTGCTTCACTTTAATATATGGGAGATAAGATAAAAAGCCGTCTAAAATTGCGCCGTCTTTTTATCTGTCCAGGTTTGCGTTGCAAACATGATAATTAACTGCTGTTCCTCATTAAATTGCGGAACAGCGTAAAAAAGCCAATCGATTGTTGACACAATCTTCTTGACTTTTTATGGGAGATAGATATGAAATTACTTGAAAATAAAAAGGCACTTGTTACTGGTTCAAGCCGTGGAATCGGACGGACAATCACTGAGGTTTTCTTGAAGAACGGATGTGAGGTTTGGGGTCTTTGTACAAAGCCGTCTGCAGGAAAAGCAGAGCTTGAAGCCCTTGCTTCAGAAAATGGCGTAAAGTTCCATGAGATTTATGCTGATGCTTCAAATCATGCACAGCTTGCAGAAGTTGTAAAGGCAGCGCTCGAGGAATCAAGCGGATTTGATGTTCTTGTAAACAACGCTGGAATTACACGCGACGGACTTTCTTTCCATATGCCGATGGAAAACTGGCAGAAGGTAATTGATGTAAACCTTACGGCTGTATTTGTAATCAACCAGATTGTTTCTTACGATATGATTCACCACAAGCATGGTTCGATCATCAACATGACTTCAATTTCTGGAGTTCACGGTGAGGCAGGACAGGTTAACTATTCTTCAAGCAAGGCCGGACTTATCGGTCTTACAAAAGCTCTCTCGAAGGAAGTTGGAAAGCGCGGCGTCCGCGTAAATGCAATTGCTCCTGGATTTATTGCAACAGAAATGACTGAAGCTGTAGACGAGAATGTCCGCGCTCAGTGGGTAAATATGATTCCGATGCACCGCGCCGGCACAACAGAAGAAGTTGCAAATGTAACTCTCTTCCTTGCAAGCGACATGTCTAATTACGTTACAGGCCAGGTAATCGGCGTCGACGGTGGCATGGGTGCCTAAAATAGAAGAACCGTAAGAAAAATTTTACGACAGTAAAATTTTTTAGGTTCAACAAGGGGACGGCTCGCCGCGAGACTAGCGAGCGGCGCGGGTCGGAGACCTAAAATAGAAGAACCGTAAAAAAATTTTACGACAGTAAAATTTTTTAGGTTCAACAAAAGAACGGCTCGCCGGCGGACTACGCCGACGGCGCGGGTCGGAGACCTAAAATAGAAGAACCGTAAAAAAATTTTACGACAGTAAAATTTTTTAGGTTCAACAAGAGAACGGCTCGCCGGCGGACTACGCCGACGGCGCGGTAAGCGTACTTGAAATTAAAAATATCTAACAGGGGAATATGATGGCAAGACGAGTTGTAATTACTGGAATGGGTGCGGTTACGCCGCTCGGAAATACAGTTGAAGAGACCTGGGCTGGAATTAAAGCTGGAAAAAGCGGAATCGGACCAATCACTCTTTTTGATGCTTCTATAAACAAGGTTCACTATGCAGCCGAAGTTAAGAATTTTGATCCGGCATTGTACATGGATTCAAAGGATGCCCGCAAAATGGCACGCTTTACTCAGTTCGGTGTTGCTGCCGCAAAGATGGCGCTTGACGATTCAGGCCTTATGGGAAATGCAGAAGTGCTTGATGAAACAGGTGTTGTTCTCGGAGTTGGAATCGGCGGCCTCGAAGAAACAGAAGCTGACATCCTTGGCATGCAGAAAATGGGATTTGTAAAAACAAATCCGATGGCTATTCCAAAGCTCATTCCGAATGAAGTAGGCGGAAACATTGCGATTCAGTTCGGACTTCACGGTCCTGTTGAATCAATTGCAACTGCATGTTCTTCTGGAACTGATGCGCTTGGCGTTGCTTTTGATATGGTAAGAAGCGGCCGCCTTGACTGCTGTCTTTCCGGTGGCGCTGAATCTACAATCTGTCAGTTCGGTGTTGTAGGCTTTGAAGTTCTTCACGCCCTTTCTCAGGGCTTTGATGATGACCCGACAAAAGCAAGCCGCCCGTTTGATAAAGGACGCAATGGTTTTGTCATGGGTGAAGGAAGCGCGATTTTAGTTCTTGAAGAATATGAGCACGCAAAGGCTCGCGGCGCTAAGATTTATGCCGAGGTTGCAGGTTACGGTGCAAGCTGTGACGGCTATCATTTGACTTCACCAAATCCGGATGGAATCTGCGGTTCAAAATGTATGACACGCGCGCTCAAGGATGCCGGAATGGATCCGAGCGAGATTCAGTATTACAACGCTCACGGAACTTCAACAAAGATTAATGATCCGAGCGAAACAAATATGATTAAGATTGCATTCGGTGAAGAGAACGCAAAGAAGCTTAAGATTTCTTCAACAAAATCAATGCACGGTCACTGCCTTGGTGCAACAGGCGCAATTGAAGCTATGATCTGTGTAAAGGCAATTAACGACAGCTTTGTACCATGCACAAAGAATCTTGATGAAGTTGATGTGGAAGGCGGCTGCGATCTCGACTATGTTCCGAATAAGGGAATCGAGATGAACATCGATGCTGCAATGTCTGCAACATTCGGCTTTGGCGGTCACAACGGCGCGATTATTATAAAGAAGGTTAAATAATATGGCATTAACAACTGATATTAAATCATTGCTTCCGCACCGCGAGCCGTTTTTGTTTGTAGACGCTATTATCAGCGCTGACGATAAGGGCTGTGTGTGTGAGCATACTTTTACAGAGAATGAATTTTTCTTTAAAGGACACTTTCCTGAATATCCGGTAGTACCAGGCGTTATTCTTTGCGAGACAATGGCACAGGCCGGCGGTGCAGCACTTCGTTACAGCGGTGTAGTACCGGCAGACGGACTTTTCTTTTTTGCAACATTGGATAAAGTGAAGTTCCGCAATCAGGTCCGCCCGGGTGATAAAGTCCGCATGGAAATTACATACCTCCGCACAAGCCCGAAGATGATTAAGCAAGCCGGCAAAGCCTATGTCGGCGACACCCTCTGCGCCGAAGCCGAGTGGATGTGTTTAGTCGGATCTGCGCAATAGCGCAGTCCGACGAAGTTGATAATTTCCATACAGATAGCGGCGGCTTGTCCGCCTCATGTGTTTAGTCGGTAGTGCAAACTAAATTAAAATTTCCTTGTAAGCGTAAATATATTTTTTCCGTCAGCGTAATTGTATTCTGTTGAACTCATATATTTTTTTACAAGGAAAATTCCAAGCCCTCCGATATCGCGGTCTTCGGCACCGAGCGTGATGTCCGGATCCGGTCTTTTTAGCGGATTGAAGGGCTTACCGGAATCAATAAACGTCATTATAAGTGAAGCGGGATTGTTGCAGACAGTGCAGATTACTGTTGCAGTTCCCGTTCCAGGCGCATATGCGTAATGCGAAATATTTACAAAGACTTCTTCTACAACTAAATCAAGTTGGAGTAATGTCTGATTGTCGCTGCATATGCGCCGTACACTGTCGCGTACAAATTGCTGAACCGCTTTCAGATTTTCATCAAGAGCTTCTATTGTCAGTTCACTTTTAAATTCGCCTTCCATAAGTGCTCCTTGCTCTACTTACCGATCCATTCAAAACTCATCATCGTTATGTCGTCAAACTGTTCTGCTTCACCTGTAAAGCCGTCAATCTGCTTTCGTATTTGAGAAAGCGTATCAGGCGCGTTGAGCGTTCTTGTATTCTGCATCGCTTCCAAAAGACGCTCATCGCCAAAAAGCTTTTGCTCCGTATCCGTCGCTTCCGTTACGCCGTCCGTATAGATAAAAAGCCGGTCGCCTTTTTGCAGGGTAACTTCGTATTGTGAATACGGAAAATCTTCGATTCCTGCAAGAACAAGATTAGGCTTTTCCTTTAGAAATGAAAATTCATCGGCGGCCTTGCGGTAAAGAACCGGATACGGATGCCCTGCATTTACAAAACGGAGGCGGCCCGTACTTAATGTAAAGATGCCGAGCCAGCAGGTTACAAAAAGACCAGTCGCATTTCCGGCGCAAAGCTGATTGTTTGTCTTTTCAAAAATTTCTTTGGGGGTTAGTGAAAGCCCTGCATACAAGTCGATGAGCACCTTGCATTTTGCCATAAAGAGGGCCGCCGATACTCCCTTGCCGGAAACATCACCGACCACCATAAGAAGATGGTCACCATCAAGCATGATGTAATCATACAAATCACCGCCGACTTCCTTGGCCGGCGTCATCGTCGCGTACAAATCAAAGTCCTTGCGCTCCGGGAACGGCGGATAGCCTTTCGGAAGCATTTCCAGCTGAATCTTTGCGGCAAGGGCAAGCTCTGTACCTATGCGTTCCTTTTCGGAGGTAACGCGCGTGAGTTCTTCCATATTGCGGCATACATCGTATTCCATCTGGTGAACAGTGTGCGCAAGAGTTCCGATTTCGTCCTGATTTTTAACAGCCAGGAGGCGGTTACTCGGATTGCCGCCGTATGAGGCAAAGTGGTCGGCTTCGTGGGTAACGAGCACGATTGGCTGGATAAAGCGGCGGTTAAAATAAAAGGTAAACGCAATCATAAAAAGCAGGGCAAAAATCAATTCAACTACAATTACTAAAATCGTAAATGAGCGGCGCGCGTCTACAAATTCCTGAATGCTTTTTTGTACTCCGATTACCGCAACTATTTTGCCGTCAGAATTTTTTACCGGAAGCTGGGCCGTAATGTGTGAGCCGCTTCTTGTCTTGAGCGTATGCCGGACAATCGTTTCGCCATTTTCAAAGACGCGCTTAGTCGACGTGTTGTAATTCGGTTCAAAATAATCTTCTTCATAACCAAGCGCAAAAGGACTGTACTTGCCGCCGCTTTTAACCGGGTTGTAAATATAAGTAATGTGCGTATAATCAGGCGCTTTAACCGTGGAAACATAAAGCATGTTGAGCTCAAACTTATTCACCATATCCTGAAGAATCTGCCGGATTATTTCATATTTTTCATCAGGTGTTTTTGTTTCAAGATAGCGCGGAAAATCATCGGGGGTAAGACACGCGCGGGCGGCATCTCCGATTGAACGGATGCTTGAATCATACTGCGCCCTGAACTGACGCGAAAACGACCAGAAGCCTGCCGAGAAAACAAGCGTGCACAAAATAAAGCCTGATCCGATTATCGTGACCAGAAGCTTTTTGGTTATAACAGGTATTCTTCTTCTCATTCTTCTATTGTAAATTCAAAGAGGCGATTTGTAAAATTTTCTTTAGTCGTGTTATACTTATTTTATGTTGATTTTCATAGGAGAGAAAAAAAAATGAAAATGGAAATGAAAAAGAAAATTTCAATTTGCATCGTGCTTGCCGCATCGGTAATGCTTCTGGCTTCAGGCTGTAAAAAAAGTCCTGCTGAATCCCTTTCGCTTTGGACTGACAGCGCTCCGGCAAAACAGGCCCTTACTGAATACATCAAGTCTGTTACCGACAAAAAATCACCTGACTATATTCCGGTTGAAGACCGCATCGCAATTTTTGATTTAGACGGAACTTTGATTTTGGAAACTGACCCGATTTATTTTGACCAGCAGATTTTTGACTTTCGCGTTCTTGATGACCCGGATTACAAGGACAGGGCAACGGAAGAAGAAAAGCTTGTTGCACATAATTCGCGTGACCTTCACAAATTCCCTGAGATGAGCGCTGCCCGTGAAAAGATGGTTGCAGGCGTTTATGCCGGAATGTCGCTTGAAGAATTCGATTCGTTTGTGCGCGGGTTTATGGATACCAATCAGCCCGGCTTTATCGGAATGAAGCGCGGCCAGACATTTTACAAGCCGATGGTTCAGGTTGTAAATTTTCTGATTGAAAATGAATTTACAGTTTATGTAAGCAGCGGCTCGGACAGGCTTTTAATCAGGCCTCTTGTATTCGAAAACCTTCATCTTCCGGCCACTCAGATTATCGGTTCGGACACGACTGTCTTATGCGTAAATCAGGGCGGTAAGGACGGGCTTTCATACACATTCAAAGCAGGCGACCAGCTTATGCTTGGCGGCGACAGTATCGTAAAAAATCTTCAGATGAACAAGGTTGTTACGATTGTGCGCGAAATCGGAAAGAAGCCTGTCCTCGCATTCGGAAACAGCGGAACAGATGCAAGCATGCTTAATTATTCGATTAACGGAAATAAATACAGGGCGCTTGCGTTTATGCTGATGTGCGATGACCTTGTACGCGAATACGGCGATATGGCAAAAGCCGACAAGATGAAAAAGGCTTCGGAAGAAAACGGCTGGATTCCGGTTTCGATGCGTGATGACTGGAAGACGATTTACGGCGACGGAGTTACGCGAAGATAAAATCCATGGCGCTGTTTTGGATTGCCTTTATTCAATCGTAAGGAAAATATCGGCGCCGGTTACCTGGAAAACGTTACGGCAGAATTCGCTTGGGTTACGGATGATAAGCTTGTGTCCGCTCTTGAGGTTTTTGCAGGCCGTAAGCAGTACGCGAATTCCGGCGCTTGATATAAATTCAACTTTAGAAAAATCAAGGTAGATTGTCCATTCAAGAAATGAATTTACTTTATTCGAAAGTTCTTCTTCTAGCAGCTTGGATTCGTTTACATCAATCCTGCCTTCAAGATTATATTCGATAATTCTGCCTGTAATTCTTTCTTCAATTTTCATAACTTCTCCAAAAACGCAAAGCGCGATGTGATGATAAATTGTATTACAAAATTGCAGATTTGTAAAATTCTTAAACGGGAA
>CACYCX010000160.1 GCA_902772975.1 uncultured Spirochaetaceae bacterium
AGCGGCCGTCGGCGGGCGAATATCCGAGCTTGAACTTCCTTAATGTTTCGTCTGTAAGGCCGCGGTCCTTTATGTAGTTAAGCGCGAATTTTCCGGAATCAGTTTCGGTAAGAAGATAGTTAAATGTTGAGGCGATTCTGTTATAAAGCTCCTTTGAGGCATCAAGGTCAAGGCGCTTTTTGTTATCCTCCGGCGACGGATTGTAGCCCTGCTGATAAATAACCTCGATTCCGGCGCGCTTTGCAAGAGCTTCGATTGCTTCAGGGTATGAAAGCTTTTCCATCTCCATAAGGAATTTTATTGAGTCCCCTCCGGCGCCGCAGCCGAAACAGTGATAGACTTTCTTATCGGGGTCTACGTGAAAGGATGGAGTCTTTTCGTTGTGGAACGGACAACAGCCTGTATATTCATTACCGCGCCGCTCAAGGCGTGCATATTCACTGATAAGCGAAACGATATCAGTTGAGTTGTGGACGGCTTCTATTGTCTGGTGAGATATGTATCCTGCCATTTATTTTCCGGCCGCCTTTTTTGTCTTAAACACAACGCCTTCGTTTATATGCTCCTGGAATGTTCTGGAAAAAGCATGCACGCCTTTTTCAGAATCAGTTATGCGGAAGTAAAAATAATCTGTGGAAGCAGGCTCGGCTGCGGCCTTTAGGGATACCAGGCCGGGATTGGAAATGGGGCCCGGTGGGAGTCCGGCGTTCCGGTATGTGTTGTACGGGCTTTCGATTTTCAAATCGTCATATGTAATCAAATCAGGATGCGGCCGTTTTAAAATTTCAGTTATTACATATTCAACAGTTGCACACGAATAAAGGCCGATATTGTTTTTAAGCCTGTTTGTAAATACGCTTGAAATTAACGGAGCTTCTTCCGGTACCCTGTACTCGCGCTCGATTATGGAGGCAAGCGTTACAAGCCTGAGCCTTTCCGATGCGTCCGCCCTTTTAAATTCCGGGATTTCATCAAGATGAGAAAAGCATTTTTCTATTAAAAAAGAAACATAATCTTTTGCAGGGCGGCCTTTTTCGAAGGCGTATGTATCAGGAAAAAGAAAGCCTTCCGCTGATTCAGCCGGAATCGAATATTTTAAAAGGAGCTCCTTATCATGGCATGCGTCAATAAAGTCTTGCTGCATGCACAATCCGGCATTTTCAAAACGGCGCGCTATTTTTGTAAGCGTAAGTCCTTCCGGTATTGAAATTGAAAAAAGCTCAGGCTGCCCTTTTGAAAGCTCAGCGTAAATTTCTGAGACATTCATAGAGCTTTTGATTCTGCACATCCCCTGCTTAATCGAAGTATCAGTGTCATTTCCCAAAATTGCGCGCGCTAAAAACGGAAATCTTGCAAACAGATAGAAAACCCTTTCGTTACGGATGATTCCATTTGAGTAAAGGATTTTTGAAATCTGCGAAGCGTTCATTCCCTGCGTAATCTTTAGGTTAAGGACAACTTCATCCTGCGGCAAATCTTTTGGGCGCGATTGAGCCTTTATGTAAATCAATGTCGTTCCTGCAAAAACAACTAATGCTCCAAGCAGGAAAATAAAAAGAATAAGGCTTTTTGATTTTTTCATTGGTAAAATTTTTCAACCTCACTTATAGGCATCGAAGCATAAATCGTCCGTTCAATACTGTTTGAAAAAACAAACAGCTCTTTCGGAATATAAAGCTGATATTTTCTTGCTATTTTTGCAAGCGCGTAAAGTTCTTCCTTTGTAAAATCGTACGAAAAGAAATTTTCGTCGTCCAAAGACTTATTTTCGGGTGTTTCAATTTCCATTGTTAAAGCTCGATTTCAGTTCCTTCTTTTGCAAGATGAACTTCGATTTTGTTCTGAGAAACATATTCAGAATACCATGTGGCAGCCTGAAGGATTCCGTTTATTTTTTTATCGTCATAAGTAGGCTCATGATGAAACAAATATAAGCCCTTTACATTCATTTTTGCGGCAAAATCTATAGCATAGCAGAATGCGCTGTGTCCCCACTTTTCCTTGGCATATGCTTCCTCAAGCGTATACTGCGAATCAAGAACGACAGCGTCCGCGCAGTAGAAAATCTTTTTTACCGCCTCATCATTATCAAAGCCGCAGTCAGCAAGCTCGACGTCTGTTGCATAAACAAATTTCCTGTCGTTATGCATGAACGCATATGAATATGAGCCGCCCGGATGACTCATTCTGCAGCAGTTTACTGTAAGCCCGGACGCTTCAAATTCAGTTCCCGGGTGAACATAATGAAACTGCATCCTTTTTGTAAACGAGCTGAAATCAACCGGGAAGTACGGCCGGATCATCTGGTTTGAAAGGATTTCGCGCGAATCCTCAAAAGGTGAATATACATCAATCGTAATGTTCGGGTTATATGCCGCATCAAAAAAAGGAAGCCCCTGAATGTGATCCCAGTGATAATGCGAAAAGAAAAGCGAATAGTGCATGTCTTTGGGAATCGGAACGCTTTTTGCCATCTGGCGGATTCCGCTTCCGGCATCAAGAATTATTTCCTGACCGTCGTCGCCTGTAATCTGGACGCAGGGCGTATTTCCGCCTGTAGTTCCGTAAATCCAATCCGGGAGGCTGGCAATAAATCTTTCGCGTGTCTCAAGTGATATCAGGTCTTTTTCCTGTATGCGCTGGACAACGGCATTGATTTTTGCCTGAATTTGCTGTGGCGTTAAAGGAGCCGGTATTGAGCCTCTTACTCCCCAAAAATGGATTTTCAATAGAAATACTTCCTTATGCTCCAGCATTCGAACCTGTGCTTCTTGTTACAGGCTCGTTTCTTCGATACATAGATTCCTGTTCCGAAATTTCCTCAGATGACCATAACCTGCCGCTGTTGATCCCGGGACATTCCTTGTGAATATCGTCCCATGTCTTTTTGTCTTTTAAAATCCATGACCAGAACGGATAAGTTGAACACTGAACAGGACGGGCACCATATGCCTTGCAGCCGTTATCCCAGAAAATACAATCGTAGTTCTTTTTTTCCTGAAGTGACAGAGCTTCTTTTCCGTTATAGTAAGGAACCCAGCGGCAAAACTGGTTTATAAAGTCTGATTCTTCAAGATTAAACCATTGACATAGACTTGTCAAATCTTTTTGGGACAGGTAAACGACGCCCGGTGAAAGCCGGCAGCAGTCAGAGCATCTTTTACATTCAAAGCAAAGTCCGTCTTTATAGAATAAGTTTTCCATACCCGAATATTCAAAAAGCAAAAAGGAACTTCGAGAGTTCCTTACCATGATAAAAAAAAAGGAATTAAAAAGCGCACTTTTTAATTCCTGCCATTAATGGGGAGTGAAGGATTCGAACCTACGAAGGCGTAGCCAGCAGATTTACAGTCTGTCCCCTTTGACCACTCGGGAAACTCCCCTATTGTATTTAGCCGCCAGTAGGATTCGGACCCACGACCCCGAGATTACAAATCACGTGCTCTACCAACTGAGCTATAGCGGCGTGTTGATGTATTGCATATTATTCTTTTTACTCATTTGTGTCAAGAGCAGATTCGTAAAATTTTAAATATTTTTCCTTTGCTACAGTTTCCCATGAGTATTCAGATTTTACATACTTTGCGGCCTTTACAATCATCTTGTCAAAGCATTCAGGCTTCTTTTCCTTTTTGTCAGCCACGGAAATAATTGCCTTTTCAAGTGCCTCGCTTGTGTTCGGCTCATAAAGAAAGCCCGTCTTTCCGTGAATAATTTTTTTTAACCCGCCTGTTGCATGTGCCACTGGAATTGTTCCGTAAATCTGCGCGATAAAATCTTCAAGTCCGCACGGCTCAAACTGGCTCGGAAGAACGGCAAAATCGCATGAGGCTATGCACTGCCGGCTCAGCGCCTTGTCATAACCGCGAAGGTATAAAACTTTTCCCGGAAAATCCTTTGCAAGCTTTGCACACATTTTTTCAAGAAGGACTTCTCCCTGTCCGTGAATTACAAAACGAAGGTCATCGCGGTAAGAAAGGATTTTCCTTACGGCATCAAGCAACACGAGGATTCCTTTCTGCCTTACAAGCCGTCCGTGGAATGAAAACCAGATTTTTCCAGGCTGCAAAGTACCAAAGCCCTTTATGCCCTTAATCGTGCATGGAGTGCCCGATGCGTACCTTTCCGCAAAATATTTACGGAGAGCGTATTTTCCGTCGAGCTCGCCTTTTACAGGAGAAAACTCGTATGGTAAAAGCGAAACAGATGTATCTTCCGGAAGATATCGGTTGATGTCGATTCCGTTTGTAATTCCTGTTACCTGAATTTTTTTTGCGGAAAGGATTTGGGAAAGGCCGTCAGTATCCGGGTTTTCCGGGTCAAGGATTTCGTTTGCGTAATCAACGGAAACTGTCGTTAAAAGCGCGTACTTTGCGGCCATTAAATAGGGCTCGATTCTCTTTCCGTTTTCGGCGCCGGAAATATATTTATCCTTTAATTCTGTAATGAATTTTGCCTGTGCCTTATCGCAGAATTCGTGATGATATGCAGGTCCCGCGTTGTGAATCGTCACGATGAATTTTGATTTTGAAAAATATTTTTTTGCAAAGCAGTCTGCAAGTGACGGAACCAAAGCCGTGCATGCATCGTGGCAGTGTACGATATCAGGAGCCTTAGTATCCTTGATGTCTGTGCCGTATGATAAAACGGCGCGCGCAAAAAGCGTGTTGATTACAAGATTGTCCTCGTAACCAGTTCCGATACTTGCATCAGGAAATTTCTTCAAATCCTTCTTGCAGTAAGTATAAACATTCTTTTTTTCCTCAAAAATTGGATCTGAAACAAGGACAATTTTTACGCCGTTCGTAAAGCCTTCTGAAAAGCTTACCGTGCGTTCTTTTCCGGCAACAGTAAAAGGCTTTGAAAGAGCAAAATCCTTCCTGTAATTTTCAAGGCATTTAATATCAGTGCAGCCATAATACGGAATGAAAACAGTTACGCTGTGACCGAGAAAAGCAAACTGTTCTGAAAGCGAGCAGACTACATTCTTTACGCCGCCCGATTCTGCAATTCCCGCGTATTCCCTCGATACCACCCAAATATTCATAAAAATGCCTCCGCACTATCTTGCAATATCAGGCCGCAGTTTTTCTGCGCCGTCTATATAAACATGCTGAATTTTTAATTCTTTTTCCACATAGGCTGTAATCATCAGCCGTATTACTTTAGGAAAGCCGCCCTGGATAAAGGCTTCCTGCGAGCAGAAAAGAGGAACGTCTTTAATATCAACCGGAGTTCCGCCAAGGCGCAGAGCCGTTGCCGGATTTAGAACATCAAGGTCGCGTGTCAGCGTAAACTGAATGGAAATCAAATCTTCGGAAGCGATTTTGTTTTTTAATATGACCTCCCTGAACATTCTGCAGGTTGAATCCTGAATTGCTTCCTTTGTGTTTTCTGTAAAAACTGCTCCCCTTATAGCCCTTACAATTTTTTCCATGATAATTTTTTACTCCAGATTTTCTATCGAATTAAGCGCATCAGAAATTTTTCCGGTTCCCTTTAAGAAAGAATTAAGCTCCGGATATTTCCTGAGCATTTCGCCGAGCATCTCAAGTTTTGAAAGATTCTGATTGAATCTTGTAATTCCTTCTGCCTGACTTCTGCTCTGCTCAACTAATGACTCTCCCACTTTATCAAGATAAAGCCTGTAAGCCTCAGATGCCTTTTCGTAAATGTCCATGTCGGGAACTTTAGAATCTGTAACCGAAACTGAAACTACCTGTGCAATTCCGTTTACCGAATATTTATTTAAGCAGTCAGAAATTATGTCCTGATAGCGCGAGGCAAGTTCAATTCTTTTCTGCTTATCACCGGCCGTATACTCCTTTACGATTTCGTTTCCGATTGCATATGAAAGGGCATCGGCTTCCTTTTCAAGATAATTTTTTACGTCATCTTCAGAAGCGGCATTCATTTCCTTGACGAGGCGGACAAGCTCGCTTCCTTCTGCCTTGAGCGTTATGTCAAAATCAAACCTGTATGAAAAATCAGGATTTGAATCTAAAAGGCGTGAATACAATTCTGCGGATGGAAGTGAAACGGAAAATATTTTTTTGAATCTGTACGGATTTGAAGGAAAGACGCGAAGCTGCGCATTTGTCGGAATGAGGAAATGCCAGTGCCACGAAAAGCGTTCGTTTGAGACTGTTTTTTCAAGTACGCCGTTTGTTTTTGTAACGACGATTCCGATATTTCCCTGCGGAACTTTATATTGAGTCCAGCCTAAATAAAATGCTGCAGAAAGCGCACATGCTAAAATTGCAAAAAAGAATATAAATGCCCTGACCTTCCTTTTCATATTTTCTCCAACGAGTCCGCATATAAAGCTATTGGACAAAGTTTTATTTACGGAATATGATAGCAGAAATGGAAAGTAAAGAAAAGAGATTTGAAAAGCGGCGCAAAAAACTCGAAATGCACAAGAACAGGATGGACAGGCTCCTTTCGCTGCTTGTAAAATTCTTTTTCAGGGCAACATGGTTTTCCGGCATGATGTTCGCTTCGCTTCTTCTTTTCTCTATAATCGGAAATTACCAGCAGTTTTTGGATTCAAATCTTTTTATGCTCTTTAAGCTTACTGTAGCGGCGGCAATCTTTGTTTCGTTTGCGGCGTTTGTTTCGCTATTGCTTACGGTTTCTGAAATGATAATTTACCGCCACGCAACGTCAGGCATGATTATATCCGTAATTTTTTACATACTGCTTCTTGCGGTAAGCATTTCGTCGATGATATTTACATCGGTCGTTCAGATTATTACAGCCGGCCGGTAAAATTTTCTGCATCATGCATCGCATCATCAAAGCTTATTTCCACCCTGCACTTAACCGGAAGGATAACGACAAACCGGCCGTCCCTGCACCAAAAGCGCGCGCGGCCGCCATTTTTACAAATCCTGTTTGATATGCTTGAAAGCCCCGTCCGCCTGAACGAATACCATTCCCATTCAAGGCCTTCCGTTTCAATAAGGCCGCCTTCCGGAAAGCCCATGGCGCGCGCAACTGAAACCGCGTCATCTTCGGTAAGACCATCCGCCGTGATTTTAACGCCCGGACGCGCATCGTACAAAGCCTGCTCTTCGGTAAACCAGGCATCGGGCGCGCCTTGTGTGCCGAACATTGAGAATATCGAAAGAAAGTGGTCGGCGCGCCCTCCCGCTCCGCCTATGATAGTGATTGACGCCTGATTACGGCTAAGGCCGCGCGCGCGGATTTCGTCATGCGCCCTGTTTACGGCAAGCTCTGTATCGGTATAATTCTTGTCTTTTATAAAGCGGCTTACATCCTTGTCACGGTATTTTTCAAGAAGTGCCTTGTCCTTTATGCTGTCCCAGTCTCCGATCAGAATGTCCGGCGCAAGGAAATTAAAATGCGCAGAATATTGTTCAAGTGTTTCAAGTCCTGAATCTGCTGCGATTACAAGAAGCGAATCCTTTATGTTTTCCCGCATGCTTTCACACTTTTCCCAGAAAGCTTTTGTTTCAAGCGGTGACGGTGCCTTTCCGCCGGTAAAAATCACGATATTAAGCTTAATAGACTTTTCATCTTCATTTTGTTTATAATTATCCATACGGGTGATTTTAACATGAATGCAATAAAAATTCCTGCTGAATTAAAAAAAATGGACGAAATATTTTCAGCTTCAGGCCACAAGGCATATCTTGTAGGAGGAGCTGTCCGCGATGTTCTTTTAGGAAAGGAAGCGCACGACTGGGATGTTGCAACGGACGCTTCTCCCGAACAGGTTATTTCAATCTTTAAGAAAGTAATTCCTACAGGAATAGCGCACGGAACTGTAACCGTTCACTTTATGAAAAAGGAAATCGAGGTTACTACATTCAGGACCGAGGCAGGCTATTCTGACGGACGCCACCCGGATAAAATCGCATTCACTTCAGATTTGAACGAGGATTTAAGCAGGCGCGATTTTACGATGAACGCAATTGCAGCAGGTTTGAAGGACGGAAAAATCGTTGACCCGTTCGGCGGCGAAAATGACATTAAGGGAAAAATAATCCGCACTGTCGGAAAGCCAAAGGAGCGCTTTGAAGAAGACGGCTTACGGCCGGTACGCGCAATCCGCTTTGCAAGCCAGCTGGGCTTTGAAATCGAAAAGGACACTTATTCAGAAATCTTTAAGGAAGACTGTAAGCGCGTGATAGAAAAAATTTCTCTTGAAAGGTTCCGCGACGAATTCCTTAAGATGATGAAAAGCCCCAAACCGTCCGTAGCCTTAAAAATGCTTGAGGAAACAGGCCTGCTTGAGCTTTTCATTCCCGAGATGAAAAGCTGCCGAGGCTGCGTGCAAAGCGATGAGCGCGGCTTTCACGATTTTGATGTAATGGACCATCTTTTTTACTCATGTGACGGCGCGCCTCAAACAAAGCCGCTTGTCCGTATTGCAGCCCTTTTGCACGATATCGGAAAGCCTGCTGCAAAAAAAATCAAGGCGGGAAACATTACATTTTACGGCCACGAAAACATCGGTCGTGACATGTCAAAGGAAATCCTTACGCGCTTAAAATTTTCGAATGCGGAAATCGAGGCCGTCTCGCACTTAATCGAAATGCACATGTTCCATTACGAAAGCTCATGGACCGATGCCGCCGTCCGCCGCTTTGTGATAAAGGCAAAAAAAGAATGCATCGAAGACCTTTTTGATTTAAGGCTTTCCGATGTTTACGGAATGCACAATGCGCCGGTAAGGCTTCACGACAGCGCTACCGGGAAAAATCTTTCAGAATTTTCTGACAGAATAAAAATCGTAATCGAAAAAGGCTCGGCGCTTTCTTTAAAGGACATGAAGATTAACGGCCGCGACCTGATTGAAAACGGAATCCCTGCCGGAAAAATATTGGGAAACATTCTGGGAGAGCTTTTTGAGCTTATAACCGAAAGTCCTGAGATGAACGAAAAGGAAAAGCTTTTGCCTGTCGCACTCAATATCTGGCACGAAAAATACGGCCGTTAATTTTTTCCCTATAAATTCTTAATTATTGCGTTAATTCCGTTAATCTCGCGCGTAATTTTACGCATCAAAAAAAGCGCCATCGGAAAAATAAAGAATGACGCGCTCACCCACGCCGCCTGATCGCAGAAGCAGATTGCAGTGTATCCCATGACAGGAACAAAAAACACGCTTACCACGATTCTCGCAATCATTTCTATTACGCCGGAAAAAATCGCCCTGTTTGAAAAGCCGAGCCCCTGAACGGTAAGCCGCGAAAGATTTAAGAATGGAATTACAGGATAAAAAAAACCGCCGATAAAAAGATATTTTCCGGCCGCGTCGAGTATGTCCTCATGCTCTGATGAGATGAACATCATTGAAAGCGTCCGCCCGAAAATTACAAGGACGGCGCCTGTAAGGCATCCGGCAACAAGACCGATAAAAAGGCCGTCACGGAAGCCTCTCTTAATCCTTTCTGCCTTGCGCGCGCCGTAATTCTGGCTTACAAAAGTTGCCACGGCGGTAGAAAGGGAGTCAAAGGGCGATATTGCAAATACCTTTATCTTTTGCGCGGCCGTAAATGCCGAAACGTAAATTGAACCCAGGCTGTTGTTTGCTGACTGCATTATCATGCTTCCGATTGCCGTAATCGAAAACTGCAATCCAAGCGGAAGTCCTACAATCAGGAGGCGGCGGCATTTATCACCGTGCCAAAAGCAGTCTTTCTTATCAAGATGAAGCAAGGCGCATTTTCTGATTATGTAAATCAGGCACAAAAATCCGCTGACCGCCTGAGAGGCTATTGTAGCAAGCGCCGCACCCGCGCATCCCCAGCCAAAAAGAATTATAAAGACCAGATCAAGGGCGATGTTTAAAAAAGTTGAAACGGCAAGAAAAACAAACGGCGTGCGGCTGTTCCCGATTGCACGAAGCACCGCCGCCAGAAGGTTGTACAATAAAGTAAACGGAATACCCAAAAAGATAATTAAAATATAAATATAAGCGTCATCGTAAATATCGGCCGGTGTCGACAGCATCTGCAGAATCCTGTGGGAGCATACGGCGCATGCAAAAGTTACGGTAACCGCAATCAGCAATGTAAGGATTGAAGAAATGAAAAAATAATTTTTTAGGGAAGAATAATCTTTTGCACCGAAGCTCTGCGCGACTAAAACGGCAAAGCCCGTACAGCTACCGGTACAAAAACCAAGCACCAGAAACTGCACCGATGTGGATGCGCCGACGCCGGCAAGCGCCTTTGCTCCTAAAAAGCGGCCTACGATAACTGCGTCAATTATGTTGTACGCCTGCTGGAAAAGAATTCCCAGCAGGAGCGGAAATGCAAATGACAGAATAAGGGAAACAGGATTTCCCGAAGTCATGTCTTTTGCCGCAGATTTCATTCAGCGCCTCATATTTCCATGTTCATTACATGGCGTACTTCAAGAAGCGTCTTGCTTGCTTCTTCCCTTGCCTTTTTAACGCCATCCGTAAGAACCTGTCTGATAAGCTCAGGCTGTTTTTCAAGCTCGGCGCGCTTTGCACGAAGCGGACGAAGATGCTCGTTAAGTGCTTCAGTAAGCGTATTCTTAAGCATTCCGCCGCCGCCGTCACCGATTCTTTCGGCAATTGCCTCAGGAGTTTCGTCAGTACAAAGCGAGATGATCCTGAGCAGGTTTGCAACCTCAGGGCGGTTAACCGGATCGTACGAAATATGGCGGTCCTGATCTGTCTTTGCCTTCTTGATGAGCTTTGCAGTCTCGTCTTCCGTTGCAGAAAGCATGATTGTGTTTCCGAGTGACTTACTCATCTTTGCGCTTCCGTCAAGGCCCATAATCATCGGAGTCTTTGAAAGAAGTGCGTGCGGTTCCGGGAATACAGGATTGTCCGGGCAGAATTTATTGTTGAATCTCTTTGCTATCACGCGGGCAATTTCAAGATGCGGAAGCTGGTCCTTTCCGACAGGAACGACGTTTCCCTTGCAGAAAAGGATGTCGACAGCCTGATGAACAGGATATGTATACATTCCGGCATTAAGCGGAATTTTTGATTTTGCCATTTCGTCCTTAACTGTAGGATTGCGGTCAAGGTCAGCCTTTGAGACAAGCGTAAGGAAAGGAACCATAAGCTGATTTGCCTCTGGAACATGGCTGTGCGGATAGATGCAGACGTTTTCGCCCGGTTCAATTCCGGCAGCAAGATAGTCGATGACAAGCTCCTTTGTGTTCTCGCTGATTTTGTCGAATGCGTCGTGATCTGTCAGAACCTGATAGTCTGCGATAAGAATCATTGTAGGAACGCCCAGCTTTGAAAGACGGACGCGGTTTTTAAGTGAACCGAAATAATGTCCGATGTGAAGCCTTCCTGTCGGGCGGTCACCGGTAAGGACGCGGTATTTTTTAGGATTTACCGTGATGTCGGCTTCAATCTTTTCGCTCATTCTCATCGCTTCGGCAAGAATTTTATCTGCATTTGTCTCTAACTCTTCTGACATATTTTACCTCATATGCTCCGTCTGGCGGATGTTCGATTTTGTTTTTTTTGATGATATATTATATGGCATTGATTTTCAATATGAGCTATAATCCGTGCCATGAAAAAATTCTTTGACGCACAATTCATTCCATGGCTTGACGGCTTCCTTAATTTTGAAAAGCTTCCGCAGAAGGATATGATGTGGCTTGAAATGACAGAAGCCCTCTGCTCGCTTTTGGGAAATCCTGAACGCGAAATTCAATGCTTTCATGTAGCCGGCTCGAAGGGAAAAGGCTCCGTCGCAAAAATGATTTCGTGCATCCTTTCTGAATATGTAAGTGAAAAATATCCTGGATTAAAGGCAAAAACCGCTTTGTATACTTCGCCGCACATTCTTGACGTACGGGAGCGGATTTGTGATTCAGACGGCTTTTTTGACGAAGAAATTTATGAAAAGTCAGCGCGCTTTTTAATGGAAAAAGTTAACGGCGCACCAAAAGGATTTTTTCCAGCCCGGCGGAAAATGACATGGTTTGAGCTTGTTACGGCGTTTGCCTTTTTATGCGCAAAAAATGCCGGCGTCAAGTATTCGGTGTACGAGGTTGGATTAGGCGGAAGGCTTGATGCTACAAACGTAATAAAGCCGCTTGTAAGCGTAATTAATCAGATTGAGCTTGAGCATACAGAATATCTTGGAGACACAATCGAAAAAATAGCCGCGGAAAAAGCCGGCATTATCAAGGAAAATGTTCCGTGCATCTGCGGCTGGAATGAAAAAAGCGTAATCGACGTATTCAAACAGGCTGCCTCGCAAAAATCCGCGCCGCTTTATCTTGCAAGCGACATAATCTTTGGCCTTGAGTACAAAATGCCGGTCTACCCTGAATTAAAGATGACTGTAAGCTTTAACTCGCCGCTTTTTTCGCGTCCGATAAAAGCATCGCTTTCAATGCCAGGTGAGGTTCAGGCCAAAAACGCGGCGCTTGCTTCGTGCGCAGTAAAGCTGGGCATTCCCGATATTACCGAAAACCAGATTGAGCGTGGTCTTGAAAAAGCCGCGCTTCCAGCAAGGTTCCAGATAACCGGCGGAAACGACGAAGCGCCAGTGCTTGTTATTGACGGCGCGCATACCGTAAAAAGCGTTAAGGGCACGCTTGAAACATTCAGTCATGTATTTAAAAACGAGCTTGATAAGACAAAGCCGCACCTTCTTTTTGCGTGCGCAGCGGACAAGGATGTTGACGATATGGCGCGTCTTTTTGAAGGAAAATTCAGCCGGATTACGCTTACGCGGCCAGGCGCTACTAAATGCTGCGATCCTGAAAGGATGAAGGAAGCATTCTGCAGGATTGGCGGGACTTGTAAAGGTGATGAAAATGCCGGGAAAACCGAGATTTTATATGAAGATGTATACAAAAGTGCAATAGTTTCAGCATTAAACGGGGCAAAAAAAGAAAAAGCCGTGCTTTTATGCTGCGGCTCGTTCTATCTTGCATCAGAAGTAATTCAGATATGTATGAAAAATAATACTATCTGATATATTTTCTAGCTACTCTTTTTGTAATCGAAGTCAAAACCTCGTACGAAATCGTTCCGGCGCTTTGTGCAAACGCTTCTGCATCGCATAATGCGCCCGACTCTTCGGGGCCGAATATTACGACTTTATCCCATCGCTTTACATCCGGATTATTTTTTCCGATATCGACCATGCACTGATCCATGCAGATTCTGCCGCGTATCGGATAGAGCTTTCCGTTTATCGTAACTTCGTTCCTGTTGAAACGCCTTAAAAATCCGTCCGCATATCCGATTGGTAAAACTGCAATATCTGTTTCGCCTTCACTTGTCCATGTCATTCCGTAAGAAACTGACTCGCCCTGCTCAAACGGCCTTATTGCGCTTACTCCGGTTACGAGCGCCATTACAGGCTTTAAGTCCATCGGAGTTTCCTTCTGTTCCAGGTAAGCACGGGTTATCTGATCCGGGTAATACCCATAGGCGATGATTCCGGGGCGCACCATATCAAGCTGCCATTCCTTCATGTCGATAAGCGCGGCCGACGCTGAGCAATGCCTTATGCCCGGGTCAATGCCTGCGGACTTTACGGATTCAACTGCCTTTGTAAAACGCTCAAACTGCAATCTGGCATATGAGCGCGATTTAGCATCCGTTCCGTCCGCTGACGCAAAATGAGTACTCATACCGCCAAGCGTTAAGGCCGCGCTGGCGCAAATCTTTTTGGCAAGCGTGGCGGCATTTTCGGGGCGGCACCCTATTCTTCCCATACCCGTGTCTACAGCCAGGTGCACCTTAAGCTTGTTCGAAATCTGGCCGCCGGATTTCTGGAGCATATCGATGTAGTCTTCATCGCCTGCAAACGGCTCGAGGTTGTATTCAAATAAATACGGCGCTTCACAAGGATTGCAAAGCGAAAGGACAACGATGCCCGTTTTAATTCCCGCCTTACGAAGCTCAATTCCCTCTTCAACTGTAGCGACAGCAAGATATTCAGCTCCAAAATTCTGGGCCGCTGTCGCCATTTCTACGGCGCCGTGACCATAACCGTCAGCCTTTACCGCAACGCACATCTTTACGCCGCTTTTCATAAAACGCTTTATTTCTGAAAGATTGTGAACAAAATTATTTATGTAAATTTCTGCAAATGTAGCTCTCATAATATTCCCACTATAAGATATATTTGTGAATTTATAAGCAAAATGCAATAGGGATAATAAAAAATGTAATACAGCCCGTTTTTTTTTGTTTAATTCATTTTTTCGCATATGTGAAAATTATTATATTTTTGTCGCAATTTTTATATCACTTTTAATCGAGTTGTTATAAAATTGTCTTAATATGTACGAACATCAGCAGAAGAAACACATGGCGGAATTTTGTTCCTGCCTTTATGAGCTTTACGGCTCACGATGGGATTTTTACAGCATCTTAAACCGCGCAGAAAAAATTCTGCATGACTCATGGAAAGAGCGCAGTAATGAATTAAAGCAGATTGACAAAAGCTATATTCAGTCACAGGAAAACGGCGGAACTCCATGGTTTTTGGATAACAATGCTGTAGGAATGATGCTCTATGTAGATCTTTTTTCAGATAACCTTTTAAATCTTAAAGAAAAAATACCCTACTTGAAAGAATGCGGAGTTAATTATGTTCACCTTATGCCGCTTTTCAAGTCACCGGAAAAGGAAAATGACGGAGGTTATGCGGTTTCAAATTATCGCGAAGTAGAACCGCGCCTTGGTACGATAAAGCAGCTTGAGCAGATTGCCGCGGACTTCAGAAAAGAAGGAATTCATCTTGTAATTGATTTTGTTTTTAACCATACAAGCTTTGAACATGAATGGGCAAAGAAAGCGATTGCAGGCGAGCAAAAATACAGGGATTTCTATTTTATTTATAAAGACAAAAAGGATGCGGATGAATGGAACAAAACGCTCAGAGAAATTTTCCCGTCTGTACGGCGCGGTTCGTTCACCTATTTTGAGAAAGCCGGCGGATGGGTCTGGACGACATTCAATTCATTTCAGTGGGATTTAAATTATTCCAATCCAGAAGTCTTTCTTGCAATGTGTCAGGAAATGCTTTTCCTTGCAAATCTCGGAGTTGAAGTCCTTCGCCTTGACGCCCTCGCCTTTGTATGGAAGGAAAAAGGAACATGCTGCGAAAACCTTGATAAGGCACATACATTGATCAAAGCCTTTGACCTTGCGGCAAAGATTGCCTGTCCGGGCGTAATCTTCAAAAGTGAGGCAATCGTTCATCCTGATTGCGTCGTAAAATATATCGCAAAAAATCAGTGCGAGCTTTCTTACAATCCGCTTCAAATGGCATTGTTCTGGTCAAGCCTTGCCTCCCGTGATGCACGCCTCCTTACGCTTTCACTAAAAAAGCGAATGTATATTCCGGACGGCTGCGCATGGGTAAATTACATCAGATGCCATGATGATATCGGCTGGACTTTCAGTGATGAAGATGCGGCAAGTATCGGAATCAATGCCTTTGAACACAGGAAATTCCTTAATTCATTTTACACAGGCAGGTTTGAAGGTTCATTTGCAAGCGGTGAGCCGTTCCAGGAAAACCCGGATACAGGCGACTGCAGAATCTGCGGAACGATGGCGTCTCTTGCAGGACTGGAACAGGCAGAAAAACTCAACAACGATTTGTACAGAAAGATGGCGTGTGCAAGAATTAAAATGATGTACGGCGCGCTGCTTGCACTTCCGGGACTTCCGCTTTTGTATGCCGGAGATGAGCGGGCATATTTAAATGATTATTCGTACAGAAATGTTCCAGAAAAAAAAGATGATTCACGCTGGGTTCACAGAATTAAAACAGACTGGTCTTTATCAAATGAGCTTGATTCCCAGAAAGAAATTGCCGCGCAGATTAAAAAAATGATTTTGGCAAGAAAGAAAACGGCGGCGCTTTCGGGAAGCAGGATATGGTTCTATGATACTCAGTATGATATTGACGGAAGGCAGAAATCAGGCGTGTTTGCATTCTGCCGTTCTGATAAGATTCATGTAATTGCAAATTTCAGCGAGCGTGAGGAAGACTTTACCGTTTACGGACGTTCAAGGCGCGCCGTAGATATTCTTAGCGGAAAAGAATATGATTTGACTAAGCCAGTTCACTTAAAGTCTTATGACATTCTCTGGCTTTCGGAGGAATAATGAAATACGATGTTGCTTCTTTTGGCGAGATTTTAATTGACATGACTTTTTCCGGATTTTCGCCTGACGGAAAAAAATGCTTTGAGGCAAATCCGGGCGGCGCTCCTGCAAACTGCGCGGCTGCCGTATCAAAGCTTGGCGGAAAATCAGCATTCATAGGAATGACTGGAAATGATTCTTTTGGAAAGGATTTAAAGGCCGCGCTCAATGATGCCGGAATTGACACAAAGGGGCTTCTTACGACAGATAAGCAGCACACTACACTTGCATTTGTCTCATTAAGTCCGAGCGGCGAACGCGAATTCAGCTTTTGCCGAAAGCCAGGTGCTGATACTCAAATTGCGCCATCACAGCTTGACCGCTTGATTCTGGAAAACACAAAATTCCTTCAGATAGGCTCCCTTTCCCTTACAGACGAACCGGCCGCATCCTCTACAAGAGCCGCCATCGAGATAGTAAAAAAATCAGGCGGATATATTTCATACGACCCTAACTGGCGTTCTCCTTTGTGGAGCGATAAGGAAAAAGGCATTCAGGCAATGAAAAGCCTTTTTGTATATGCGGACATGGTTAAGGTAAGCGACGAAGAGCTTAACCTTTTATATCCAGAACTCTCGGTTGAAGAAGGCGCAAGAAAGATTGCAGAGCAGAACGCAAAATTAGTTCTTGTTACGCTCGGCCCTAAAGGCGTCTTTTATTATGCAAAAGATCTGGAAGACGACACTGACTCTGAAAACGCAAAATGCGGAACTGTCGGCTGCAAAAAAGTCAAGGTAGTTGATACGACCGGTGCCGGCGATTCTTTTACCGGCGGCCTTTTGTACTGCCTTACAAGAAAAAAAGAGCCGTTTAAGTTTACAAGAAAGGAACTTGAAAAGGACCTTGAGTTTGCAAATGCGGTCGCCTCGTTGTGCGTTACAAAACGCGGCGCAATCCCAGCCCTGCCTTCAAGGCCCGAAGTCGAGGATTTTATAAAAAATTCTTAACGGCTAAAAAATAGTTTCTATCGGAGTCATTCCCAATTCCGATGCAAACTTCCGGGCCACTTTTGCGTTTTCGATTACATGAGACGGCTCGTGCGCATCGGAATTGCATATTACTTTTGCGCCGCTAGAAGCCACCACCTGCCAGAATTCCAGGTAAGGATAGCCGTACCGGTCTCCGCGCGAAGTCGGCATGATTCCGCGGTAAATGCCAAGCCCGTTTACTTCGACAGGAAGCTTTGCATCGATTGCAGCGTTAAGAATATCCTTTAAAACGCTCTTTGCTTCTTCATCCCATTCAATCCATGCTGACATAAACAAATCAGGATGCGCTACAAATGCGTAAAGACCGCTTTGAATCGCTTCAATTGTCTGCTCTGCGTATTTAAATAAGAGCTCTTTTGAATGATTAATTTCCTTTATGTAAATATGTTTTTTTCCGTCTTTGACCCAATGCGGTCCGAGCACAAGATATTCAGCGCCGAATTCACCCTTGAGGACATCAGAATACCATGATTTATATTCCCTGTCGTATTCACATTCAAATCCAAGGTGAACTTTAAAAGGAACCTTTTGTGCTCCTGAAAAAACAGATTCCCTGTATTCACTTACATTTTCAGGAATCATGCGGCAGCCATCCCAGTTATCAAACATTTCGGGCGGATACGGACAATGATCGCTTATTCCAAGCTCCGAGCATCCTGATTTTGCTGCCTGTAAAATATACTCTTCAGCCGTTCCTATGGCGTGCTTGCAAAGATATGTATGCGTATGAAAATTCGAAATATTCATTTAAAATCATCCAACAAAAAAAATATATCAAATTTTAAGATGTTATGCTATAATATAGTATTAATATTTTTACGGAGTGATTTATGAAAAATATCCAGAACAAATGGATTCGCGGTGCTATTCCGGCCCTGCTTCTCCATTGCAGCATCGGTACAGTTTACTGCTGGTCAATCTTCAGTCAGGAAATTGCAGACTACATCGGATTTTCAAAAAGCGCGGTTGAATGGGCATTCAGCTTTGCGATCTTCTTTTTGGGAATGTCGGCAGCATTTCTTGGACGCCTTGTCGAAAGGAACATCCACAAGTCATCACTTATCGCAACAATTACATTTGCGCTCGGAATGGCTGGAACAGGTCTTTTCATATGGTACGGCGGCATTCACCAGCACAGCGTCCTTGCCCTCGTAGGAATTTATATTTCTTACGGATTCATTATGGGGATCGGACTTGGAACAGGTTACCTTTCTCCCGTTAAAACATTGATGCTCTGGTTCCAGGATAAGAAAGGTCTTGCCACTGGTCTTGCAGTTGCGGGATTTGGGGCTGCAAAGGCAATAGCTTCTCCGATTATGACAAGGATGCTTACAGGACTTGGAAAAGGCGGCGTTTATAAAATGTTCCTTATTCTTGCGGCAGTATATTTTGTAATGATGTTCATAGGCCATCTTATTCTTGCAAAGCCTGAAGGCTGGGTTGAGCCTCAAAAAAAATCGAAGGAAGAAGGAATTATTGCTACGCTTAAATCAGCGCCGATTGCTTCTTATATCGGAATCTGGCTTATGTTCTACATCAACATCACATGCGGTCTTGCAATTATCTCGCAGGAAAAGATGATTGTAAAATGCGTAGGTCTTGGAGCATTCGCAGGAATTATTTCAACAATTTCAGCGCTCTTTAATGCTGGCGGACGCATTGGATTTTCTGCATGGGCTGACGGCATGAAGGACAGAAATACGATTTACAAAATGATTTTTGCGCTTTCAATTATTTTTACCGTAATCGTTCTTTATACAAAGGGAATTGAAAAAGGCGCCGGAAACGTAATCCTTATTGCATTCGTACTTGCACTTATCTTTATCGTAAACGCAGGTTACGGCGGCGGTTTTTCAAACGTGCCTACTCTTCTTTCAGATCACTACGGAATGGGAAATATTTCAGCAATTCACGGTATCACGCTTTCTGCCTGGGCATTCGCAGGCCTTACAGGAAATCAGATGGCATCGTACATCGTTAACCACACCGGAAGATTTGTTGAGGTTCACGGCGTAAATGCAAATCCCACCGGATATCAGCATGTGCTTATCGTAACGACAATTCTTTATGCGGTCGCACTTTTGCTTTCAGTTTTCCTTGTAAAGAAGACTGAAAAATAATTACCAGCCGGAATCTAATCAGAATCAGTCTGGCAAATAAAACGGCTGCCATAATCAGAAAGCTTAATCGAATTGCAATCTGAAAACTGGCAGCCTGTTTTATTCTGATAGAAAATTTCAGTTTATTACTTACTGAACTTCCTGTACATTTCAGAAATAATTTTTATTCCTTCCCGAACTTCCTCGCTGTCACCTGAATAATTCATCCTTATGCATTTTGAATAATGCGGATGATTTTCAACTGGTGCAAAGGAATTGTCCTCTGCATTTCCAAAGAAGAAATATTCACCAGGAACAACGATAACGCCTTTTTCCTTAAGCCGCGAATAAAGCTCCTTTGTAGAAATCGTAAGGTCTTCCATCAAAAGCCACAGGAAGATTGCGCCCTCGCTTTTGTGAATGTAATACGAGGTCCCCTTAAAATATTCGTGAATCCAGTCCTGAGCCTCGCGGCTTTTTTTCTGATAAAAAGGACGGACATATTTTTCTGCCGCTTCGATTAAGCTTCCGTCTTTAATTAGCGGAGAAGCGAGCGCCTGTCCTATACTTCCTGACGCGAGGGCTGCGATTGCGTTCAGATTTGAGAGCGCCGTTATTATGCGGCTGTCTGCGATTACAATTCCAGTTCTGAGCGATGGAAGCCCGATTTTTGAAAGGCTCATCGAAAGGATTACGTTTTCATCCCAGTAAGGCGCGGCGTCTTGGGTAAAGATAATGTCAGGCCATGGAAGTCCGTACGCATTGTCAATCATTAATGGAATGCCGTGCTTTTTTGAGAGCATTGAAAGCCTTGAGATTTCTTGATCAGTAAGGACGTTACCAGTCGGATTAGTCGGGCGGCTTACGCAGAGCGCGCCGGTGTCGGAATGTGAATCAAGGTATGATTCAAGACATTCAAAATCGATTTTGTATTTAAATGTATTGTCGCCGTATTTTTCAAAGGCTGCCGGGATTCCGACAAAAGTTCCCTTCTCAATTCCCTGATCGGCGTAACCTATGTATTCAGGAACAAGCGGCATTACGATTTTCTTTTTGATTTGCCTTGAGCTTCCGCATTTTGGATCAGAAAAAGTTCCGCTGAAAAGATTAAAAAGATAAAAGAATGCAGACTGGCTTCCGTTTGTAACGGCGATGTTTTCCGGTCCTATTTTCCAGCCGTATTTCTTTGAAAAGAATTCAGCAATGTCATTTATAAACGACATTCTTCCCTGCGGGCTGTCGTAAAGGGCAATCAATTTTTCAAACTCATCGCCTGATTTTAAAATTGATTCCATCCGCTTTCTGTAAAGCGACTCAACCTGCTCTACCCTTGCCGGGTTTCCTCCACCAAGACGGTAAGGCTTAACTCCAGGCGGGAGAGGCTTTCCCAAATCGTCCATAAGGCACAGGATTCCTGATTCGCCTGCTAGTTTTTTTCCAAAATCTGAAAAATCAATAGTGTTCATTTTTAATACACATCCGAAGTAATTTTTTGTTTTCTGCTTTTTGTATTTTTTCTTTTAGTGCTTGAAGTTGAATTTGAAGCAAACTTTATTACAAGCGCATCATTTTTAGCTTCTACAACAACTTCCTTTTCATCGAATTCCGGATTCTCAAGAAGCAGAAGAGAAAGCGGATCTTCGATTTCTTTCTGAATAAGGCGGCGCATCGGGCGTGCTCCCATTGACGGTTCAAAGCCCTTTTCAATCATGTATTTGCGTGCAGACGGCTTAAGTGAAAGAGAAAGCTCTTTTTCGTTAAGGCGAGCGTTAAGCTCTGCAATCTGCATGTCAAGGATTGCGTTAACCTGCTTTTCAGAAAGCGCATCGAATACGATGATGTCGTCGATTCGGTTTATGAGCTCCGGACGCAGGAAGTTTTTGATTGACTGCATTGCGTTGCTTTTGATTTCTTCGTAAGGAAGAACTTTTTCTTCACGCGATGAAAAACCTACGCGGCCTTCAAGAGTAATTTCGCGCGCGCCGGCATTGCTTGTCATAATGATGATTGTGTTCCTGAAATTTATTTTGTGTCCGAGAGAATCAGCAATCTCGCCCTCTTCCAGAATCTGTAAAAGAAGGTTGAATACATCAGGATGCGCCTTTTCGATTTCGTCAAAGAGCACGACTGAGTACGGATGATTTCTTACCTGCTCAGTAAGTACGCCGCCGTTTTCGTATCCGACATATCCCGGCGGAGCTCCAACCAGGCGGCTTGCGTTGAATTTTTCCATATAGTCGGACATATCGATTCTAAGCACTGCATCCGGCGTTCCAAAAAGGAATGTCGCAAGGCTTTTTGCAAGCTGTGTTTTTCCTACACCTGTCGGGCCAAGGAAAATGAATGAACCGAGCGGCCGCTTTGTAGAAGAAATTCCTGTGCGCGATCTTCGTACGGCAGAAGAAATCATCTTGATTGCCTCGTCCTGTCCGATTACAGTTTTATGAAGTTCTTCTTCCATGTGAACAAGGCGGGCCGTTTCGTTTTCATCAAGCTGGTGTGCAGGGATTCCTGTCATCTCGCTTATAGTACGACAGACATCCGTCACGGAAACAGTTTTCTTGAATTTCTCAAGATTACGCTTCCAGTAGTTGCTGAACATTTCAAGCTTTTCTTTGAGGACGATAACCTTATCGCGAACTTCAGCCGCTTTTTCGTAATTCTGTGTTTGAATCAGAATCTTTTTTTCTTCAGCAAGCTCCTCGATATTTTTTTCAATTTCGGCAAGCTCAGAAGGTCTCTCATCTTCCTGAATTTTTTTCTTGGCACCGACTTCATCAAGTATGTCGATTGCCTTATCAGGAAGACAGCGCTCCGGAATATATCTGTGTGAATATTTTATGATTGCAGGAATTACATCTGAATCATACGAAATATTGTGGAATTCTTCGTACTTTGGTTTTATGCCCAAAAGGATTTTTTCCGTCTCTTCATCATCAGGCTCATCTACAGTAACAGTCTGAAAACGTCTATCGAGCGCGGAATCCTTTTCCATATATTTACGGTATTCCTTTATCGTAGTCGCACCTATAATCTGAATCTCGCCGCGGCTTAAAGCTGGCTTTAAAATATTTGACGCATCAAGCGCGCCTTCAGGACCGCCTGCTCCGATTACAGTATGTATCTCATCGATAAAAAGAATTATGTCTTTATTCTCACGAAGCTCCTTCAGAAGGCGCTTCATCCGCTCTTCAAATTCACCGCGGTATTTTGTTCCGGCAACAAGGGCCGTTAAATCAAGCGAAAGGATTCTCTTTTTAAGAAGATTGTACGGCATTGAGCCAGAGGCGATTTTCTGCGCCAGTCCTTCGACGATTGCGGTTTTTCCGACTCC
>CACYCX010000161.1 GCA_902772975.1 uncultured Spirochaetaceae bacterium
CAATGTCGGAAATTATACAGTCTGGTATGTTGTAATTGATAATGTAATGGAAATCCGTAGAATTCAGCCAGCAAGAAGGAATGAAGAAAATTTCTTATAAAAGAAGCTGCTTCAAATTGCCTCAAAAAAAACGCCTTCCCGTTACTCCCCAATCCTAATCACAAGACCATCATAAGCCGGTCCTGCATGTCCGCCGCCGTCCACTATTCCGGCCAGAACCGGATATTTTCCGGAATGCACCAGTGAGTCAACATATTTTTCGCTTTCAACATGACTTAAATCGTGAGTAAGGTGCGTAAGCCAGAGTGAATGAGGTGCAATCCGTTCTGCAAAGCTTAATGCTTCTGAATACCCGAAATGTGTAGGATGCACTTCTGGCCGGAGTCCGTCTATTATGGCATGGTCAAGAACGCCGGCCGCGCGCTTTATGATTTCACACGACTGGTCGCTTATAAAGCTGCAGTCAGTTAAATACACGACCGAATGCTTTTTGCCGTCTTTACCGCACACAGAAAAAATATAGCCTGATGTCTCAAGTTTTCCGTGAAGCATTGGCACAGGAATTATTTCCATGCCGCCTAAAGCGAGCGGATTGCTCTCACCAATCGTATTTATGTCGACAAGGTCAAGCTTTGGTTTTCCGCCTCCAAGCTGCGTTTCCATAAAGACATAGTCAAAATGCTTTCTTACCGAATTCAAGGTGGCGGCGTTTCCGTATACAGGAATTCCGTTTCCTTCGGTTTCTTCACCGTTTTTATCTTTTTTTGAAATATCAAGCTTTGTGTGGCTGAATATCCTTATGTCATCAAGTCCGTGAATGTGATCAGCGTGAGCGTGCGTAAGTAAAATCGCATTGAGTGACTTGAGCTTTGCATTCAGCGCCTGCATGCGGAAATCGGGACCGACATCAACAACTACATTGTAAAGCTTTCCGTTGAATTCATTTGAAACAAGCACGGATGAACGGAAGCGTTTGTCTCGTGGATCAGTAGAAGTACAGACAGAACATTCACAGGCAATGGCAGGAACTCCCTGACTCGTTCCCGTTCCTAAAAATCGTAACTGCATAAAATAATTGTATCAGCAGAGGTTAGCATTTTCAATGGTGAAATTCTTATGTCTCTTATTTTCCGAACTGTTCCTGGATTTCCTTTATCTGGTCGCGGCATTCGGCGGCTTTTTCGTATTCCATGCGCTCGGCGTATTCTTCCATTTCGTTGCGGAGGGCTTCGATAAGCTTGGCGCGCTCTTTTTTATTGAAGAGGTTTACTGATTTTTTAAGGAGCTCTGTCTGTACGGCAACTTCCTGCTTTGCCTCTTCAGTCTTGCGCTCAAGGATATCTTCAACGGCCTTCTTGATTGTCTTTGGCGTAATGCCGTGCTCCTTGTTGAACTGTTCCTGAATCGCGCGTCTGCGTTTTGTTTCGTCGATTGCTTCCTTCATGGAATCGCTCATGCGGTCGGCATACATGACAACCTTGCCCTCCGCATTTCGTGCCGCGCGGCCGATAATCTGAATGAGGCTTGTTGTTGAACGCAAAAAGCCGATTTTGTCAGCATCAAGGAGCGCGATGAAAGAAACCTCCGGAAGGTCAATGCCTTCACGCAAGAGGTTGATTCCGATTAGGACATCGATTTCGCCTGCGCGAAGTGATTTCAATATTTCGACGCGCTCAAAAGTATCGATTTCAGAGTGAATGTACTTCACTTTTAATCCGAGCCCTAAAAGGTAATCTGTAAGGTCTTCCGCCATTTTTTTTGTAAGCGTAAGGATAAGGCTTCGTTCTTTCTTTTCTATGCGTTCCTTCACTTCGCGGTAAATGTCTTCCATTTGACCTTCACTCGGACGCACTTCAATTATCGGATCCAAAAGGCCTGTAGGACGAATCAGCTGCTCTACGACCTGCGTGCTCTGTGCGATTTCCTCTTTGCGCGGAGTAGCGGTAACATAAATTACCTGATTCATCATTTTTGAAAACTCGTCGTATTTTAGCGGACGGTTATCAAGCGCGCTCGGAAGCCTGAAACCGAAATCAATGAGGTTCTGCTTGCGGCTTCTGTCTCCTTCGTACATCGCGCCAATCTGCGGAACGGAAACATGCGCCTCGTCTATCATGCAGAGAAAGTCGCTGGGAAAATAATGAAGAAGTGTCGCAGGAGGTTCGCCGCTTGCCCTGTTTGCAATCGGTGCTGAATAATTTTCGATTCCCGAGCAATAGCCCATTTCCTTCATCATTTCAATGTCGTATGTTACGCGTGTCTTTAACCGTTCGGCTTCGAGCATCTTGCCCTGTGCCCTTAAAATCTCAACGCGTTCGTTCATTTCGTTTATGATGCGGTCTGTCGCTTCTGTAAGCTGTTCCTGCGGTACGACAAAGTTTTTTGCAGGGTATATTGCCGTTTCTTCGAGCTCTTCCGTAATTTCGCCTGTGATAACGTTAAAGCGCCTGATTCTGGAAACTTCTTCCCAGTCAAGCTCAATTCTGTAAGCCTCCGGAAATTCCATGTACGGCGGATAGATTTCGATTATGTCGCCCTTGATCCTGAAAATTCCCGGTTCTAAAATCGCGTCGTTTCGGGCGTACTGGATGTGGGCAAGTTCAATTGCCAGCTTGTGAATGTCAAGCGTGCTTCCTTTTTCAATGTGAACGCGCATGCTCTTGTAAAGCTCAGGCATTCCCAATCCGTAAATGCAGGAAACAGTCGCAATTACAATTACATCGCGCCTTTCCATCAGGCTGTATGTTGCTGCCATTTTGAGGCGGTCAATTTCCTTGTTGATAGCAGCATCTTTTTCGATGTACAGGTCGCGGGCCGGAACATATGCTTCAGGCTGATAATAATCGTAGTAGCTTACAAAATATTCAACTGCGTTTTCCGGGAAAAATGTCTTGAACTCACGGTAAAGCTGTGCGGAAAGCGTTTTGTTGTGGCTTATAATAAGGGTAGGGCGCTGAACTTTTTCGATGATTTTTGCCATGGTAAAAGTTTTGCCGCTTCCTGTAATTCCCTTGAGAGTCTGATATTTGTCTCCGCGCAAAAAGCCTTCTGCAAGCCTGTCGATTGCCTGTCCCTGATCTCCTGCCGGCTGGAATTCTGAATGTACTACAAATGGCTTCATTTTAGTTTTCGTTTTCCGTAAGCTTTACGGCTAATTTTATGTCCTTTCTGTTTCTGTGGATTGTAACTGTTACAGTGTCGCCCGGACGCTTGTTTTCCAGAAGTGAAAAATAATCCGAGAGCGTTGTTACCTGAACGCCGTTGATTGCAGTAATTACATCGCCGCCGATATAGAACGTGCGTGAATTTCTTGTGGTTCCGTAGCGGACGGCTAAAGTACCGCCTTTAATTCCCGCCTTGTCAGCATTGCCGCCTTCGGTTACCTGCGAAACAAGTACGCCGTAATTTATGTCTAACCGCGCATAGTCTGCGATTGATTTATTCATCTGGATAAGGTTTGCCTGAATCGTACCGCGGCGTACTTTGCCGTATTGGAGCAAGTCGGATACTACGCGGCGTGCAGTTGAGGCGGGGACTGCAAACCCGATGCCGGCCGAAGAGCCGCTTGACGTGTAAATCATCGTGTTTATGCCAATCATGCGGCCGGCCGTGTCGAGCAATGGGCCGCCTGAGTTTCCCGGATTGATGCTTGCGTCTGTCTGAATCATTCCGCGGATAATTATGTTGTTTGAATTTTTAATCGGGCGGCCAAGCGCCGAGACAATTCCGGTAGTCATCGTTCGTTCAAAGCCGAACGGGTTTCCGATTGCAATTACCTTCTGGCCGACCTTTAGGTTTTCTGATTCACCGAATGTAATTGTCTTTAATTCAACTCCGGCCGGCGGATCAAATTTCAATACGGCGATGTCGCTTTCAACATCAGAGCCTATCACGCGGCCTTCGTACTGAGTTCCGTCGTGAAGCGAGATATAAATCTTTGAAGCGTTTTCGATTACATGAACATTCGTAATTACATAGCCGCGTGTATCGATAATCGAGCCTGAACCTGAACCGCCGTCTTCTGCAACCGGCTCAAGGAACCAGTTAAGGCCGGTTACCTGAGTGTTGATGTTTACTACTGCTTCATTGCATTTGTCATAGACAAAGATGTTCTGATTTTCTTCCGCAGTGTAGGAAACCGGCTGTGAGGCAACCTCTGTGGCAGAGGAAGCGTCGGCTTCTGTAAATTGAATTTTTGCCTCTTCTCCCGAAGCTGGTTCCGATATTTTTTCGGCATCGTTTTCGGTTCTGCCTGATATTTCGTTAAAAAGCTTTCGCCCTGATAAAGATGTAATTCCAAATGAAAGTAAAGCTGCTGCAAATGCGGCGATTAATATTGATGTAAAATAATGACGCTGGGAATATAGTTTCATAGTTTTTCTATTTTACTGAGAATGAGCATTCGTCACAAGCGGAATTATCTGATAAATTTTCGCTTTCGGATAAAGGACGGGCAGAAAGTTTTGCCGTGTATGTCCCTTCTGTAAGCCCTTCGGAAAATGCTTTTCTGCTTATTTCGACTGCCTGGTTTTCTTCCGTAAAATTTCCGCCGAATTCTTCTGAATAAAGCTCAATGCCGTACTGATTGAAAACCTGAATTTTACAGAAGGCGTTTTTTGATATTTTAAAATTGAATCCGATTTTTTGAAAGTCAGTTGATTTTTTGCTGTAGCATTTTTTTACGCTTTTAAATTTTTTGATTCCAAGCTGTTTTTCGCGGGGCTCAAGACTGATTGTAAGGTCAGGCGCGGCTTCTCCTTCACTTTGCCCTTCACCCTGAACCGTAAAATTTCCCCACATGTTTTCAAGTCCGAATTTCCGGGCGGTATAATAATGCTTTCCCTGCGAAAGAATAATGCCTTCTGTTTTTTCAGATTTAACGCCGTCAATTGAAAGTACGGCACCTTCCGGAAGTCCCGAAAAGCTTACCGTTCCTTCGGCCGGCTTTAATTCAAAATAGTAAAAATCTGAAACTGCATCCTTAACCTGAATTGCAGTCCTGATTTTTTTGCAGCCTTCTTTTTTGAGCTCAATAAAATAAAAGCCCGGAATCAGGTCTGATATTTCAAGCGGAGTGTAACCGTAAAATTCTTCATTCAGATAAACCTTAACTTTAGGCGACTGAGTCTTTATCGTTATCTTTGTTTTTCCTTTTTCAAGCTCAGAAAAATTTTCGCTTTTGTAGATGTCGTACAGAAAATCTTCTGAATAAAGTGAGAGCGCCGTAAATGAAATAAGAATAAGGAAAAATATTTTTTTAAGCATGCATATAATTCTATCAGTCTGCAACTTTTATGTTAAGCGGATTTTCCGCGGACTGCTCCAGTAAACCGTTTTCCGTAAAGCTGAAATACGAGTCTGTGCTTATTATGATGTGGTCCAAAAGCGTGATGCCGATAAGAGCGCATGAATCAAGAAGCTTTTTTGTAGTAGCAAGATCTTCCCTGGAGGGCGCGCAGTTTCCTGACGGATGATTGTGGCATACGATTATTGAAGACGCCTTTGCCTTGAGCGCATCGCACAAAAGCTCGCTGTGATTTACAATTGTCCTTGTTGCACTTCCGACAGAAATTACTTTTAAATCGATTATTTCATGCGCGCCCGAAAGCAGCACCGAAATAAAGTGCTCCTTGCTTTTTAACGCGTAATGCCTTACGAATGGAATTAAATCCTTTGGCTGGGTTATAACGCATCTGAGGTGCTGCGTCTTCCGGCGACCGAGCTCGATTGAAGCTGCCACTGCGAGCGCCTTTGAGACTCCGACTCCCTTTATCTTGAGGAGCTCCGGCAATAAATCACCGTGAGGGCGTAAGTCTATTGCCTCGCACATTTTTTCTGCAAGAAGCTCAACCGGCTGGTTTTTATTGCCGCTTCCAAGAATGAGCATTATAAGCTCGGCGTCACTTGGATAATGTATTCCGCGTTCGAGCGTGCGCTCGCGGATGTCTGGTTTAGGTTTGATGTCGTTCACATATATATCGTATTGTTTTTTATGCTGAAAACTGTCAAAAACAAAATATTTTATTCGGTTTTTCTGTGATTTTCCGATAATTAGTACATGAAGTGTAAATATAATAATTTTAAATCAGAAATTTTTGCAGTATTGACCTGTGCCTTTATAGCAATCATCCAGCTTTTTTTGTTTTCATGTCAGACCTTCATGCCGGAAGGACAGCCGGTTTCCAGAAGCATTGCCGGCCGCGGCGTAAAGAGCGCTCCTTCGCTTGAAGCATTTTTTCTTTCGCATTGTCCAGGAGCAAACCGTGCAAAGGTGCGCCGCATGGCAGTTTACTATATAGAAGAGGCTTCTTTAGAAGGAATTAATTCTGACGTTGCTTTTGTCCAGATGTGCCATGAAACAAATTTTCTGCGCTTTGGAAATCTCGTAAGCGCCGACATGAATAATTTCTGCGGGCTCGGCGCAATTGATGCTGAGCACCGCGGCCTCAGTTTTGAAACGGAGAGGCTTGGAGTACGCGCCCACATTCAGCATCTTCATGCCTACGGAACTCCAGAAAGCGTAAAGCTTAACAATCCGCTTATCGATACGCGCTACAAATATGTCCGCCCGCGCGGCAAGGCTCCCGATATTCAGGGGCTTACCGGTACATGGGCGGCTGACAAAAAATATTCTGAAAAACTTGAAAAATATCTTTGCGAGCTTGAGGGCTTTTAAATTCTAGCGGATTGTTGTTCCGATATACGGCTTTCCGTCCAGAATAGCGCGCGTGTTCTCGATATTTTTACCCGCGCTGCAGATTACGGTAAGCTTCATTTCGCTTGCCTTTTTGCTTGCAATCGGATCAAACGGAACGTTCTTTCCCGGAACCCATTCGTCTCCGACCATCTTGCGGAAGTCTGCCCATGAAATTTCATCAAGCGGCTTTGCGTCAGGATTTTTGCGCGGGTCATCGGTGTAAACTTTTTCGATGTTGGAAAGATTTACTACTGTGTCCGCGTTGAATTTTTCTGCAAGAAGGACTGCATCATTATCAGAAGAAAAGCCCGGCTTCCATCCTGAGGCAACCAGAATCTGTCCGTCAAACGAAATGTTTTCCGTCGGATTATATACGACATCATTTTTGCACAATGAACCAAAGGCCGCCTTTACAAGCTGTGCGTTGATTCTTGTCGCCATAACTCCAATCCAGTCTGCGGCATTGTTGTCAGGCGTGCTTCCTAATTTTTCAGATACATTGCGGTATGCTTCCTGATAAACTCTTGCAGGTGCACCTCCGCCTACAACCAGAACAAGACGGCGGCCTGAATCCTTTGATACCCAGTCAGAAGCCATTTTTACAAATTCAGAAAGAAAAGCAGTGTCGGGCTTTTCCGGTACGACAATTGAACCACCTACAGAAAGAACCTTTGTTACAGACATAGTTACAGTTACCCCTAAAAAATAAAATAGATTGTATCAGTATATTCCAAGAACGGAAGGCGTGCTCCAGAATGAACTGTAGCCTGTTATATCTTCTGATGCCTCTTCCCAGATTGATTGGAGCGCATAGAATTTAGGCTTAACAATAATCCTGCTCTTTGCAAGCGCCTGCTTTATTGTAGTCCAATATGCAGAAAATGCAATATGCTGTGAATCCAGATTTCCAAAATAATATTCACTTGAATTGAGCTGCGTATGGAACGGCTTAAACTCCATGCCGAGACCAAGCGCAACATCAACCGGAATCCAGCCGAAATCTTCAAGGTAATATTCGCACCACCAGTGATTTTTTGTGTGCTTGTCAGCATCAACAAGAATTCCGCTTACAACACGCGAAGGAATTCCTGCAGTCCTTAAAAGCGCAGTATACAGAATCGAAAGCGTATAGGCATCTCCGCGTTTTGACTTGAGGATATCAAGCGCATCTACATCGCCGCTTCGTTTTTTTTCTGAATACTTGAAATTAGCCGTCATGTACTGATAGATAAGCTCAGCCTGCCTGTACGGATTTTTAACCTGATATATGATTCCCGGAAGCAGCTCCTTAAGCTCTTTTGTGTCAGCAGGAACAAGCTCGTCGGCTCGCGTATATGTGCGGCAAAGCATCCGCTGTCTGTCCGAAATCTGGCGTACGGTTTCCTTATTTATTTCCGTTTCTATTGAGTAAGATGAAATTACAAAATTCTGGGACAGCGTATGGCGCATCTTTTTATCAGGCTCTGCGAAAACCTGAAACAGAGAAGTGTTTCTGTAATTTTCGATAAGCGGCTCGGGCTTTGTTTCAATCAGCTTTGTCATCGGCTGTGCGGCGCTCGTAAGCGGATGCGGTAAATATATTGTTATCGAAGCGTTTTTGCCGCCCGTAATATCTGCAATGTCTACGCCTGTCTGAATGAGGTATGTATTGTGGCTTGTATATTTTTTTGTGCCGCCCTTAGTCTCGATTATGATGGGCTGTGATATCGACTTGCCTTTTGGTGTTTCTACATGGACCGAGCCGCTGGTTGCCCCATCCGGGACACGTACTCTGATTTCGGATTCACTCCAGTATTCGTAGTCAAAATCAATCTCTGATGGCGCAATGTAGCCTGAAAATGCCGTGTCGGCGTTTATGTTCTGCGGAAGCTGGTTTTCGCTTCCCTGTTCCTCGCGCCTTGAGGTAAAGTAAACGTTTGAAGTCTCGCGTGTTGAACCGAAATTTTTTCCGCTTATCGTAAGGAGCTGCCCCGGACATGCCTTTGATGCTGAAATTGAAGTAATCAGCGGAATGTTCTGCATCGGGTTTGCCGGCATCGTCATCGGAATCGCGCTTTCATTCGCAAAAAATTCTGGATTTGATTTTCCGCTCTGCGAGACGACATATACAAGGCCGTCCTGCGTGTTTCCCGGAATTATGACCTTGATTTCGTGATTGTCCCATGAAAGGTAGCAGCTTTCGGTAAGGCGGTTTCCGCTCATTTCAACATAGCTTGTGTTGCGCGTGTTGCCGAAATTGTCGCCGCGGATTACAAGGACATCGCCTGGAGTTCCTACGGCAGGATCGATTGTCGTGATTGAAGGAATAACTGAAACTGTGCGCGTTATGAGCATCAGAAAGCCGAGCAAAAGACCTGACGCAATAATAAAGGCACTGGCGCGCGCAAGAGGATGTTTTCTTAATATGTAGCCAAGTCGTGTCAATTCAGAAAGTCCAAATCAGTCGGCTGCATGGAATTATTCTGAACTGTATCCAACAGATTATTTACATTTGAAATATCAGGAAGCGAAATCTTTACGTTCTGCTCCGAAAAATTCGGCAGGAATACATCTACTGACGCAAGCGATGAATAAAGGTATTTTGAACTCAAGCCTGCGTTTGTTGCCGAATGAACCTGTTCTGAGTGAGTATCAAGCGCAAATGAATTGATGTTTCCGTCTACGATTACGCCCTGCTGCGAAACAGGAGTGATTTCCTTGCGTGAAACAACCTGAAGCGCTTCCGGAGACTGTGAATATCCGGCCTGTGCCGTGCGTGAAATGCGGGCAAGACGTGCATTCTGCAATGGAAGCATGAGCGCAAATACAGCTGCCGCTGCAGCCGCTGCCGGAACAAAATATTTTATGTAAGAAGGCTTTTTTTCCTGTGAAATGGAAACGATGTTTGCAAAGCGCATTCTGCTTTCAAGGCGCTTGTAGCTTTCGTCAAGGAATTTCTTGTCAGGCTCTATTGCTTTTGAATCCTGCTGCAAAAACTCGTGAATCTTACGAAGCTTATTAAGTTCCGCCGCGCATTTTGGGCAGGACGCAACATGCGCTTCATATTCACTTTTAAACTGTTCCGGCAGTTCGCCGTCAAGGTAAATTGAATGAATATCTTTATCAGGACAAATAGACATCGTCTTCTCCTATAAGCTTAGCAAGCTGTTCTCTTGCACGGAAAACCCTGACCTTTACATTTCCCTCGGTGATTCCAAGCGAATTCCCGATTTCCTTGTAATTCATGTCGCAGTATTCCCGCAGAATCAGAACCTGCCTCAAGTTTTCAGGAAGCTTTGCAAGAGCCTCTTTTGCCTTGTTTGCAGTTTCCGCGCGAAGCAAGTCTGTCTCACCGGAAGGCATTGTCCGTTTTTCCTCATAGAGGACTTTCTGGAGAGCCTTTTTCTCACGGCCTTTCCGCTTGACATAATTAAGCGACGCATTTTTTACTACACGGATAAGCCAGTAGGTTGCGTCATTAATTGAAGGAAACACCAGTCCTTTTTCGTTCGCCTTGATATATGAATCGTGAACAAGATCCTCGGCTGCTTCCTCATCATTTACGATACGATAAGAAACCTTATACAGCAGAGTCATTGTCGCATCATAAATCGCCTTGAAATCCGCAGGATCTGAGGCATTCAGCGATTTTGGCTGGTTTTCCTGACTTGTCGCTACCGAATTAAACACTTAAACTCCCCAAAAGATACACAAATACCACAAAAATTCCGTAAAAAATTACTGATTCCGCTTCCAGGCCGGGCCGGCCGGCGTATCGATTATCGTAATGCCGCGCGCACTGAGCTCGTCGCGGATTTTGTCGGCCGTAGCGAAATCCTTAGCCTTTTTTGCCTCAGTACGCTTTGCAACAAGCGCGGTAATTTCTTCAGCCTCGCTGTCGCCTGAATGGTCAAAGAGGGCGTTTCCTGAATCCTTCTGCTGCTCGATTACATCAAATGCATTTTCGATTACCTTAAGCGACAGTACCTTGTCCATTTTAAAGATTGCGCTCAATGCATCGCCGGCCTTTCTGTTCTTGCCGTTTGATTCCTTCTGCATTGCGGATATTGCAATCGGTGTGGCAAGGTCGTTTTCGAGGCCTTCCTTGAATTTTGCAAGGTTTTCAGATTCAAAATTGATTTTCCCAAGAATTTCGCTGAAATTCTCTTTTGTAAGGCCGAGGTTTTCTTCGGAATTAGCCTTCTGGATTAATTTTGCAACGCGCTGGTTCAATGCCTTGCGTCCGTCCCTTGCGCTGTCCATGGCATCCCAGCTGAAGTAAATCTGCTTTCTGTAATGACCGCCCAAAAGGAAGAACCTGTAATCAAGAGCGTCGTAGCCCTTGTCAATCAGTGACTGGAGAGTAAGGAAATTGCCCTTTGATTTTGACATCTTTCCTGCTTCTCCGTCAGCGCCGCCTTCCTTCTGAACTACAAGGAATTCGTTGTGAAGCCAGTAATTTACCCACTTTTTGCCTGTGGCGCCTTCTGACTGTGCGATTTCGTTTGTATGATGAACCGGAATATGGTCGATTCCGCCTGTGTGAATGTCAAAGTGCTCGCCCAAATATTTCATGCTCATTGCAGAACACTCGATGTGCCAGCCCGGATAGCCTCGTCCCCATGGTGAATCCCATGTGAGCGCCTGATTTTCAAATTTTGATTTTGTAAACCAGAGTACAAAGTCAGACGGATTTTTCTTGTTCTCGTCAACGACAACTACTTTTCTTTCTCCGGCTCCTGCCTTAAGCTCGTCAAGATTGAGGTTTGCAAGCTTTCCGTAGTCAGGATAAGTCGTTACGTCGTAATAAAGGTTTCCGCCCGCCATATATGTGTGGCCGTTTGCTTCAATTCGCTTTATAAGCTCAATCATTTCCGGAATGTGCTCTGTTGCCTTGCAGATTACGTCAGGATGCCTGATGTTGAGCCTGTCAATGTCGTTCATGAATGCATCCGTGTAGAATTTTGCGACTTCCATTACTGACTGATGCTTTTCGGCGGCTGTTTTATTCATCTTGTCCTCGCCGTCATCTCCGTCGCCTGTAAGGTGTCCTACATCAGTGATGTTCATTACATGCTTTATGTCGTAGCCGAGGTATGTGAGGGTCTTGTCCAGAATGTCAAGGAATACATATGCCCTGAGGTTTCCGATGTGAGCGTAGTTGTAGACAGTCGGACCGCACCCGTAAAAGCCTACATGCCCTTCTGTAATCGGTACGAATTCCTCTAGTTTTTTGCCCATTGTGTTGAAAAGTCTTAACGGCATAATTTTTACTTCCTGGATATCGAATTTTATTTAAAGATTCTGTATAATATAGAAACTATGTATAATCTACGGGAAATGGCGCAAAAATTCAAGTATAGCGGGAATTGCAACGTGTTCATTGATGAATCAGTTAAGTCCCGCACTTCGTTTAAAACTGACGGAAAAACGCCTCTTTTAGTTGAAGTACTGACGCCCGAATCCCTCAAATCCGCGCTTGATATCTGCATCGCCTGCGACGCGCCTGTCTTTATTTTAGGAGGCGGAACGAACGTGCTTTTTTCTGATACAGGCTTTGACGGAGTCGTAATTTCGCTTGCAAAATTAAAGGGAATAGAATTTTCCGCCTCCCGTCCGGATCAGACGCCGGCTGATTTAAATCCAGGCGACGAGGTTGTGCTTAAATGCCTTTGCGGAACCCAGGTGAATGACATAGTAAAATACTGTACGGCCGGCGGCTTTACGGGAATGGAAAGCTTTTCGGGGCTACCGGGCACGATTGGCGGCGCGTCTTACATGAATGCCCGCTGCTTTGATCACGAGATGTCGGAAGTAGTCGGCGGCGCTGTTGTATATGATTATTCGGCTGAGGCAGTCAAAAAGTATGGCGAAGTAAAGGAAATGGAGTTTTTATTTTCTAAAAATGACTGGGAATATAAAAAATCGCCCTTTACGGGGAGAAAAACTGCCTGCATTTATGTTAATATAGTCGTGCATAAAGCGCCGCCAGAAATGCAGGCGGAAATAGCGCGGGAATGCGAGCGGATAATGAAGGCGCGTGTTGAAAAAGGGCATTTCAGAAGCCCCTGCGCCGGAAGCTTTTTTAAGAATAACCGCGATTTTGGCTCTCCTACCGGAAAAATAATTGACGAAGCCGGCTTAAGGGGATTTCAGATTGGCGGGGCACAGGTTGCTCCATGGCACGGAAATATAATAATCAATGCCGGAAATGCTACAGGCGCAGATATACGGCAGTTGAGTGATTATATAATACAAAAAATCAGGGCTGAAAAGGGATTTACCCTTGAGCCGGAGGTAATTTTTGCCGGAAAAAATTAAGTTTTTAAAGTCTTTTCCGGTGTTTACCGATGTTAAAATGTATGATAATCTGTATAAAGACAGGCAGGTAGAGAAATGCTTCAGCTTTCATTTGTAAATTTTAAAAGAGGCTCGTATTTATTCGTAGAGGGAACTCCTCAGAGTGACCGTTTTTATATCATTCAGGTTGGCCAGGTTCAGTGTGTAACTCAGGTAAAGATTCCTGGTGAACAGGGCCGTATGCTCGGACCGGGAGACTTCGTTGGCGTTATTCCGTGTATGTCAAACCATATGCAGATTGAAACGGCCATTGCGATGACTGATGTTACATGTATTGCCGTATACAAGAGCCAGTATCCTGAGCTTATTGCACAGAATACACCTGTCGCCATGAAGATTATCCGCACGTTTGCAAACAGAATGCGCGTGCTCAATTCACAGCTTACACGCCTTACATTGAACAATGTTACAATGGAAACTCCGGAAGAGCTTTTCAGGATTGCTGCTTATTTTGACGGAGCAGGAAAAAGGGATGTAGCCACATACGGTTATTACCAGTACCTTAAGGCTTGCCCGAACGGAATCAATCTTCCAAAGGCAAAAGAGCGCTTTATCGCATTGAAGCCTACGTCAAAGGCAGTTTATTTTGAATCTTCTGCAGATCCTACCCGCACTTACCCGAAGAACACGATGATTTTCTCTGAGTGCCAGACAGGTAATGACATGTTCATCATTCAGAAGGGCGAGGTTACGATAAGCAAGGTCGTTAACGGAAACGAAGTAATTCTTGCGCTCCTTAAAAAAGGCGATATGTTCGGAGAGATGGCGCTTATCGAAAACAAGCCTAGAAGCGCAAATGCCATAGTGCATGACGACTGCGTCCTTATGGTCGTAAACCAGAAGAACTTTAACCAGATGGTTTCTACACAGCCGCAGCTGATTGCACGCCTTACTACGACGCTTGCTGACCGCTTGTGGTCAATGTACCGCCAGCTTGCAAATACACAGATTTCTGAGCCTTGGGTAAAGCTTCTTGATATGATTTCGCTTCAGATTGAAAAGTCCAAGACTCCGATTGCACCACGCCAGCAGTATCAGAGTGACGTTACTCTTGAAGACCTTGCAAATATGTGCGGTATTCCGACTCAAAACCAGCCGGCGGCTATTATTGAATTCCAGAAAATGGTTCAATTCAAGATGGTCGGCGGAAAAATATTCATTCCGAATACAGAAGAGCTTGTTAAGCAGGCGACTGTTCACAGAAATAAGCTTACGGAGCAGAGAAAATAGGCGCAGGGGAGGCTACCCTTATGAAAAAGATTTTTCTTGCCGCAATTTTTTCCGCCTTATGCGTATTCGCGTATGCCGCGCCTGTTCCAAAAGGCTACGGCGGCGTTACGCTCGGAATGGGGCTTGATGAAGCAAAAAAAGCGCTTTTAGATAACGGCGAATTCGGATATAACGGAGACGCCGACGTTTCGCTTCTTCCGGGCGATGACAGAATCCTTATAGAAACTGATGCTTCTGCTTACGGAAGCGCGGCTTTCCTTTCACAATGCTGGTTTCAGTTCTACGAAGAAAAGCTTTATACGATAACAATCAATTTCAATCCGGCCCGTCTTGACCATTACAGCATATACAGTTCACTTTGTAAAAAATACGGCGAACCGGCAGAGTTTTCGCCCGAACGCTCCGTATGGTATGGCGACGGAATTTCAATGAGCCTTGAGCGCCCGCTCTCAATTAAATACATAGATACAAAAACGGCCGAAAAATTACAGCAGAAATCTCTTGTAGAAAAAACGGCAAGTGAAAAAACAAGGGATATGTTCCTTGAGGGGCTGTAATCTTATGAGTGCGTTCACATCTTTTGTCAGACCTGATTTTAGAAGGGCGCGCCTTTTAAATATTAAGCGCGCTGCCGTTTGTGTAATTTTGCTGTCGCTTATATCATGCTCAGTTTTAAGTGCCCGCACTCCTAAGCTTCCGGTTCGCCTTCTTACAATCAAGACAGCCTCGGGCAAAACAGTCAGCGTCAATGCGGAAATTGCTGATACAGAGCAGACGCGCGCCAACGGATTTATGTTCAGGAAAAATATCCCGGACGGAACCGGCATGCTTTTTGTATACCAGCACGACCTGATAATGAATTTCTGGATGAAGAACACTCCGACGCCGCTTTCGATTGCCTACATTGACAGCGCCGGACGGATTAAGGATATTTTTGACATGACGCCATACAGCCTTGCAGACGTTACGAGCACAGGTTACTGCCGTTATGCCCTTGAAGTTCCGCAGGGCTGGTTCAAGCGCTCCGGCATTTCAAAGGGCGATGTACTTGTTCTGGATTTTTAGATTATAAATTGCCTCAAGCTTTTCTGCTTAAACTTCAAGCTTGCTTAATTCTGCGGCGGCGATTTTGTCGTCCGGATCGTATTCAAGAACGGCGCTGAAATATTTCTGTGCCGCGCTTACATCTCCGCGCTTAAGCGAAAGGTATCCCAGATTGGACATGATTTTTGTGCTTTCAGGCGAGATTGCAAGAGCCTTTACGAGATTGTCATATGCCTTGTCAAAATTCTGAAGCTCCATGTTGCAGATTGCAAGCTCGTTAAAGCAGTCGGAATTTTCGTCGCCGCCTAATTCAAGCGCCTTTTCAAAAACCTGTGCGGCTTCGTCAAAGCGGCCTGTACGGCGAAGTCCCCAGCCCAGCATGAACCATGCGTTCCATACCTTAGGATTTTTCTGAATGAATTTCCTGATCTGATCAAGTCCTTTTTCTTCCTGTCCGGACGAGATGAGCTCATACGCTGCCTTGAATTCAACATCATCCATGTTCTGATTCTTGATGTCGTTTATAATCTGCTGGGCGCGCTCTTTTTTATAGATTCCGTTTTCGCCGAGCTCTTCATCCTTGGCGTCGCATGTAAGGGCAACGTATGTCTCAAAGCAGTCGCGGGCCTTGATGTAATTGTGCTGCTTGAGGAAGAAAAAGCCTGCATTAAAGAAAGCGTCCGGGGCAGGCGGCTCTGCATCCATTGCCTGATTGTAATATGTAAGCGCCGAATCGTCATAAGCATCTGCATCCTCGTTAAGCCCCGATCGTCTGTAGGAATCGGCCCGCTGGTCAAAGAAAAGGGCCATGTTCAGGGTAATCGCGACGTCTTCCGGATCAAGTCCCTGAAGCGCAAGGAGCATTTCTTCTGCGATTTCAAAATCCTCGTTCTTAATCTTAAGGATTGCAGCCTCGGAAAGCTCCTGCTTGATATTGGGGCGCGCTTCCTTGATTATCGAGCGGTAATATTCTGTATGTTCGTTATGCCTGTCGTATGCAAGGACTGTCAGAATGCCTGCAAGAATCTGCTCCTGGGTGAGCTCCTGCATGTTGAATGAGCCGGCGTCGTCCAAAGCCTTTTTCTGAGCAGGCAGCGGAATCGTAGGATCAATATGCATTGCTTCTTTAGAAAGCGTAAAGCCTTCTGGCAGCTGGATATAGTAAACTGAATCGAGAGGACTTGATGATGTCATTCTGTAATCTCCATAAAACGAAAATGAAGTTCTGTTGAATTTTATTCTGCTGACGGTGTTTCGGCGGCCGGAGTTTCCGCTGCGTCTGTCTGATTTTCGGCTGCATTTGCGGCGGCTTCTGCTTCGGCTTTTTTCTGTTCAGCAAGAGCTTTGGCTGCCTTTGCCTTGATTTCAGCAGCTTTTTTGGCTTCCTCGCTGTCTCCGGAATTGATTGAAAGCATGTGCTTCCTTAAATTCGTAAGGTAATTGTTGATGCGCAGCTTGTACGGCATAGGAACGAGAGCTTCATCAAATTTAATCGAGGCGATTATGATGTCCTGACGTCCTTCAATTGCGTTTGTGGCAACAACAGTTCCCTTAAGCGAAACTATCTCAACCGGATCAGAAAATTTTATCTGAAGAATTGTTTCTTTTTCCTGAAGGAATTTTGAAAGTCCCATCAGGATGATTTTTGCTCCTGAAAACGAAAGGTCACGAAGGACACAGCGGCGCGGTACGTTCTGCACGAGAATGATTGTCTCTTCCTTTTCGAGACCGAGGCGCCTTTTTGTGTCAGGATTGAGGATGATTCGTTCTTCGCGGCGGCGGATTGCATTGCTGTTTGCGTCAAGTAATGTTCCGACCTTTTCGATTAAGTCATCCGGCGGCCTTTGCGTAAAGCTGATTGTTACGATTGCAAGATCGCCTGAGTTCATGTAAGAAGCGATTTCGCTTACTCTTCCGGTTACAAAGAATGTTACAGGCTGTCCGTCGGCATCAATAAAGCAGAGCCTTAAGTTTACAGGACCTATATCTTTCTTGGAAAGAGACTGATATGCGCCGCCTTTTGTACCAACAATAATCTTGGCGAGCATAAGTGAAGTTGAATTGATGATGCATGGCCACTGAGAGCCTGCGCATTTTATATATATCTGGCGCGGGTCAACATTCAGAATTCGGAGAATATCCTTTGTGAACGTTATTTCCGTGTCTCTGTATAAGTCGTAATAATTCTGTAATTGCTGACTAGTTGCAATACCCATATACTTATAATAGTTTATATAACTTGCTTCGTCAATCAAAAAGGGAAAATCCCAGAAAACAAGGGGATTTTGTAAAATTTGTATAGGTTAATTGAGATTTTCCGTTAACTGTAAGGGCTGTACTTGACCCGCCGTCCATTTCGATTGCGTCACTGCAGCCGAGTTTCTGTAAGATTTTTGCGCATTCCATGTATGTGAGCCCTGTACTTTTTGATTTATGCTCGCCTTCTACAGCAAGAATGAACAGAGTTTTGCCGTCCGGGGTAAGGGCGAGGGCGGTTCTGGAGTCCCTGATTTCCTTGAACTGAATGATTTTACCAGCCTCCAGTATTTGCCAGAATCCGCCCGAGCCCGCGATGGTACAATCAGGCATGGAATCGGTTTGCGATTTATATATTCTGGCACAAAGACCGTCAGCGCGCTCGAAGAATGCGATTGCGCCGTATCTTGCGACAGGTTCTGAGATAAGGGCTCCGTTCGATATTGTAAGTCCGACCGGGGATTTTTTTCCTGTCCGTAAAATGCCTTTTGCTGAAAACGGCGTTGTGTTGACGCATACTAAGAAATTGCGCTTTTGTGAAAGGCGCTGAATGCCGTAAGATTTTATTTTGGGGGAATCGGGCAGCGCGCTGACGGCTAGACGGAAAGCGGAGTCCTCGCTTGAAAGGCGGATTTTTACAAGATGGAAAATGAGGCGCTCGCTGAAGCAGCTTGCTTTCCATACGATGCCGTCCTGAACCGGAAGCCAGGCGGGATTGAAGCTTTCGATTGTCCGCGCGATTTGTTCTTCAATCGGGATTTTCTCAGAAACCGGGATTTGCTCGGAAAATGCAGGGCTTTCAGTTCTCGCGTCAAAGCCGGCTGTCGAGCGGCATGAAAACAAAACAAGCGCAATCACAAAAAGGAGCGCCGCAAGAAATTTTACAGCGCCCGATTTTGTCCTGATGCGTGACTTTATTTTCAATATTTGCAGATTTTGCAAAGGTTTATGCAAGGCCTTGAAAAGATCAGCTTACAAAGCGCTGTGCCGGAGTTACGACCCAGATTGCCTTGAGCGGCTCAGTTCCCGTATTTACAATAAGGTGCGGCGCTCCAGCTGAAAAAGTTATGCTGTCGCCTTTCGATAGCTGGTATACAAGATCCTCGTAATGAAGCTCGCCTGAACCGCTTAAAATAAATCCCATTTCGCGGCCTAAATGACCATACGAGCCCTTGTGAGTCTGTTCGCCTGCCGGGATTGTGATAGAATAGGCTTCCAGTGCGTGCTGGCCGTCTTCTTCCTCTGGATGAACGATTTCTTCGTACAGGATTGAATCTTCCTTTACCTGCCTGCGTTCGCCCTTGTGAATCAATACGACCGGATGCTTTTTTCTGTATTCCTCAAAAAGATATTCAAGATTAATATCAAGTACGTCAGCAAGGGAAAGAAGCGTGTCGATTGCCGGTGAAACTCTGTTTCGTTCAATCTGTGAGACAAGGCTTTCGCTTACGCCTGCTCCCTGCGCAACTTCTTTAAGTGTAAGTTCCTTTCGTTCGCGTACTGTCCTGAGTTTTTCTCCAAAGTGATATGGGACACGCTTTTCATTTTGCGAAGGCGTCATTTTTTTGTTTCTCCTTGTTTTTTAACATTACAAACTGGATAAAGTAATCCTCAAGTGTTTTTTTAGGCCCCGGAAGGTTCATCCTTGCTCGGGCACGGGCATTGTCGCGGCGGAGCGTATACATTGAATAAAAATCGCGGTAATCAAGTCCGGCGTCTGTCTTTACATGAACTCCAAGGAACTTTGAAACTTCATCGCGTCCGATTGCCATGATTCCTTTTGTGCGTAGTATTGAACGGAGCTGGTCAATCTGCTCATACGAGATTCCAAACAGGAATTCCTCCATTGCCTGAGAAATTCCGTTGTCGCCGAGCTTTTCCTTTATGAAGTGAGCCCACATGTCGTCCATCTGGATTGAAATGAGAAGGAGCTCGCTTGTGCCCATCATCGTTCCGAATGCAGGAGCAAGCTTTCGCCTTGCCTGCCAGATTAACTGGAGAACCGGCGCGATGTCGGCAATAGTCTGGTCGGCGCGGTGTTCCCACAAAAGAAGGAGTGACATTGCCATTTCCTGACGGAGTTCGGTGTCAATCGTTCTGTCGCATACATAATTAAGGTAAACGTCTTCGGCCAAAAGCGAGTACATCATCGTTACTGTTTCAGTGCTTATTTCCTGAACGAGGGAATCGTCAAGGTTGATGTTCCGCGCGATTTTTGAAAGCGACGAAAACGTGTGAATTTTTGTAATCAAAAAGCTTTTTCCAAGCGCCGCTTTTGACGGAAGCTGCAAGGTTGAATCGCCTTCGTTCTGATGCTGGATGAGCGAATCTATAAGGGCGGACGGAGTGCGTTCACCTGTAGAAAGTGCGTGGCGCTCAAGCAGTGACGGGAATCTTGCTATGCTTGCGGCAAGACTCTGTAAATCCTGCAGGCGCGATTTTAACGCGTCGTATTTAACATGATCGGCTTCTTTTAGCGATGGAAGAACTTTGTCTAAAAGTGATTTCTGTTTTTCTGTAAAGACTATGATACCAGAATCTTCCGGCTCAAGTAGCTGGTTGTTGTCAAAAAATTCTGATAATGATACTTCTTCAAACTGCTGTTCCATTTTTGCTAGTCCTGAACTGAATTATATCATAAAATTCTATTGAAAACTAGTCGATAATATGAATATGACGAAAACTATTTTTAATCGAATTTTTACGGGAATTGTTACGGTTTTTGCTTTTGGAGTTTGTGTAAGCCCAGCGTTTTCGCAGACGGCGACAAAAAATCCGCTTCTGATTCTGCCGGAAGATATTCGCATTGAACAGGCTGGCGGAAAGGATTTTGAGGCGGCGTCCGGTTATCATCTATATATCAGGAAAAAGCCGGGGCTTGAATCCGTAATGCTGACAGAGACTACAAAGGACCCGAACGGCACGGAGGATAATTATTCTTATCGTGCAACAGAATATAATCCGGTCAACGGAGATGAAATCCGTCTTCTTGAGGGAAAAAAGCTTGAGAGTGAATCTGCAAAATATTCGCTGATTGACTCAACTCCGGAGCGTGATGCAAAATTCGGTGAGAGCTTCCACATCTATATTCCTTCGACAATTGTTTACGGTTATCCCTGGACAAGGAACGGCACTGTAAAAATCGGGAAGGGCACGTTCATCAATATCCGCGGCTTTTCAAAAAAGTACTGCGATTATACGGGAAATTATTTTGACAATCCGTATATGTTCAATCTTGAAAGAAGAAAAATTGCGCGTGATGAAATTGCGGAGACTGCATCTTCAGCTGGTGGGGATGAAAAAAATGAAGGCGTTGTTTTGACGGACGGCTACAATCCTGCGGCGGCAGAAAAATTTGATGAGATTTCGGATACGCTGATTTACGCTGACGGACCTGATTCGCTTGTAGGAAACATTTCTGATATCCTTAGCAGAATCAATCCAAAGAATAAAGTTGATATTGTTTTTGCGATTGATGCAACCGGCAGCATGAAGAATGATATTGAACTTTTGAGGCGCGAGCTTGTTCCGGCTTTGGAGACGCAGCTTGCAAGGGATTTTAAAAGCGTACGTATCGGGCTTTTGCTTTACAGGGATTACGGTGACAATTTTATGTACAAAAATCTTCCTGTGAAATATTATCCTTTTACGGATGACCTGAATGTGTTCCTTAAAAATCTGAACGGCTTTACGATAAAGGGAAATGAGGGCGGCGATATTCCGGAGGCGGTTTACGAGGCTCTCTACAGCTCGCTTGAATTCTATGACTGGCGGGAAGATGCATCGCGCCGGATTGTACTGATTGGCGATGCAGAACCGCACCCTAAGCCGCGCGGTTCAAAAAAATACAGCCGCGAACTGGTCGAGCAGCTTGCAAAGGAAAAGCGTATTCCTGTAAGTGCAATTATTCTGCCTGACGATAAGGCGCGGCGCGGACGATAAAGCTTAAATTGTTGAGCCGGTAAAACGGAAAAGGATGCGTGATGCGCGGCTTATTGCGCAGAATATTGCGCGGCGTCCTCTGATTGCGGTGCCGGCTCAGAACCGGAAGCAGGCTCTGAGGGTGAAGCTGCTTCTGATTGTGATTCAGGCGCTGTTTCAGA
>CACYCX010000162.1 GCA_902772975.1 uncultured Spirochaetaceae bacterium
TATACTGAACAGACATTTTCGGAAACAAGGCTGCGAGTGGCGCAGCAGCCGCCGAAAATGCCGAGCGCACCTGCGCGAAGAGGGTAGAACTATCAAATATTTTGCAGAGAACTGCTAAATGGTTAAATAAATGGAATTTGTTCTTCCGGGGGAATGTGGTGGTGTACGCGCTGGCTGGGGATAACTACTTTCTTTTCGTGGCGGCGAAGGTACTGAGCACCTGATTCTATAAGCTCAGCTTCTGTTTCCTGGAATATATCGTCAATAATGCCCTTGATATATGCACGGCGAGCATCATTGCTGTCAGATTCAGGATTGTAGCTTGGAATAAAAAGAAAGTTCTGCGGGATTTCAAGAACCTCACAAATGTCGTCAATTGTTTCTGCATCCGGCCACGAAAGACCTGCTTCTACCTGATTGATGTATGCGCTGCTTTTCCCGATTTCTCCGGAAAGCTCACGCTGCGACATGTTTTTACGGGTCCTGTACTTAATCAGGTTTTCAATAAACGAGTCTCTGGTACTTTTCCAATAATTTTTCATATTCTCTCCAACTTTTTTATTACAGTAATATTTTAAATTAGCAGTTTTTATTGGTCAATAACTCTTTAAAATAATAGTAATAAAAATTATACCATGAGTTGTGCCAAGGCCTGCAATTTATTGAGGTGAGTCGAGGAACTTTTTGAGTTACGATGCGAACTCTTGCAAAAGCCGTGCTTTGGATTATAATGAATAGAGTATCGTTGTGACAGCTAACACGGCGTTCTATTATGGGAGGAAAGATAAAAAGCCGGCTGTAAAGTCGCCGTCATTTTATCTTAACCAGTTTGCGTTGCAAACTGGATATTTACCGCCTCTTCTAATTACATTGCGAAGAGGCTTAAAAAGTCAATCGAATGTTGATACATTCTTCTTGACTTTTTACGGGAGGAAAGATGAAAGTTTTAGTAATCGGTGGTGCAGGTTATATCGGAAGCCATGTCGTAAAAGAATTAATGAAGAAAGGACATTCTGTTACAGTCTTTGATAACCTTTCAAGTGGACTTCTTCAGAATCTTTTTAAGGAAAATGATTTTATTGCAGGAGACATCCTTCACCCGGAAAATCTTGACAGTGCATTTGAGCGCGGCTTTGACGCCTTCATTCATCTTGCTGCATTCAAGGCTGCCGGCGAATCAATGATTAAGCCTGAAAAATATTCTGTAAACAACATAACTGGAACCTTGAACATCTTGAATTCAGCCGTAAGCCACGATTGCAAGAAAATGGTATTTTCATCTTCTGCCGCTGTTTTTGGCGAGCCGCAGTATCTTCCGATTGACGAAAATCATCCTAAAAACCCGGAAAATTATTACGGCTACACAAAACTTTCTATCGAACAGTTTATGGCCTGGTACGAAAAGCTCCGCGGCCTTAAGTTTGCTTCTCTCCGTTATTTTAATGCAGCCGGTTATGATGTTGACGGTGAACTTTATGGACTTGAGCAGAACCCTGCAAACCTTCTTCCTATTGTAATGGAAGTTGCCTGCGGAATGCGCGAAAAAATGAAGATTTTTGGAAACGATTATGATACGCGCGACGGAACATGTATCCGCGATTACATTCATGTAACTGATCTTGCAACGGCTCATGTTAAGGCCCTTGAATATCTTGAAAAAAATGACGAAAGCCTTTATGTAAATCTTGGAACCGAAAAGGGAACTACCGTTACAGAAATGATAGAAGCCGCCCGCCGCATAACAGGTAAGCCGATTCCTGCCGACTATGTAGAGCGCCGTCCGGGAGATCCCGCAACGCTTTATGCATGCGCAAAATATGCATACGAAAAATTAGGCTGGAAGGCAGAGCATTCTGATATTGATACTCTGATTGGTTCAACTTGGAATGCATATCAGAAATATCTTTCTGAAAACAGGAGATAAAAAGAGCTTGAATGCATTGGAAATTATAAGGGCGCGCCATAGTTACAGGGGAAAATACAAGAGCGCGCCTGGTTTAATTCCTTCGGCGGAAAATAATGATTGAATCATTTTAAACATTCTGCATACTGTTGACTGTCACATTCTATTTTTTTATAATTTTTTCTATTAATTCATCCAAAAAGAGGTAGATTATGAAGAAGTTACTTTTTGTGGCTGCAATGGCTGCTGCTATGGTGCTTTCAGGATGCGGCGGAAGTGGTTCCGGCGTTGTAAAAATCGGTGTTTATGAACCGGCTTCTGGTGATAACGGTGCCGGCGGTAAACAGGAAACTCTTGGAATCCAGTATGCAAACCAGATTACACCAACTGTTACAATCGGTGGAAAAGAGTACAAGGTTCAGCTTGAAATCGTAGATAACGAATCATCAAACGATAAGGCTGTTACTGCAGCATCTGAGCTTGTAAGCAAGAATGTTTCTGTAGTTCTCGGTTCATATGGTTCAGGCGTTTCGATTGCTGCAAGCGATACTTTCGCAAGCGCAGATATTCCTGCAATCGGTGTTACATGTACAAACCCGCAGGTTACACTCGGAAACGACCATTATTTCCGCATCTGCTTCCTTGATCCGTTCCAGGGCGCAGTACACGCAAACCTCGCAAAAGATAAATTCAATGCAAAAAAGGCTTATGCGCTTGCAAAGCTTGGCGATGACTATTCTGTAGGTCTCTGCAATTACTTCATCGATGCATTCAAAAAGCTCGGTGGCGAAGTTGTATTCGAGACATTCCCTGACGGAACAAGTGACTTTGCTGCATATGTAGCAAATGCAAAGAATAACGGTGCTGATGTTGTATTTGCTCCGGTTTCTATCGAAGCTGCTGCCCTCATCATTGAGCAGGCAAATACACAGGGCCTTTCTGTTCCGCTTCTTGCCGGTGATACATGGGATTCAAACGTAATCCTTTCTGCTGCAAAGGGAACAAACGTTCAGATTTACGTAACAACATTCTTTGTTGAAGGAAGCTCTGAGCCTCAGGTTGTAGAATTCGTAGACGGATTCAAGAAATACATCAACACAAATGCAACTGCAAAAACAAACAACGGCGGAAATGACGAAATCGCTGCTGTTTCAGCAATGGGCTACGATGCTTACTATGTAGCACTTGAAGCTCTTCAGCAGGCTGGAAGCAGAAAGGGAAGCGACATTAAGAAAGCCCTTCCGACTGTTTCATACGAAGGTGTTTCAGGAAGCATTTCTTTCGATGTAAACGGAGACGCAGTACGCGATGTTGCTTACATCAAGCAGGTTGACAACGCAACTGGCAAGTGGATCTTCGTTGCACAGCAGACAGTAAAATAAAAATAAAGGATTTAGAGGAATGGATTTTGCAGTGAACAATCTGCCGTATATTCTGGCAGGTATTTCGACGGGAGGGCAGTATGCTCTTATAGCCATAGGCTACACGATGGTTTATGGAATTTTAAGGCTTATAAATTTTGCTCATGGTGATGTCTTTATGGCTGCCGGACTTGTGCTTGTTTATACTCATACGGTACTTCCGCTTTACATATCCATTCCTCTGACAATTATCGTTACAGTTCTGCTTGGCTTTGGAGTGGAGCGGTTTGCATATAAGCCGCTTCGTAATGCTCCAAGAATGTCAATCATGATTTCTGCAATCGGAATGTCTTACCTTATCCAGAACATAGCACTTTATGTAACGGGCGGCCTTACAAAATATTATCCGCCGATTCCGTGGATTAGTGATTCAATTCAGATTGCAGGCGCAATGACAAAGCGTGTCACTGTAATTACTCCGTTCCTTACGATTGTACTTGTCGTGGCTTTAGTGTGCCTGATTAAGTATACAAAAATCGGAATGGCAATGCGCGCCGTTTCGCGTGATTTTGAAACAGCCGAGCTTATGGGAATCAAGCTTGACGGTGTAATCAGTACGACTTTTATAATCGGCTCTTTCCTTGCAGCAGTCGGTTCACTTTTGTTCTTTTCAAATTACACTGGAGTTACTCCGACAGTTGGTGCGATGCCGGGATTAAAGGCCTTTGTTGCTGCGGTATTCGGCGGAATCGGTTCTATTCCAGGTGCGGTTATCGGCGGATTTTTAATCGGAATCTGCGAAAATATTATTAAGGGATTAGGCTGGACGACATTCAGCGATGCCTTTACTTTTGTTCTTTTAATAATTGTCCTTATGTTTATGCCTACAGGTATTTTTGGCGAAAAGGTGACAGATAAAGTTTAAGGCGGAAATTCATGAACGAAATTAATCTTGAAAATAATTCATTTACAAAAAAGAAAGAATATATATTTTGCGCGGCACTTCTTGTGTTTTTGTTCGCACTTATTTTTGTGCTTGAACAGCTTCTTCCGCGTACATCAATGCTTTTTACAGTATTAAAAAAAGGAGCAATTTACGCGCTTGTCGCAGTATCAATGAATCTTTTAAACGGATTTACAGGGCTCTTCTCTTTAGGACAGGCTGGCTTTATGATGATCGGCGCTTACACATACGGAATCCTTACAATTCCTGTTTCCCAGAGAAGTGCCGTTTATCAGTATTTTGACGGCGGTATAATTCAGTTTGCAATTCCAGTTTTTGCAGCTCTTATTGCGGCAGGACTTATTGCAGCTTTTTTTGCATACTTAATCGGACTTCCTGTCCTTCACTTAAAGTCAGATTATCTTGCAATCGCAACGCTTGGTTTTGCAGAAATCATCCGCGCGCTTTTTCAGTGGGATAAGCTTGGCGTAATTACAAACGGCTCAAACCTTTTAAGAAAATATGCCGTATTTAAATCGACGTTATTTCCGTTTGCGGTATCAGGAATCTGCATTGCAATCATAGTACTTTTGATTAACTCAACATACGGGCGCGCGTTTAAGGCAATCCGTGATGATGAGGTTGCGGCAGAGGCAATGGGAATTAACCTTGCCCACCACAAGCGCCTTGCCTTTACGATAAGCTCATTCTTTGCCGGAGTTTCAGGCGCGCTTTTAGCAATGTTCCAGACAACGATTCAGGCAAGCCAGTTTAAAAGCGCAATGACTTACGAAATTTTGCTTATCGTCGTAATCGGCGGAATCGGAAGCATTACGGGAAGCTGCATTTCTTCGTTCCTGTTTATCGCATGTTCTGAATGGTGGCTCCGCTTCCTTGACAACAGCAACGCATATATCGGTTCTTTCCATGTGCCGCTTCTGCGCCCTGGATTCAGAAAGGTTGTGTTCTCGATTGTAATCATGCTTATCGTTCTTTTTTATCAGCGCGGAATTATGGGAGAGAATGAATTTAATATTAAAGGCATTATAAAATTTTTCCGTTCGATTCCAGAGCGCTTTGCCAGAAAGCAGGGCGCAGTCGAAGGTGGTAACTAATGGGCGACACAGTTTTAAAAATGGAAAATGTAACGATGCAGTTTGGCGGTGTCGTTGCTGTAAATTCTCTTTCACTTGAAGTAAATAAAAACGAAATTGTTTCTCTTATCGGACCGAACGGCGCTGGAAAGACGACTGCATTCAATGTAATTACCGGTGTTTACGCGCCTACAAACGGAGCCGTATATTTTAATGGAAAAGAAATCGTGGAAAACTATCCGCGTGGCAAGATGAAAAAGCTTTATGCCGGAACAGAAGCCGGCGTCTATACAAAGCATATCGAGCCGACTCCAGATAAAATTACAAAGCTTGGAATCGCGCGCACCTTCCAGAACATCCGCTTGTGGAAAAGCCAGTCCGTATTTGATAATGTCCTTATCGCAAAGCACCTGCGCCGTACAAGCAATATTTTTTCTGCCACATTCAGGCTCAATTACAAGGAAGAAAAGGCTCAGCGTGAACAGACGGCGGCGCTCCTTAATATTCTGGGGCTTTATGATGTCCGTAACGAAAAGTGTACTTCGCTTCCGTACGGACTTCAGCGCCGTCTTGAGATTGCGCGCGCTCTTGCTACAAATCCGACTCTGCTTCTGCTTGACGAGCCGGCTGCCGGTATGAATCCTCAGGAGACTGCGGAGCTTACTGATTTTATTCATAAAATCCGCGACGATTTCAGGCTTACGGTATTTATGATTGAACATCACATGGATCTTGTTATGAATATTTCTGACAGAATCTATGTATTGAATTTTGGCGCGCTTATTTCAAAGGGAACGCCGCAGCAGGTTCAGAATGACCCTGTAGTTATTTCTGCTTATCTGGGGGAAGATAAAAATGCTTAGCGTAAAAAATCTTTGTGTCTCATATGGCGGAATTAAAGCACTTCGCGGAATTGATATCGAAGTTCCTGACGGAAAAATCGTTACGCTTATCGGTGCAAACGGCGCCGGAAAATCTACGCTTCTTCGTACGATAAGCGGACTTGTTAAGGCTGATTCAGGTTCGATTATTCTTGACGGAAAAGAGCTTAGCGGACTTCCGATTAATAAAATCTGTCAGGAAGGAATCGCGCTTTCTCCGGAAGGCCGCCGTGTATTCAGTGACCTTACTGTTCAGGAAAATCTACGGATAGGCGCATATCTTAGGAACGACAAGAAAGAAATCGAAAAGGATTTGGAATGGGTATACGAGCTTTTTCCGCGCCTTAAGGAAAGAAGCTGGCAGTTTGCAGGAACCCTTTCAGGAGGCGAGCAGCAGATGCTTGCAGTAGGACGCGCGCTTATGAGCCGCCCTAAAATCCTTATGATGGATGAGCCTTCTCTTGGACTTGCTCCGTTGATTGTTCAGCTGATTTTTAATATTATTGATGAGATAAATAAAAAAGGCGTTACAATTCTTCTTATTGAACAGAATGCGAACATGGCATTAAAGATTGCTCACAGCGCTTATGTCATCGAAACAGGAAGCATCGTAATGCAGGGAACCGGACAGGAGCTTTTGGCAAACGAAAAAGTACGCGCGGCTTATCTTGGTAAGAAAAAAGATTGATTTTTGAGGAAAAGGAAAAGTCAATTTTAAAATAATTTAAAATAATTTTTAAAAAGCAATTTAAAAATACGGAGAGATTTATTTTTATGAAAATCGAAGGAGCCGCCGCTTTAATCCTTTGCTCTGTTCTGTGGAGCACTGGCGGTATCTTTATAAAGAATATCGAATGGAACGGAATGGCAATTGCGGGAATCCGCAGCCTTATTGCCGGACTGTTCATGCTTATCGTTACGCGATGCGGCATCAGACTTGTTATCCGCGACGAAAAAGGACGCTTCGACAAATCAAGCACGATTTTTTTCTGGATAGCAGGCGTTACTTACGCGCTTACGATGATTCTTTTTGTCGTTGCAAACAAGCTTACAACTTCTGCAAACGCAATCCTTTTACAGTATACTTGCCCGGTTTACATAATCCTTCTGGCACCAGTCCTGACCGGAGAAAAAAATCGTGCGTCTGATTATGTTACGGTGCTGGGCGTTATGGCCGGTATCGTGCTTTTTTTTGCTGACGGACTTGAAAGCGGAAATCAGCTGGGAAACATTCTTGCCGCGCTTTCTGGCTTAACATATGCGCTAACTACAATATTCATGCGGCGCTGTAAAGGCGAGACCGGCGGTGCGATGGTGCTTGCACATCTGTTAACGGCAGTGACATGCCTTCCGTTTGTAGCTCTAAACTGGGCGCCTTCAGCAAAATCCGGATTTTTTTTGTGTCTTGTGGGAACTGTGTCGATAGGCATTCCTTCGATATTGTACACAGTCGGAATCAAAAAAGTACGCGCGCTTACGGCTTCGTTCATTACGATGTTTGAGCCGCTTTTAAATCCCGTCTGGGTCGTAATATTTGCAGGCGAGATTCCTTCATTAAAGACAATCTCTGGCGGCGTATTGATTTTAGGCTTTATTATGCTCCGTTCAGTTATCCAAAATAGAACCTCTAAAAACTTCAGTTTTTAGAGATTGCCAAAACAAAAAAATAAATGAAGCGGAATTAACACGGCAAGATAAATAAGATTCATTACTGTAAAGAGAATAAAATAAGAAGCCGTGTTCTTGTTTTGTGCCGCATAAAATTTGTACGAGATAATGCTTGCAAGAGAAGCAACGAGAGTTCCCAAGCCGCCTGCATTTACGCCCAGCAAAAGCGCGTCTGCCTGATTTGTAAAGCCTGATAACAAAAGAGCCGCCGGAACATTTGAAATTACCTGACTTGAAATGATTCCTGCAAAATAAACGGCCTTTTCTGTTTTTAATAGCGACTGTAAGGCGGCTGAAAATTCAGGAAGGGCGGCTATGTTTTTTGTAAAGATAAAAAACGCGCTGAACGTTAAAAGAAGGCAGTAATCAGCCCGGGCAAATAAAGACTTATCAGAAACAAGAATTGCGGCACATGTTGCGATAAGCGATATTTTCCAGTCAAGCACGCGGAATACAGAAAGCAGTATCACGATTAAAACGGCTGTGTAAAAGACAGCGAGTTTTTTCGGGATGTGAGCCGCCTTCTGGGAATTAAGCGGCGGGATGACTTTTTTGCCTGAAAATATTTTTATCGATATTGCTAAAAGCAGAATCGAAGGAAACGCGATAAAAGCCGTGATGTAAAAAAAGTGTGAAGTTTCAAAATGGTAAAATGAATACAGAAAAAGATTCTGTGGATTTCCCATCGGAGTAAAGCAGGAGCCTAAATTTGCAGCGGCTGTTTCTAGGACTACAAGCGGCGCTGCGTTCATTTTTATGCTTGAAAAAACAAGAAGCGTGAGCGGTACGAATGTAAGGAGCGCCACATCATTTGTAAGGACCATCGATGATAAAAATACAAGAAGGATAAATGCCGCATAAAGCGAGCTTAATGTCGAGCATCTTCTTAAAAGGAATTCAGCAGCACGCGAAAGCACGTTGATTTTTCTGAAGCCCTGAATTACAAGCATAAGGCAGAAAAGAAGTGAAAGCACCCTGAAGTCAATTGCGCTCAATAACACTTTAGGTTCAGGGCGTATAACTATAGTAGAAATGACGGCAAGCAGTGACGCTATGCAGAGTATGAGTTCATGCTGAACAAAAGCCTTAATTTTATTTAATCCTGACATGCATTCAGATTAGATTCTGTGCAAATTAAAATCAAGTATACTTCTGTTAAGTAAGAATTCAAGAGAAAAATAATTATTTTACTTTTTTCCGCAAATGCCGATAATGAATATAGTTTCTTATATCTATATGTCTGGAGGTGCTTTTTATGGCAGAAGAAATGGAAGCTGCAATTAAAAATACAAAAAGTAAAAGAAAATCAATAATCAATTTTGCAATTACATGCATTATTCTTGGAATAATCGGTTATACTGCAGTCTTATTTTTTGTAATAAGCAGCCGCCTTAAAAAAGGAATGAACGACAATTACAAGGAAGAACTTATCGAGCTTTCAAAGGTGCTTCCTGGTGAATTGAGCTCTGAGCTTGAATCAGTTGAAAATACTTCACGATGGCTTAATGACAACGCTCAGAAAATCATGTATTCGGGAACAGATATCGGTGACAACCTGAATCACCTGATAGAAAGTGCAATTACATTTTTCAAGATGGAAAAGATTGCTTTCTATGATTCAGAAGGCCGCCAGATTTCTTCATCCAAGTATGGTACGATTACAAGAAAAGATCTGATTGCAAAGGCAGTTTCAGGAAGCTCGTTCTCAGATTTGATTATGGAAAACAGTCAGATTTATGCGGTAAGCTTAAGGCCGATTATTCTTAACGGAAAAATTTATGGAGCTACAGCCGTAATGACTTGTGCAGCTTCGGACGAGCTTATGAGGCGCGTAAGTAATTTTGTTCAGTCAAATGTTACGATTTTTGAAGGAGACACTCGAATCTTTACAAGTCTTGAGGGAATGAAAAATTCTGTTATCGCAGATCCGACACCGGTACGCTCGGCAGAAAAGGATGAGCCTGCAATCGTAAGCAATGTGATTAACGGAATTCCGTTCCTTTCGTATTACTATCCGGTATATTCAAAATCAGGTGATTTCCTTGCGGTAATGTTTATCGGAAAGCCGCTTTCAATCATAAATACAGTTGCGCAGGAAATATTCATTTCGCTTTTTATAATTGCGTCAATTTTAACGGTTCTCTTAATTGCGCTGATTTTTTCCATCATGATGCGAAGAATCAAAAGACCGCTTAATAATGTAGAGAAGGCTGTTGAAAAGCTTTCTTCAGGGGATGCCGATTTAACTTACCGGCTTGACGTAAAGGGAAATGATGAGTTTGCGGCTTTAGCATCCGATGTAAATACATTTATCGATATGCTTCAGAATATCGTAAAGGATTTGAATGCCGCACAGGATTCACTTGTCGAAGTAAGCGACAGCCTTGGTTCAAACAGCCAGCAGTCAGCAAGCGCAACGGCACAAATCATGGCGAATATTGCAGGTGTCCGTAAGCAGTCTGAAAATCAGTCAAAGGCAGTTGACAATACGACCGAGGTTCTTGCAAAATCATCGGAAAGCGTGCGCCAGCTTGGAGACCTTATCGATAATCAGGCCGCAGGCATTACAGAATCGTCGGCTGCAATAGAACAGATGCTCGGAAATATTTCGGCAGTATCAAATTCAGTCCGCAAGATGTCTGAAAGCTTTAATGTTCTTGAAAACACAGTTGAATCTGGAAACACAAAGCTTGTAAGCGTTGACCAGAAGGTTAAGGACATTGCTGAGCAGTCGACGATGCTTTTACAGGCAAACGCAATTATTGCGCAGATTGCCTCGGAGACAAACCTTCTTGCAATGAACGCCGCAATTGAGGCAGCCCATGCTGGCGAGGCAGGCGGCGGCTTCAGTGTAGTTGCAAGTGAAATCAGAAAGCTCGCTGAAACTTCAAGCCAGCAGACTAAGACTATCGGTGCCGAGCTTAAGGGAATTTCCGCTTCAATTCAGGAAGTCGTTTCGCTTTCACGCGATTCACAGACTGCATTCGGAGAAATCATAAGCCACATCGGTTCAACAGATACGATTATCCGCGAAATCGACAATGCAATGAGCGAGCAGGAAAATGCATCGCGCCAGATTCTTGATGCCTTGAACGACATGAAAACCCAGTCAGTTGAAGTCCGCGAAAAATCACAGGAGATGGGCGAGGGCGTAAAGACTGTTGCAGAGTACATGGGCTCGGTAGCTCAGATTTCTTCTACGATTTTAGGCTCTATGGATGAGATGAACGCAGGTGCAAGCCAGATAAGCTCAGCTTCGCAGAATGTAAGTGAGCTTGCTTCTGAAACGCGAAATGACATTAATATTATGAATGAAAAGTTGAATCAGTTTAAGGTTTAATGTATAATTAGAGTCAAGAATGGGGCAGCCTCGGCAGTCAGTTCTGCTGGCGCTGCTTTTTTTTTTCAAATAAAATATATATTTAGATACAGAGGATTGATATGTCTGAAAATGAAGTTCGTGTCCGCTATGCACCATCTCCTACCGGAATGCAGCACATTGGCGGCGTGCGCACAGCACTTTTTAATTACTTGTATGCCCGTTCAAAAGGCGGAAAATTCATCCTGCGCCTTGAGGATACAGACCGTACACGCTACGACGAAAAATATGTTCAGAATCTTTATGACACAATGTCATGGCTTGGAATCGACTGGGATGAAGGCGGCTCAAAGGGCGGCGAATACGGCCCGTATGTTCAGAGCGAAAGATTTGACCTTTACAAAAAATATGCAGAGGAGCTTGTTGCAAAAGGCGAGGCTTACTACTGCTTCTGCGATGCAGAGCGCCTTGAAAGAATCAAGAAGATTCAGACAGAAAACAAGATGGCTCCTGGTTACGACAGAAACTGCCGCCACCTTACACCGGAAGAAGTCAAGGCAAACCTTGATGCCGGAAAACCGTATGTTATCCGCCTTAAGGTTCCGCTTGAAGGAGAGACGAAATTTTCTGACCATCTCCTTGGCGATATTATATGGAAGAACGAAGACATTTCACCGGATCCTGTTCTCTTAAAGAGCGACGGCTTTCCTACATACCACCTTGCAAACATCGTAGACGATCACTTTATGAAAATCAGTCACGTAATGCGCGCGCAGGAATGGATTCCGTCAACACCGCTCCATGTCCAGATGTACAGGGCATTCGGCTGGCAGCATCCAGAATTCTGCCATCTTCCTATGGTAAACGGTGCGGACGGCAAAAAGCTGTCAAAGCGCCACGGCTCAACTTCACTCAACGAATTCCGTGCGCGCGGATATCTTCCGCAGGCAATTATTAACTATGTCGCCATGCTCGGCTGCTCTTACGAAGAAGGAAAAGAATTCTACACGCTCGCTGAGCTTGCAGAAAAATTCAAGCTTGAGCACCTTAACAAATCTCCGGCTGTTTTCGACTACAAGAAGCTTGAATACTTCAATGCAAATTACATCCGCCAGCTTTCAACAGAAGAACTTTATAAATGGACGCTCCCGTTCATTACAGGAACAGGCGATGCTACGCTTGAAATCAATCCTGAAAATCCGCAGCCTAAGCCGAATGTCGGTCCTGAATTTTCAGGCGTTGCGCTCGGTGAAGACGGAAAGCCTTATTGCGTAGATAAGAGCATGAACATGACAAGCGAAGATGTTGAAAAGACATTGATGGGTCTTATGCCGCTTATCCAGGAACGCCTTAAGTTCCTTACAGAGGCAGCGGAAATGGTTCACTTTATGTTTACTGAACCGGCTGTTCCTCCGGCTGAGCAGATTATTCCAAAAAAGCTTGACGCGGCGAAGACAAAAGAAGTTCTTGTTGCAGCAAAGGATTTTGTTCACCAGATATTCGGTCTTGATCACGAAGCGGCTGAAAATCTTGCAAAGCAGAAGGCAGAAGCGCTCGGCATTAAGCTCGGCGATTTTATGATGCCTATCCGCATGGCAGTTACAGGTAGCCGCGTGTCTCCGCCGCTTATCGGATCAATCCTTGTCCTCGGTGAAGCAAAGTCACTTGAGCGCATCGATAAGACAATTGCCGTATTGTAAGACATATTGTACGACATATAATTTGCGATTTATGAGCTTCATTTTTAAGGAGGAGTGTATGAGTTTTGCAAAGGAGAAATTAAAAGCGCTTAAAGCTATTGCAGTTGCCCTTACTGCCGCAGTTTTACTGGCATCGTGCGATTCAAAGCTTCTGCATCCGCAGATGGTTATAGGCGTCCTGCTTCCGACTACTTCGTCAGAGCGCTGGATTAATGACGGCGACTATTTACGGAACAATCTGATTTCAAAAGGCTATAAGGTTGAAGTCAGGTTTGCTGAGGATAATATCGACCTTCAGGTTCAGCAGCTTAAGGAAATGCTTGAGTCGAACGTTCACTGCCTTGTAATTGCTTCCATCGATTCTCTTGCACTCCTTGACGGACTTACGCAGGCATATAAGCGCGGAATTCCTGTAATCTCATATGACCGCCTCCTTCTTAATACTCAGGCAGTTTCATATTACGTTTCGTTTGACAACAAAAATGTCGGAACTCAAATCGCGCAGTATATCGAAACACAGTATCAGCTTGAAACGGCAAAGGATGAAGGACGCTCATATACAATCGAATTCTTTATGGGCTCTCCAGATGACAACAACGCTATCAAGCTGCATGACGGCATTATCGAGGTTCTTGATAAATATCTTAAGAGCGGTGTCCTTGTATGTAAATCAGGCGAAACTGAATTCGGAAAGACCTGTATTTTAAGATGGTCACGCGATACAGCAAAAAAGCGCTGCGATAATCTTCTCGATATTTACTACAAGGACTCAAAGCTTGATATTGCATGCTCTGCTTATGACGGCTTTGCCTACGGTATCCGAGATTCGCTTCTTGCACACGGATACAAGGTTGGAACCAACTGGCCGTGCGTTACTGGACAGGATGCCGAAATTAAAGCAGTTCAGAATATCATCGAAGGCTCGCAGGCAATGACTATTTACAAGGATTCGCGTGAGCTTTCTGCAAAATGCGTTACGATGGTTGACGCGCTTTTCCACGGAATGCGTCCTGAGATTAACAACAAGACTGACTACAATAACGGAAGAATGAACGTTCTTTCTTATCTGTGCCGGCCGGTTACAATCGATGCGTTCAATATCGAGCAGATTCTGGTACAGGGCGGCTATTATACAAAGGGGCAACTCGGACTGGAATAAGCAGTTGAGGAATAAAAGTTGAGAAATAATCAGTTTAATCGAAGCTGAATTAAAAGCTGAATTTAAGCGGGATTAAACTGAATTAAAACGCAGTAAAATTATTTATTTGGGCGCGTCTTTGTTGCAATTTTTACAACATTGTATGCGCCTAAATAAATTCCGGCCTTATCGTTGATTTCAATATGCTTAATGAATGTTTCAAGCAGATCGTCTTCCTCGATAAGCGTCGTCAAAAGCCTGTGGAGAATTCCTGTCTTGTCCGCTTCTTTTGTACCGTCACCGATTTCTGAACCGCGGATTGCGCCCCATGCCTCATGACGGCCGACGCGCTGTATGAATAATTTTGGAATCGGGTAGAACGAAAGCTCACTCGGCTTTGTAATCATAATGTCGCTTATACGCATCAAGAGGTTTGTCGTATAGACGGCCGCATAAAAATCCTTGTGCAGAAAAACATGTACGCCGGTAACATTTTCGCTGTCGGCCTTTTCAATCCAGGCGCGGCTTGTCTTCCATGAAGTGTGCATCGTGTAATGAATGTCGTTATTATCAAGATGCTCCTTTAATATCTGCCAGCGGCCTTCGTGGTCTCCCATGTTGATAAGGAGTGCGGCTTTTTTCTTTGCAATATAATCCTTGCAGTAAAGCGCTATGTCGGCAAATTTTAACGCCTGTGCGCCCGCGCCGCCCATCGTCAAAAGGAAACGCCGCGGCTTTTTTTCTTTGGCGCGCTTAAGGCGGTTTGCGCAATCCTTTTTAATAGTCGAAGCAAGCTCGTAATCAACATAGTGGCCTGTTTCAATTATGTCTTCCTTAGGAAGGCAGTGCACAATCTTGCCGCCTTTTTCCATATTAAGGAGCGTTCTGTATCCCATAAAAGCCGACGGCGACTGTACGGTATGGATGCTTCCTTCTACAAGCCAGAAGGCAAGCGGAAGGTTATCAGGAATCATGCTTATTACGCGGTCCATTCCCGCAAGCACTGCCGCATTTCCGACCCACGGATGGGCTGCTACCATCGGAATGTTTTTAGGAAGCTTTTCGAATGCCGGAATGAACATCCTTGAAAGCTCCCTGTTCTGAATTGAAGAGTCAAGCGTTGCATTTGTTTCGCTTGTAATTTTTTCCCAGATGTATTTATTGAAGAACTGTGACTTCTGGCTTAACTGGGAAAATTTATTGTAAAGGCCTTCAAGAAGCTTGATTGATTTTTTGATGCTTGTTCCGTTAAAGGACATAAGGTCAAGAAGATACGGCTTGATTCCCATTTTGTGTGCGGCAGAGGCAAGTGCAATTGCAATGCGCCAGTGACCAAAGCCCATCCTGATTGTTCCGATTACGATTGCCTTTTTAGGATTGACTTCCTCATACTTCAAAGTCTTTCCTGTTTCGCTGTCAATCATCGCTTCGGTATCATTGCGGCGGACAAGCGTCATTACCTTAAAATCGCGGTAGACTTCGCCTTTAGGAATTGCGACAAGATCAAGTGCGTCGTCAAGCTTGAACATTTTTGAACACATCTTGAATGCTTTCTGCGCATTTTTAAGGGCATGCTTTGAAACCGGATTTCCGAAAGGCCTGTCATATACAGAGGAAACTTGATTTTGTGGTAATTGTTTGATATCTTCTTTCATCTATAAAATATTTTATATCGGTTTTTTTCAATTTACAAGAAATATATTTTATAGGAAGAAAGATATTTTTCTAAAAGTATTGCATAAAAAAATGCAGTTCTATATAATAAATTGCATAAATATTTATTCGGAGTGTATAAATATGCAAACAAACGGACATTTTATTGAAGGCGGAATAACAGCGCCTGACGGATTTACTGCAAACGGTGTTTGTGCAGGAATCAAAGCTGGAAGAACCAAAAATGATATGGCTCTTGTCTATTCAGATTCTGTATGCAATGCGGCCGGTGTCTTTACAAAGAACCGCGTTAAGGCAGAAAGCGTAAAGCTTTCGATGGAGCACATTGCAGACGGAAAGGCACAGGCAATTGTTGTAAATGTAGGATATGCAAATGCCTGCACTGGTTCAGAAGGACGCCGTAATGCACTCCGTACGGCGCAGAAGGTAAGCGAAGTCCTCAAGGTAAAGGCAGAAGATGTAATCGTCGGTTCTACTGGCGTTATAGGAATGCAGCTTCCGATTGAAGTAATGGAAAAGGCTGTTCCGGTTCTTGCTCAGGGACTTTCAAAGGACAAGCATACTGAAGCAAGCATCGGAATTATGACGACTGATACTCACAATAAGGAATGTGCCTTTGAATGTACGATCGGCGGAAAGAAAGTAAAGTTTGGAACTATGTGCAAAGGAAGCGGCATGATCCACATCAACATGGGAACAATGCTGGGATTTATTACTACCGACTGTGCTATTTCCAGCAACATGCTTTCGCGCGCGCTTAAAGAGTCGATTTTAGGAACCTACAACTGCGTATCAGTTGACGGCGACACTTCGACAAACGACACGCTTGTTATCCTTGCAAACGGAAAGGCGGGCAATGCAGAAATTAAAGATGACGGCGAAGATTTCCAGCAGTTTGTCGCCTCGCTCAATGCTCTTAATACAGTCATGGCAAAAAAGATTGCCGCTGACGGCGAGGGAGCTACTCGCTTAATCGAGTGCAATGTAAACGGAGCGGCGACTGTCGAAGGCGCGCGCGCTCTTGCTAAATCAGTTATTTCTTCATCGCTTGTAAAGGCTGCGATGTTCGGATGCGACGCAAATTTCGGAAGATTTTTGTGCGCTATGGGTTACAGCGGAATTGAATTCAACCCGGATAAGACAAGCATCTGGTTTACGAGCAACGCTGGTGCAAAGCGATACTTTGATGAAAAAAAGCCTTTCTGCGTTCACGGAGAAAACTGCGTCAAGGTATTTGAAAACGGCGTTCCGCTTTTGTTCGATGAAGAGAAGGCAGCAAAAATCATGAATGAGGAAGCAGTTGAAATTCTTGTTGAGTGCGGTGACGGAAATGCGTCAGGCACGGCATGGGGCTGCGACCTTACATACGATTATGTAAAGATTAACGGGGATTACAGGTCATGAGTAATATTTTGGAAGAAGATACAAGGGGCAGGTCGCTTGATAACGAGCACTGGTCAGAGGTGCTTGTTCAGGCAATGCCGTATTTTAAGCAGTGGGTTGGAAAGACTGTCGTTGTAAAATACGGCGGAAACGCAATGCTTAACGAAGAATTAAAAGCGGCCGTTATGAAGGACATCGTGCTCCTTTCTACAATCGGAATCAAGGTCGTTCTTGTTCACGGCGGCGGTCCTGAAATAAACAAGATGCTCCAGCGCGTCGGAAAGGAAAGCAAATTTATAAACGGGCTCCGATATACGGACGGCGAAACGATGGACATTGTTGAGATGGTTTTGACCGGAAAGCTCAACAAGGATATCGTGCGCATCCTCTTGCAGGAAGGCGGCCGCGCTGTTGGTCTAAGCGGCGTTGATTCAGGGCTCCTTACTGCAAAGAAAATTGAAAAGGACGGAGTTGATCTTGGCTTTGTTGGAGAAGTCGTAGAGGTTCATCCTGAAATCGTAAATTCACTTTTGAACGGAAATTTTATTCCTGTAATTTCAACAGTTGCAATGGGCGAAAAGGGAGACAACAGCCTTTACAATATCAATGCCGACACGGCCGCCGCAAAGATTGCAGTTGCGTTAAAGGCAGAAAAATTCGTGCAGCTTACTAACGTGCCTGGAATCCTTACGAATGTCGATGATCCGTCAACATTACTTGCGCGAATCCCGATGGCAAATGTTCCTAAGTTAATCGAAGACGGAACGATTGCAGGCGGCATGATTCCGAAGGTTGAATGCTGCATGATAGCGCTCAACGGCGGAGTTCCGCGTACGCATATTATTGACGGCCGCGTATCGCATTCACTTTTGATTGAAATGTTCAGTGACCGCGGTATCGGTACGATGATATATTAACTAAAATCACAGCGTAATTTATGGAGAACCATAATGGAAAAGATAATCGTAAATAATTACGGAAGCTTCGATGTCGTTTTTTCTAAAGGAAAAGGCGCCACGATGTACGACGTAAACGGAAAAAAATATATTGATTTTATTGCAGGTATCGGCGTTAACTGCCTAGGCCACAATTACAAGCCGCTCGTTAAGGCAATCCAGAAGCAGGCTGCAGCTCAGATTCACATCTCAAATTATTTTTTCAGTGATGTAGGAATCTGCTATTCGCTTGACCTTCTTGGCGAGCTTGGATTTGACGGCGCATATTTTGGAAACAGCGGCGCAGAAGCAAACGAAGCGGCAATTAAGCTTGCAAGAAAATACGGCGAGCTTAACGGCGGTGCAAAAAGAAAGACTGTCGTAACGCTTGAATCTTCCTTCCATGGAAGAACCCTCGCCACGCTTACTGCAACAGGACAGGATAAATTCCATCCGGCCTGCTTTGCTCCGTACCCGGAAGGCTTTAAGACAATAAAGGCAAACGACTATGAATGCCTAAAGACTGCGTTTGACGATACGACAGCAGCCCTCTTTATTGAGTGCATACAGGGCGAGGGTGGCGTTAACTTAATCGAGCCTGATTGGGCAAAAGCCGCCGCCGATGCTGCACGCAAGGCAGGAGCCATCGTAATGGCAGATGAAGTTCAGACCGGAGTAGGCCGGACAGGCTCTTTCCTTGCAAGCGATGAGCTTGGCTTTGAACCGGAAGTAGTAACTTTAGCAAAGGGAATTGCCGGTGGTATCCCGATGGGAGCCTGTCTTTTCAGGGGAAAGGCAAACGGCGTCTTTGTGGCAGGTGACCATCAGTCTACTTTTGCCGGAAACCCGCTTGCAGTCAGCGCGGCTCAGGTTGTGCTTGATACAGTAAACAATCCAAAATTCCTTGACAGGGTAAAAAAGGCCGGCGACTATATCCGCTCAGAAATTTCAAGCTGGAATATTCCGATTGTAAAGAACGTCCGGGGAAAGGGACTTATGATTGGAACTCAGATTGACAAGAGCATAAAGCCGTTTGACATCGAAGTTAAATGCCTTGAAAAAGGCCTGTGCACTACAACTGCCGGAAGCGATGTCGTAAGGTTTTTGCCGCCGCTTAATATTTCGGACAAAGAGATAAAAGAAGGGCTTGCAATCTTCAAGTCAGTTCTCGAAGAATTTGCAAGCCGTGCATAAGTAAAGCAGCTTAAAAAATTACTTTGCAAGCCTCATGGTTGAAACGCCGTCGCTTGATGTGCATGCAAAAAATCCCGCATCGTGACCTACGATTTCGGTGTATTTTTTCTGCACATTATCGATAAAGCTGTCCACCTTATCCTTATGAACAATTGCAATCGCGCAGCCGCCAAAACCGGCACCAGTCATGCGCGCGCCGATGCAGCCGTCCTGCGCGTTTGCAGTTTCATAAAGCGTATCAAGTTCAAGACCCGTTACTTCATAATCATTTTTAAGCGATTCATGCGAAGCGCGCAGTAATTCTCCAAGGCGTGTTAAGTTTCCGGCTTTGAGCGCAGAAACTGCTTCCAGTACGCGCTCGTTTTCCGTAACGCAATGTTTTACGCGCGAACGGATTACGCTGTCAGAAATAATATTTTCCACTGCCTTAAACTGTTCTGTTGTAAGCGAGCACAAATCCGGTAAGTCGTTTGTTTTTGAATATTTTCCTGAAGGAAGCGGGGCGGCTGCTTTTTTCAATTCTGCAAGTCCCTGCTCACACTGGCTTCTTCGCTCATTGTATTTAGAATCAGCAAGCTGTCTTTTTTTCTTTGTGTTCATTACGACAAATCTGTAATCGCCAAGCTCAAGCGGAACATATTCGTATTCGATTGTGGCGCAGTCTAAAAGCTCGGCCGTTTTGTTTTTTGCAGTGGCGATGATGAACTGGTCCATAATGCCGCAGTTTACGTTCATGAACTCGTGCTCGCTCTGCTGACCGATAAGCGCGATATCCTTTCGCGAAATGCCGAATCCAAAAAGCTCGGAAACTGCATAGGCAAATCCGCATTCAAGCGCAGATGAAGAAGAAATTCCTCCGGCTGGCGGAACGTTGCTGCACAAAAGCACATCAAAGCCAGAATCGAATTTATAGCCGCGCCTCTTTATGATAGAAAGAATTCCGTTTAAATAATTTGAATAATCATTTTCCTTTGCAAATGCAAAATTGTCGTTTATGTCAAATGTAAATGTGCCCGGAAATTTAAGGTCGTTGTAAACAATCTTTGTGTCGTTCCGCTTCCTGATTGCAACATACATATAGCGGTCGATCGCAGCAGGGAAAACCTTTCCGCCGTTGTAGTCGATGTGTTCGCCGATAATGTTGATTCTTGCAGGAGAAGCAAAAAGTGAAACGCTGTCTTCCGTGCCGCCGTAATACTTGATAAAAGCCTGAGTCAGATCTTCCGGTCTGACAATTTTGTTTTCGTATTGATTTGCCATAGATTTGATTGTAAATCCAAAGTAAAAATAATGCAACAAATATTGCGCAAACGGTTGCGCAAATCAAGAATAAATTATGCTTAAAATTTGCACTATTTATTGAAAAAATAATTATATCTGTTAAAATAGTAAACGGAGAAGTGTTTGTGCTGAATGGCATTAGCATAAAAGAGGGAGTATATGAGCAATTTAAAGAACGTATTACATAAATTCAGATTTGCAGGAATATTTCTTTTTGCCTGTGCAATCATTATTTTCTCGTGCAATAATATTGTTGAGTCTCCGTCATCTGGCGGAAGCTCCTCATCGTCATCATCTTCTTCAAGTTCATCATCACAAGGCACGGCAAGCGAAGCCACGATTACTTTAACAGGAAAAGTTTTAGGCGACGGTGCCCTCCCGTATAAAATCGTAGAAAAAAATCAGGACGGGGGAAGCGACCGTGCGGCCATTCCATCAAAGCCTTCTCCGGAAGAAGCATATTATTATCTTTCTGCAACGAGCGATTCTGGAGATGTCATAATACAGGATCCGCTTACAGTAACGGAGCAGGGACTTTTCTCCATCGCATTATCGCTCCAGCACAAATGGACAATCGAAGTAATCGTAAAAAGCAAGGCAGATGACTCTCCGATTTTAAGTGATAAATTTACGACGCATATCCTTACGACAGAAGATCCTGTTGTAGTTCATACGTTTGTCTTGTCTCCGACTACAGACGGCTTTGGAGAAATTGAGCTGGAGCTTTCGTGTGGCACGGTCGCCGACAGCTTTAAAGTAACAATTGATGATGCGGAACAAAAAGCAAAGTGGGATGCAGCGGAAGGCTTGACGATTGACACTTCAACCGGAAAAATCAGCGCCGATAAAATTGCAAGCGGCGTTTATGAATTATCAATAGAATTTACAAAAGGCGGAATTCCTGTATTCACTTCAATTCAGTCAGTTACAGTCCTCGACGGAATGAAGACAAACAAATGGATTTCATCCGGGGGCGTAACTCCTGTAGACTCATCAGGAAATTTTGTCCTTACAGAATCAGTGCTTAAAGAAATTCACCGAACATATTTTTATGTAGGCGACACGACTGTAGCTCAGGCCTCAGCTGAAGGCGACGGAAGCGCATACAATCCTGTAACAACGCTTGAACGCGCTTTCCAGATTATGGAATCGGCTGTTTCTGAAAAAGCAAGTGACTATACATTTTATGTAAACGGCGAGATAAAAGGTGTTTCAACAATTCCTGCTACAATTACATCGGCAAAAGCAACATCAATTACTATTGCCGGAATGACAGGAAGCGGCACTGATATCCTTAACGCAAATCTTTCTTCCATCAGCAGCAGCGGAACTGTCCTTACAATTAATACTGCAGTTCCTGTAAAAATCAAAGGCTTAAAAATTACAGGCGGAAGAAAATCAGGAAACGGCGGCGGACTCTACCTTGGCTCAGGTGCAAATGTAACTCTTGATGGCGGTACTGTAATTGGTGATGACGGAACTATTTCTGATGCTGCAACTTACAGTTCATGCGGAAACAGAGCTTCAAGATCCGGTGGCGGCGTTTATATGGAAAATGCTACACTGGTCCTAAAAAGCGGTTCCAAAATATGTCATAACTACAGCGGTTCTGGAGCTTCGGCAAGCGCCGACCTTTCTGGAAAATACGGAAGCGGTGGTGGAGTATACTGCAAAAAGGGAAGCATAGTTCTTGAAAACGGCACGTCAGTTTCTTACAACGGAACTGAAACTCGCGGCGGTGGTTTTCATCTTGACCATGGCGGAACTGGGGATGAAAACCAGACAAGCCTTGTGATTAATGGTGCCGATGTAAGCTACAACGAAACAGTTGGCTGGGGCGGCGGAATCATGATGGGCGGGTCTGGAACTGCTGGAGTAAAGAGTAATGTAAGGGTAACGATTAAAGACAGCTCGCTTTCTCATAACAAATCTTATGGAACATGCTCAGGCTGGGGTCAAGCCGGTGGTGGACTTTTCAGTGACGGCGGTGAGCTTACAGTAAAGGGAAATACGGTAATAGAAGAAAATAGCGCTTATTATCAGGGCGGTGGAATAAGAATTTCCAGCAATAACGGTGTTTTTACATTTGAAGGCGGAACTATAAGGAACAATACTTCAACCACGCAATGCGGCGGTATTGTTTTTAATTCAGGAAACACATATAACTTCAGCGGCTCTATTTATATTCCTTATGGAATTGACGGAGTAAAAAATGAACATAACAACGGATTCGCACTTGAAGGATCGGCAAAAATTACTGTTACTGGTCCTCTTACTTCAGGTGAAAGCGTCATTGCAACAATCTGTCCTCCAAGCTGGGACCGCGGAACTCAGATTCTTGAAGCAGGAACTGGAGTTAATACTGACGACATTGTCGGACGCTTTTTAATCACCGATACAGACTTTATCATAAAAAAATCAAAGGAGCATACGGAAAGAGGAGTGCTTTCGGCTCCGATTTATATTGCAGGCGTAGGAGCGGCTAACCGCATAAAGTGTACGCACGACGGAAGCGATGCAGATGGAGTAGCAGGAACAAAAGAAGCACCGTTTGCAACATTGGCACACGCGGCGTCAAAATTAACAGGCGGTGAAGATGCTGAAATTTTAATTGACGGAAAAATCAGCGGAAACCAGACGCTGGATACAACCTTTGTTGCCACAAACTGTTCTGCCCTTACAATCCGCGGCTGTAACGGCCTTGATGCTAATGGAATTCCAAAAGACTGCTTTGACGCGGGTGGAAGCGGTCATGTTTTGATGGTAAATACAAAGGTTCCCGTAACGATAAAAGACTTAAAGATTACAGGCGGAACAGCGCCTTCTTCCGGCGAAGACAGAAACTGCGGCGGCGGCATTTACATGAAAAGCGATTCTACCGTAGCTCTTGGAAACGGCGCTTTGATTGACGGAAACCATGTTTCTGATGGCGGCGGCGGCATCTACGCCCTTTATGATACAAAGCTCTTTATGTACGGAACCGCCTTGGTAGGAAAGGCAGTCTCAACTCCAGCAACTGCAGCCGATGCGTCAAATTCAGCTAAAAGAGGCGGCGGAATTTGCAGCTACGGAAAGGTTTACATGGGGTATTCGGCCCTAAGCGGAGACACGCCGATTCTTGAATCAGGCTGTGCCTCTCTTACAGGCGGTGTTAAAGGAAATTACGTAATCTCGGAAGGTGGCGGAGTAGCTTTATGTACGAATAATGCATCTCTTATAATGAAAGAAGGGATCATATCAAACAATTACGCAAACTATGGCGGCGGCGTGAGCGCGTATGCTCCTATGATTATGACGGGCGGAACCATCGAACAAAACATATCCAGCAGCTCTAAAGGCGGCGCTGTTTATGTGGCAAAATTCAGCGACTACAATGGAAGCCTTACACTGAGCGGAAATGCCTACATCCCTTATGGAAACGACAAGAAAAATGACGTGTATCTTAAAAAAGATCTCAATAACAGCAGCAAATTTGCCACTGTAACAATAGCCGGCGACTTGAGCCTGCCAACCGGCGCTCCTTCTGGCGCAAAGAATGCCACCGTAACGCTTGAAAAATGGAAGCGCAAGGACAAATACCTTAGCGCTGCCACGGAAGAATTGCTCAACTCCAACAAAAGCAAAATCGCGCTTAGCCTTGACGATTCCGGCTGGGAAAAGAAAAACGACACAAGCGAGTCGACAAAATATGCTTATATAGATTCACCGATTTATGTGGCAAGTAGTTCCGGAACTGTGCCTGAAGGCTTTGGAAACGGAAAAACTACGGGCGCAAACGGAACAAAGTCAAGTCCTTACGCTTCAATTGCAAACGCACTTGCCGACACTTCTGTTTTTGACAATACGTCAACTGCGCAGGAAATTACGATTGTTGGAACAGTCGGAGCCCAGACAATCAGCGGAGCAATAAAAGCCAGCGCGCTTACTGTAAAAGGATATATTGCTGAAGGAGCTGCATCTAGTACCGCCAGCATCAATGCAGGTGGCGCAAGCGGAGCGGGCAGTGCGCTTACAGTCAGCGACACAAGTTCTACGGCTGTTCCAATCACAATCACAAACCTTACGATTACAGGCGGATATGCAACAGGCACTGGTGACGCGGGATGTGGCGGAGGACTCAAGCTTACAAAGGGAACTGTAAAGCTTGCAGACGGTGCAAAGATTACAGGAAACACAGCGGATTATAAAGGTGGCGGTGTTTATGTTGCAAGCGGCGCAAATTTTTTTATGTACGGTTCTTCTCTTGTAGGCGATAGTTCAACTTCTACAACGCTTGCAGCAAACGGAACAAGCGCAAGTGCATCAACATATGCTAACAAAGCATTGGTGTCAGGCGGAATTCAGGTTAACGGTAACTGTTATATCGGGTACAGCGCCGCCGGTTCCAAATCTGACATGGCTTCAGGTTATGGAGTCAGAAGAAATCTTGGTGGAAATGGTACGGACGGCTGTGCCGGTGGAATCGGTATTACAGGCGGAAAGTTATACATAGCAAGCGGAAGCATTTCGTATAACCAGGCTCTTAGCGGCGGTGGCGGCGGAATCTATAATGACAATACTGGAGAAGTTACCATAGAAGCTCCTTCAACTGCCTCAAACAAAGCTGTTATCGAAGGAAACAAAGCGGACGAGGGCGGCGCAATCAGAAACAGCAATAAGCTTACGATGAGCGCTGGCCTTATTGGCGGTTCAACAACAGTAAAGCAGAATACAGCGACAGACAAAGGTGGTGCAATCTGCCAGTATGGAACATTTAATATAAGCGGTTCTGCAATTATTCAGGCAGGAAGTGAAAGAACAAATGATGTTTATCTTGCAGGAACTACAAAATATGTAACTATTGCAGGCTCTTTAACCCCTCCAAGCGGATATACAACTGTAGCCACAGTCACACCGTTTGAATGGAAGCGCGGAACAAAATATTTAAACTCGTCATCAACTATTTCTGATACAACAAAGGGCCAGTTCAAATTATCCAAGGACGATACAGGCTGGGAAAAAGGGAACACTACAAGTTCCGGTGTAAACTATGTTTATATAACTTCACCGATTTATGTCGTAAGCAGTTCGGGAACAGCGCCTGCCGGCTTTAGCAATGGAAAAATCTCAGGCGCAAACGGAACAAAGACAAGTCCGTACGCTTCAATTTCTGCTGCAGCACAAGCAAGTGATTTGGCCGAGGCAAGCGGTATAATCACTGTAGCTGGAACTTTGACTGGCACGCAGACAATATCAAGCGTTACAAGCGGTGTTAGCTCCGTAACGCTTAAAGGTTATGATGCCAGCGCCACAATAAACGGAAACGCGGGCGGCTCCGCTTTGACAATTTCCGCGGCAAAGACATTTACAATCCAGCAGCTAAAGATTACAAACGGAAGCGCTTCTGCAGGCGGTGGAATCAACATAACGGCCGCTGCAACAGTTAATCTGGATAACGCCGCCAAAGTATACAGCAACAAGGCGACAAGCGGCGGAAGCGGAGCCGGTGTATATGTAAAAAGCGGCGCGACGCTCAACATAAAGACTGGCGCAGAAATATACAGTAACACCGCCGCAGGCGGAACCATAAGCGGCGCCGGCGTTTACAATGCAGGAACCGTAAATATGTCAGGCGGAAGCCTTTACAGCAATACAGCAAATTTAGGCGGTGCCGTTTACAATGCAGGAACTCTTGCTATGTCAGGCGGAACCATCGGCGGAAGCTCAAAGCAGAATTCAGTTTCTGGAACAAGTGCCGCCGGCGGAGCGATTTACCAGAACGGAACGTTCACGGTAAGCGGCTCGGCAACCGTTTATGCAGGAAGCTTGAACACAAACGATGTTTATTTGCCGTCAAGTTCAAACACAGTCGGCGTTGGCTCTCTTTCTACTACCGGCACTGTCGCGTACATTTCCCTTAAAGAATGGAAGCGCGGAACAAATTTCTTAAGCTCGCCCTCAGCGCTTTCTACCACAGTAAAAGGTCAGTTCAAGCTTACCAAGGATGACGCTGACTGGGAAAGAAAAGACGACACAAGCTCCACTACAAAATATGTTTACATTAGTTCTCCGATTTATGTAGTAAGCAGTTCTGGAACGGCGCCTACTGGCTTTAGTAATGGAAAAACCTCGGGTGCAACCGGAACAAAGACAAGCCCATACGCAGCAATTGCAGATGCGGCTAAGGCAAGCGATTTGTCAAAGGCTGACAGCAAAATTGTCGTCGCTGGAACCCTGACCGGAGCTCAGTCAATTTCAAGCGTAACAGACAGTGCCGTTAGCGCTATTACGCTCGCAGGCTATGACTCAAGTGCAACAATTAATGGAAACGCAGCAGGCTCAGCTCTTACGATAGGCGTTGCAAAGACATTTACAATCCAGCAGCTAAAGATTACAAACGGAAAGGCCGACGCAGGCGGCGGTATCAATATAAATGCAGCCGCAACCGTAAACCTTGACTCAGGCGTGAAAGTTTACAGTAACAAAGTTAATTCTAGCAAAAATGGTGCCGGCATTTATGTTGCAAGTGGTGCAACTCTTAATATAAAGACTGATTCGGCAATTTACAGCAACCTTGCATACAGTGGAAGCATCAACGGGGGCGGCGTATTCAATGCTGGAACCGTTGATATGACGGGTGGTCAGGTTTACAACAATACTGCTTATGATGGTGGAGGTATTTACAATACAGGAACACTCTATGTAAGAGGTACAGCTCTTATAGGTGATGCAACTTCAAACACAAATAAAGCAGCTGGAAATACCGCAGGTTCAACATGTTCAAATTCCGCTGCAAATTACGGAGGTGGAATTTACAATTCAGGCAATTTATATGTTGGCTGCGATTCATCAGGAAGCTCTTCCACTACCGGCTACTCACTGTCTTCAGGTTACGGCGTTAGACGCAATTACGCTTCAAGTGGCGGCGGTATTTATCTGACTGGAGGAACATTCAAGTCTGCAAGCGGCGTTGTTTCTTACAATTACGCTTCTGCCGGCGGTGCAATATCTGTAAGCGGTGGAACCAACAGTCTGGGAGCCGTCACACTTGCCTCAAATACAGCAAGCGGCAGCGGCGGCGCCTTGTATATTAATTCAAGTCAAAAATTGACAGTGAATGGAATTGCTACTTTTGACAGTAACATCGTAGAAGTATCTTCTGGCTCAAGCAATCCATGTGGAGGTGCAGTTTACAATTACGGAACGCTTGAGATTACGGCAAACGCAACATTCAAAAGCAATACTGCAAAGATAACAGGCTCTGGCACAGGAACAGCCTACGGTGGCGCTATTTATAATTACGGAACATTAACAATGAGTTCCGGTACGATCGGTGCAACATCATACCTGAATTCAGTTTCAAACGCGGTAACAGCTGCAAAAGCATATGGCGGTGCTATTTATCAGAATGGAACTTTCAATGTAAGCGGAAGCGCGAATGTTTTGTCAGGAACAGAAAGGTCAAATGACGTTTATCTTGCATCTGATAAGTATGTAACAATTGGCGCAAACAACCTTTCAAATACAGAAGTAGCTACAATCACTCCCGCAACCTGGAAGCGTGGAAATCAGGTGCTTGATGCAACAACAGCTTCTTGGATTACCGGAAGCTACACTAAGTTCAAATTAACCGACAGTGAATGGAGTGTAGGCTATTATGTTAGCGGAACGACGACTGCTGATGACGCCAAAAGAATCGGCGCGGATATTTGGGTAGCGGGAACCACTAACGTCAGCGGAGTGGGAACTACTGCAAGTGCAAGTAACTCAAATCGCGGAACAAAAAAACAGCCGTACGCTTCGATTAGCAAAGCTGTCGAACAATGCTGGACAGCAGGGAAGGATTTTACAATATACATCTCTGGCACAATTAAAGGAAGTCAGCAGACAATTCCTGCCGCAAATACAACGGCTGGAACCGGTCTTGCAAAAACCATTACTTTAACATGGGACGGACTTGTAAAACCCACAATTGACAGAAACCTTTCGTCAACAAGTACAACAGGATCCGCGCTAGTAATCAATTCTGAAACACCTATAACGCTTTCCCATTTAACTATTATGGGCGGTTACGCTACAAACGGCGGAGGAATTCTTGTAAATGGCGTGGCAGGCGCAAAGCTTACGTTAGAGGAAGCTGTAACTATTAGTAATAATAGGGCAACTAACGGCTGCGGTATTTATTTTGCGGGTACTTCCAGTTCAAAGGGTAACCTCATAATAAAGGGAACTTCCTCAGGCGGTGAAACATTGATAGATGTAAACAGAGGAACCGGCAAAGGCGGAGGTGTTTATTTGTCCAACGCCAATTTATGCATGTCTGGGTATTCTTTAATCGGCGGCACACAAACAAATACAGCTACTAGCTCAGTAATGGCAAATGAAGCCAAATACGGTGGCGGCGTTTACTGTGACACCGGAGCTTCTGTATGGCTTGGTTATTCAGAAGCGTCTACAAGTAAAACGGCCACATTGCAGCCTTCTTACGGAATATGCAGAAACTACGCTACCGACTTAACAGCCAGCGGAGGAGGAATCTATTTTGCTGCTGCCGGCACCCATTACATTAGCAGCGGTTCCATTAACTACAACGGAGGAGCCGATGCTGGCGGCGGCGTTTATCTTTCAACAGGAACCCTTAACATAGCCGGCGGAACTATATCGAACAATTCCGCACCTTCTGGCGGCGGCCTCTATGTAGGAAATTCAAATTCTGCCCTCGCAATACTTTCCGGTTCCGGCGTAATCGACGGCAACACCGCTACAAACGGCGGCGGCGTTTACGTTGACGGAGCGACAGGTTCCGGCGGTTCAGCTACTAGAGGAA
>CACYCX010000163.1 GCA_902772975.1 uncultured Spirochaetaceae bacterium
ACAAGAACGATTGCTTCAAGCGCCTGAACTAAAAGATGAAGGTCAGATACATTTGCATCAAGCGGAATAAGACCGAACAGATAAACATCAGGCGTTTTCATTGCCTTGTAAAAATCATTTTTGCTGTTGGTAAGCGGGAACATCGGAAGATGATTTTCAAGGGCAGATTGAAGCCTTTTCAATTCTCCGAACGAAGGCGTTCCGTCAAGATAATAAATGCAGATCCGGTTCATCAGCATTTCGCTTTTATCGAGACCTCGCATAAGAGCGCGCAAATCAACATATGAGGTATACATGCCGAACACGCTTGAATCCTGGAAAACGCCCTTTAACTCAAGCTCGACCGTATTCTTATATCCGTCCTCGGTAGAAAGAAAAAGCGTAATAAAATCGCCGGACTTAGCTCCCAGCTTGCGCGCGATAGGCTCCGAAACAATTACGCCGTCGTCGTCCTTGCCGTCAGGAACCGCTCCCTGAATAAAAGTAAACTTAGAGAAAAGCTCTCTTTCTTTATTAAAATCTACGCCCTGAATTACCCTCTGGCGTACGCTTGCTCCCTGAAAATAATAGCTTTCATTACGGGCATCAAAATTGTACCGCATCGAGACGACGGCGCTTTTGGGAAGAACGGATTCAGCTATCTTTACGATTTCCTCGCCCTCGCTTACCGGCTTTGTAAGGTGATGGCCGCCTAAGAGCTGTACATCGCCGCCGTAATACTGGCGTGCCTTTTCGTTCATGGAACAAAGCATCCCGTCCGTAATCATAAGGACAGAAAGCATTATGCACACACCGACTGCGCTTACTAAAAAAAGCGAGCGGTATTGCCTTGCGCGCGCAATAAGTGAATTAATTGCAAACTTAAAATAAAATCTCAATGTACCGCCTCCATTGCCATTACAGGACTTGTCTCAAGCGCGATACGGACGGGATATATCCAGCCTATTACAGCCAGGATAAGTGAAAGCGTCATTGCGGCGGCGATGTTCGCTGATGTTACGATCGTTTTAAGCTGCGTGCCGCCAAAAAGCTGAATCAGGTATGAATTGGAAAAAGTTATTTCCGCTCCAACAAGAAGCGAATTTCCGATTACGCCAAGGACGCAGCCTAATACGCCGGCCGTTACGGTTATCAGAAGCGTCTCCAAAAGATACTGGATTCCGATAAACTTTCTGGAACCGCCCATGGCGCGCAGGACTCCGGTTTCTTTTGTCCTGTCAAGTGCTGATATTACAAGGGAGTTGCTTACGACAATAAAGCCTGTTCCGAGAATTACGATTATTCCGATGTTAAAAATAAGGCGCATCCAGTAAATATACTGCGAAGCCATTCCGGCAGAAGTGCGCCAGTCAACTGCCTGTACCGGCCAGTCTTTTTTTGAAAAATATCTGTTAAGGTGCCTGATTACAATCGAGGAAGGAATTCCCTTATCAACATCACAGACAAGATAGTTCCAGACAGTTTCCTTTTCGTCATCGTTAAACACGACACGACCGGAAGCTTCTTCTGCTTCAACTGGAACTGAATCTGGAACAGCATCACATTCAGCTTCTTCAGAAGCACCTGAAAACAGCTCCTCTTCTTCGGCGAACATGTCTTCACCAAACAAATCATCAACTGAATCAGAAGAATCAAGCTTCTTCAAAAAGCCGCTGTTTGACTCATCAAAAAAGCTTTCATCAATTGAGCTTGATTCAAGTCCGATAAGAGATCGAAGCGTATCAGGATCAATAAGCACGATTTTATCCTGCAAATCATTTTTTACAGAATACTCGTAAATCCCGCTTACGGTAACTGCCCTGAGCGTATACGAAGAACCGTTTGTCGAAACAAGCTGCACGGTATCACCCGGCTTTAACATAACGTCAGTTGCATCGTAAATTATTTTCTGCGACTGGGTTGAAAGCATTATCTTGTGTTCATCATCTTCGTAAGGCGTTCCTTCAACAATAGAAATGCCTTCCATTAAATCGCTGTATTTGTGACCGTCTACGCCAAAAAGACAGACCGGAACATTATCACCGTCAATGCGGATGACTGCACGCCCCGTAATCTGCGGAACGACATGATCGATTCCCGGATAATTTGAGACAAAATCAAAAAGCTCGCTGTACGGAACGAGAGTCGGAAGTTCAGAAAGACTTCCCGTAATCGGAGTTTCATCTCCAAAAAGGCTCATCGGAAAATCTGCCTTAGGACGGATAACAATATCGCCTGTAAAATTTCCGCTGAAAGTCTTTTCGATTCCAGTACGCGTTCCGTCAAAAACAGCATTTGACATTACAAGCAGTGCAATTGAGAATGCAACAAAAAGCACAATCACAAAAGAGCTTCGTCTGGAGATTACATTCTTAAAGGCAAGGCGAAAGGCAAACATCAGCTGTTAAAACCTGCTCTTAAAATCTTCGTATGATTTTTCAATTCCGGCCTTAAATTCAGTTTTTGCCGTCCAGCCCAATTTGGCAAGTCTTGAAACATCACAAAGCTTTTTTGGAGTTCCGTTCGGCTTTGAAGGATCCCATTCCATCCTGCATGTGCGTCCTGCGGCATCAGCATAAACAACGTCGCGAACAAGCTCTGCAACGGCCTTGATTGTCTGGTCTTTTCCTGAACCGACATTTACAAAGTCACCTGTCTCGCACCTTAAATCCTTTGCGTCACAATTTTCCATAAGGTATACAACTGCGTCTGCAAGATCTTCACTGTAAAGGAATTCACGCTCTGGAGAACCGTCACCCCAAAGATGAACTACATCCTCGCCGCTTACCTTTGCTTCATGGAATTTACGGATTAATGCAGGAAGAACATGTGAGCCCTGAAGGTCATAATTATCGCCAGGTCCGTAAAGGTTTGTCGGCATTACAGAAAGATAATTTGTTCCGTATTCGATATTGTATTTTGTACAGAGCTTGATTACAGAAATTTTTGCGATTGCGTATGCATCATTTGTAGGTTCAAGCTGACCTGTAAGAAGATATTCTTCCTTAAGCGGCTGCGGTGCCATCTTAGGATAGATACATGTTGAACCAAGGTTCATCAGTTTCTTTACTTTATTCTGATATGCGGCTTCTACGATATTAAAGCCGATCATCATGTTCTGATAAATAAAAGCGGCCGGATGTGTTGAGTTTGCTCCGATTCCGCCTACATGAGCCGCAGCCAGAAAAACATATTCAGGCTTTTCTTTTGCAAAGAATTCGTTAACTGCAGCCTGATTTGTAAGGTCAAGCTCGGAATGTGTACGGGTAACGATATTGGTATATCCTTTTGCCTGTAAATTACGGTAAATTGCGCTTCCTACAAGGCCGCGGTGTCCGGCAACAAAAATTTTTGCATTCTTTTCCATAGTAAAATCACTTCCTTAAATAATAAAATGCGTATCGTTCTATTATAACGGATTACTCCGACTTATGACAACATATTGTTTTTAGATGCTGTTTTACCTGCATTTGCTACGACCATATTGCCCAGAGCACAATTGATGCCGCGGCGGTCGTAATCAGCGTAAACGGAACGCTTATCTTGAAAAAGCGCCCGAAGTTTACAGGACTTCCCTCTTTTTTAAGGATTCCCATTGCAACTACATTTGCAGACGCTCCGAACGGCGTAAGGTTTCCGCCAAGGCAAGAGCCTACTAAAAGCGCGAACATAAAAAGCTCTTTTGAAAAGCCCATAGTTTCAGCAAGGCTTCCTGCAACAGGGAGCATGACTATTATATATGGAACATTATCAACAAATCCTGAAATCAATACGGAAACTGCAAGAATCAACACAAAACCTGCAACTTCACTTCCGCCTGTAACCTTACCTAAAAAGACGGACAGATCTTCAAGAAGTCCGATTTCCGAAACGGCGCCTACTACGACAAAAATTCCGATCAGGAAAAATATTGTCTCCCAGTCAAGTTCCCTTACAAGGCCTGCAATTTCTGACGCATTTTTTTTCTGCGAGATTCTGTACCATGCAAGTCCGATAATTCCGAGCGCAAACACAAACAGACCGGAGCTGTATCCAAGTTCAGTGGAAACAAAAGAAATTGCGGCAAGCCCGAAAATCATCACAATCAGAAGCGCAAACGGAAAATACGAAATTACGCTTTCCTTTTCAATTACAGCCTTATCCTTTACGCGGCCGAATATGGAATAGAAGAAAATGCATCCGGCAAGCATTCCTGCCTGAATTATAAAGAATATCGAAAGCTTTCCGTCATGAACAAAAAAGTCATTGAAATTATATTTTGCATAGCTTGCAAAAATCATGCTCGGCGGATCGCCTACAAGTGTCGCCGTTCCTTCAAGATTTGACATAAGTGCAAGTCCTATCATAAAAGGAACCGGATTGAGCTTAAGTTTTTTTGAGAGGGCGAGCGCAATCGGAGCCATTACAAGAACAGTCGCTACATTTTCTACAAAGATTGAAATGATGCCTGTCATTGCAAGAATCAGGACAACAGCGAGCCCGGTTGAAGGCGACACGGTTACAAGGCTGTCGGCTATTTTGGACGGTACCCTGGAATAGATGAAAAGCGCGGCAATCGTCATGCTTCCCACATAAATCATAAGGACATTCCAGTTGACAAGTTCAAAAAGAACATGACGGATTAATGATAAATCAGTGTACTGCGGATTAAAGACATTCCCGCCGGAAATGCTTCCAAGCACGAAAAGCAAAAGCGCGGCTATACTTGTAAACCAGACCTTTTTTTCCTGAAAGCAGATTACAAGAAGATACATCACTACTGCGACTGCAAGAACAATCCATTTTAAACCGGGAATAAAAATATAAGGCATAAAACGATTATATTGCACCACCTTCAAAAATTCAATCTAAGGATATGTACAATAAATGCAAAAAACAGTAAGATATTACGCGAAACCGGAATTTTTTCGGTATGGATGAACAGGCGATGAGCCAATCAAATACATAGGAGCAGTTGAATGACAGTTAATGACATCAAGCATGCCGGAATCAAGGCATGGATCGAAGAATGTGTTAAGATGTGTGAACCTGACAGCGTTGTTGTATGCGACGGTTCTACAGCAGAGTATGACCGCCTTATGCAGAAATGCGTAGACGCAGGACTTGCAACACCACTTAAGAAGAAGCAGAACAGCTTCCTTTTCCGCTCACTTCCGAGCGATGTAGCACGTGTTGAAGCCCGCACATTCATTTCTTCTGTAAAGGAAGAAGATGCAGGTCCGACAAACCACTGGATTGATCCAAAAGAGTTGAAGGCTACAATGACAGGTCTTTACACAGGCTGTATGCACGGACGCAC
>CACYCX010000164.1 GCA_902772975.1 uncultured Spirochaetaceae bacterium
CGGCTTTTATCATTTTAAGTCCCTGCGCGGTTGCCTTCTGAACTTCAAGAATTGCTTCTGCTTCACCCATCGCTTTCTGAATTGCAGCTTCTTTTTCTGCTTCTGCCTGAAGAATTACGGCCTGCTTCTTTCCTTCTGCTTCCAGGATCGCAGACTGCTTGTGTCCTTCCGCAATAAGAATCTGCTCGCGCCTTTCGCGTTCAGCGCGCATCTGCTTTTCCATTGCCTCGCGGATAGCCATAGGCGGCTCAATGTTTTTCACTTCAACCCGGGTAACCTTTATTCCCCACGGATCTGTTGCCTCATCAAGTATCACGCGCATTTTTGAATTGATTACGTCGCGGCTTGTAAGGGTGTCGTCAAGCTCAAGCTCTCCTATTATGTTTCGGAGCGTAGTCGCCGTAAGGTTTTCGAGCGCATTCATCGGATTTTCAACTCCGTATGTAAAAAGCTTCGGCTCTGTGACCTGACAGTAAACTACAGTATCAATCTGCATCGTAACGTTATCTTTTGTGATTACAGGCTGCGGCGGGAAATCAAGCACACGCTCCTTCAGCGACATCGTGTTTGCAATGCGGTCAATGAGCGGAATCTTTACATGAAGTCCGACGTTCCAGGTAGAGCAGTATGCTCCGAGGCGTTCGATTACATATGCCTTTGACTGGGGAACAATCCTTACGTTTGCAAGAATTATCAATAAAAAAATTACCGAAAAAATTATAATAAGTGTCATGACTTCTCCCATAAAAAGCTAAAAATGACGCGGAGCTTTGTCCGTTATATTTCAATCTATATTATAACACATATTGTGTAAACATGGAAAATAACTATAATTAAGGAAAGTTAAAAAGGAATTAAAAAAATGTTTTATCAAACCGCACTCGAAGCTTCCGGAAAAATTGCCGCAGAAAATGACTGCGCTCTTTTTGATTTTGACGGGACGCTTGTCGATTCGCTCCCTGTCTGGAATAATGCAGGCGAACTTTATTTGGCTTCACTTGGAATTAAAGCCGAACCGAATCTCGGACGCATTCTTTTTAACATGAACATGAATGAAGCCGCGTTTTATTTAATAGAAAAATATGGCATTGATAAAACTGAAGGACAGGTAATTGAAGGCGTAAACGAAACGATTTTCCTGCAATACAAAAATTTTATTCCATTAAAAAAGGGCGCGCTGGAATTTTTAAGGAAGTTGACGCAGCTTGGGACTAAATGCAGCGTGGTTACGGCAAGCGACAGAGCTCTTGTTGAACCGGCATTTTACCGCCTCGGACTTGAATCTTTTATTGACGGAATATTTACATGTACTGAGCTTGGGACATCAAAAGAAGCGCCCGATATTTTTTACACAGCTTCTTCCTTTCACAATTCGCTTCCTGAAAAAACAATTGTATTCGAGGATGCGCTTGTTCCGGTATGTACTGCTCTGGCAGCAGGTTTTACTACTGCAGCAATTTTTGATGATTATAACAAAAATGATGAGGACGAATTAAGGAAGACCGCCCGGTTTTATTTTAATGAATGGGCATAAGCTTAATGAATGGACATAAACTTATTCAATGAACATAAGCTTATTGAATGTGAAATAAAGTGTCGCAATGACACTGAAATAAAAAAAAGCGGCTCGGGGGCACCACCTGCCGCAATGCGTTTTTTGGAGGTAATATGAAAACCGCATTAACAATCGCTGGAAGTGATTCCAGCGGAGGCGCCGGAATACAGGCAGACATCAAGACGATGACGGCAAATGGAGTTTACGCCATGAGTGCTGTTACGGCTTTGACTGCCCAGAATACTACCGGCGTTACTGGAATCATGGAGGTTACTCCAGATTTCTTAAAGAAACAGCTGAATGCTGTTATAAGTGATATTTTTCCTGACGCCGTCAAGACAGGAATGGTATCTTCATCAAAGCTCATTTCTGTCATAGCGGAAACGATTAAAAAGCATTCCCTTAAAAATGTCGTGGTCGATCCTGTTATGGTTGCAACAAGCGGTTCGCGCCTTATAAGCGACGAGGCGATTGAAACATTAAAAAGTGAGCTCCTTCCGCTTGCAACTGTAATTACACCGAACATTCCGGAAGCAGAAGTTTTATCCCAAATCAAAATCGATTCAAAAGAAAAAATGCAGGAAGCGGCAAAAGTTATTTTTGACTGTTACGGCTGTTCCGTTCTTTTAAAAGGCGGACATTCTCTTTGCGATGCAGATGATTTTCTTTTAACTCCTGACGGCGGAAAATGGTTTAATGGAAAGCGCATCAATAATCCTAACACACATGGAACGGGTTGCACGCTTTCTTCTGCAATTGCGTCAAATCTTGCAAAAGGTAAATCGCTTGAAGCGTCAGTGCTTTCGGCAAAAAATTACATTTCGCTTGCACTTGGGGCAATGCTTGATTTAGGAAAGGGTTCAGGACCGATGAACCACGCGTTTGATATTAAAGGAGAATTTTAAAAATGAGTGATATGAATAATAAAGGAACATCAGTAAGGGCTAATTCGCTTATCTGGTTTGGAGCCGCAGTTTCAATTGCAGAAATAATAACCGGAACATATTTTGCGCCGCTCGGATTTACAAAAGCGGTTTTAGCAATCGTTTTGGGACACGCTATCGGAGGCGCGCTTTTTTTCTTTGCAGGATACATAGGTGCCCTTTCAAAAAAATCCGCAATGGAATGCACGAGAATTTCTTTTGGTAAAATCGGTGCTGCTTTTTTTGCACTGCTTAATGTTGCGCAGCTTGCCGGCTGGACAGGAATTATGATTTACGATGGCGCGCTTTCTGCAAACGAAATTTTTTCGTGCGGAAAATGGATATGGTGTGCGGTAATCGGAATCCTGATTGTAATCTGGATTTTAATCGGCATAACGAATCTTGGAAAGCTTAATCTTGCCGCAATGACGCTTTTGTTTGCGCTCACGGTTGTGTTGAGCAAAGTGATTTTTTCTTCAAAGGGAATCCTGAATGTAAATCCGAGCGGCGAGATTGGGGACGCCATGTCGTTTGGGGCCGCCGTAGAACTCGCAGCTGCCATGCCGCTTTCCTGGCTTCCCCTCATCAGTGATTACACAAAGGATGCCGAAAAGCCTTTTGCCGCAACACTTGCAAGCACGCTTGTCTATTCAATCGTGAGCATCTGGATGTATGTAATAGGAACTGGAGCTGCAATAATTACAGGTGAGGGCGATATCGCACAGATTATGATTAAGGCGGGGCTTGGAATTGCAGCGTTGTGCGTAATTGTCCTTTCAACCGTAACTACAACATTCCTTGATGCGTTCTCTGCCGGAGTTTCAAGTGAGACAATCTGGAATAAATTCAATTCAAAGCTTGTAGGAATTTTTATTGCCGTTCTTGGAATGACGGGCGCGATCCTTTTCCCGATGGACGACATTACTGACTTCCTCTATCTGATTGGCTCAGTATTTGCTCCGATGATTTCAGTCCTTCTTGCAGATTTCTTTGTGAACAAAAAAGATTTTTCTGAGAGCAAAATTAATTTTTCGCGAATCGTAATCTGGGTTTTTGGCTTTGTAATGTACAGAATCCTTATGAATTACGATATTCCTGTCGGAAATACTTTGCCGGATATGGTGCTGACATTTGCGCTGTGCATCGCCGTATCAAAAATTCAGGCGGCAGTTTCAAAACGCTAGGTAAGCTCGCTTACAGTTTGCTTTAATATGGAGACGGCTTTTTCAATCGCGCTTTCGTTTAAGTGGGCGTAACCGATTATGAGAAAGCCGTTTCCTGTTGTCCTGATTATAAGATTTTTTTTTGCTGCTTCTTCAATTAATTTCTTTTCGTTTTTTACAAGGGATGAAGTTTTGATGATAAAATGAAGTCCTGCCTCCATTCCGCTTATCTCGATTTTTGGAAAGCTTTCTTTTAAAAGTGAAATCATTTTGTCGCGCTTTGTGCGGTAAACTTTTTTTGTCCTGTTAATGTGACGCTCAAAAAATCCCTGCCTCATGAATTCTGCAAGGACGATCTGATCTACGCGTGAAACAGAGCATGAATAATAATTGAAATTTTTCCTGTAAATTTTAGCAAGGTTTTCAGGAAGGACAAGAAAGCTGATGCGGACTGACGGCGTTAATGTTCTTGAAAAAGTTCCCATGTAAATAATCCGCGCCTTTTTGTCCATACTGTAAAGCGCAGGAATCGGGCGGCCGTTGTACCGGTAATCACTGTCATAATCATCTTCGATAATAAACCGGTTTTCTTTTTCGTAAGCCCATTTAAGGACGGCCGCCCGACGCGGCGCATTCATCGTAATGCCTGTCGGAAACTGGTGAGTCGGCGTGATGTGGAGGATAGTTACCGTATCTTCAATCCGGCCTTTTGAATGCACCGCAATCCGTGCGTCCGCACCCGGTCGCACGGATTTTCCTGCGCGATTTACGATGCCAGCGCCTTGCTCCATCCGGCCTGATTTGCACAAACCGGCACAGGCGATTTTTGCTATGTCAATGCCGTTTTTATCAAGCGGAACTGCATGCACGGTACAGCCTTCATCGCAGATTATTTTTTCTGTCCGCGAAAAGCACGGCTTTTCAAGATAAAATTCCGGAAGGCCTTTCCCTATATATTTTTCAAAAAGCTTGATTAATGTCTGAAGCAAAAGTGCCGTGCCGCTTCCTATTACAATCTGTCCAGGCTCGCATGCAATTCCGCGGTGCGTCCAGACATAATCGCAGATTTCCTTTTTTAATGATGTTTCTCCGCAAAAATCACCTGTCTGGTCAAGCAGCGAGGAATTTTTTCCGCTTAATGCTTCCCGGAATAATTTGCGCAGCGTACTGAACGGAAAGATTGAGCTGTCAATCATGTCGGAAGAAAGGTTTATTTTTTTTTCAGTCTTGTTTTCAGGAATTTTTTCGTGAAGCTTTTTTGTGGTTTTAGGTGCGTTAATATAAGGCGTTTCAAAATCAGAGACAAAGTAGCCGCTTTTTTCTTTTGAGTAAATATAGCCTTCATCGCAAAGACGGTTGTAGGCGGCCTGGACTGTATTGCAGCTTATTCCGTTTTCTTCTGCATAATTTCTTATTGATGCAAGCTTCCTGCCCGATTTTAATTTTCCGCTCTGAATGCTCGATGAAATCTTATTGTATATTTCTTCCTGTAATGTCGTTTTTTTCATGATAATCTGTACCTATAAAAAATATTAAAATTGCTACTTTTTATCAATACAGTTTATCATTATATTCAAGCTATGAAAAGAATAATTACAGTTCAGGATATTTCCTGCGTGGGAAAATGTTCCCTTACGGTTGCGTTACCGATAATTTCAGCTATGGGTGTCGAGGCTGCCGTTCTTCCGACAGCGGTACTTTCGAATCATACAGCATTTTCCGGCTTTACATTCCGGGATTTGACGGAAGATATCAGACCGATTTTTGATCAGTGGAAAAAAGAAAAATTTACTTTCGATGCAATTTACACTGGTTACCTCGGTTCATTTGAGCAGCTCGACTTGATGCATGCCCTTATCGAAGAGTTTGGCGGAAAGAATACGCTTAACATTATCGATCCTTGCATGGCAGATAACGGAAGCCTTTACAAGGGATTTACACAGGAGTTCGCTTTTGCAATGGCTAAGCTTTGTGCAAATGGTGACGTTGTTGTTCCGAACCTTACAGAGGCAAGCTTTATGCTTGGCATTCCGTATGTTGCTTCGGGTTATGATCAGAAATATGTAGAGGATGTTCTTTTGAAGTTGAGCGCGCTTGGTGCAAAGAAAATTGTTCTTAAGGGCGTTGAATTTGAAAAGGGAAAATCTTCATTTGCTGATTCAGAAGTTGTAGGAAAAATCGGTATTGCTTCATACGATTCTGCAACAAAAGAATTCAAATATTATTTCCACGAGAAAATGCCGCAGAGCTTCCACGGAACAGGCGATATTTTTGCAAGCGTCCTGACTGGTGCCTTGATGCGCGGACTTTCACTTGAAAAGTCATATGCTCTTGCAGCTGATTATGTTGTTGAGTCAATCCGCGAAACTTTATCGCACAAGGACTACAACTGGTACGGCGTAGATTTCGAAGCCGCTTTCCCGATGCTGGTTAACAGACTTCAAAAGGAAGTTAACTGATAGATATAGTTAATGGGAAATCAGGGGATTCGTTTCTGGCGATTTTCCTGGTTTCCTTTCAAGCTTTAATTCATTAAAAAAAATCATTTAAAAAAGAATTTACAATTACACGTCATTTTGATTATACTTTAACTACTTATAGTTTATTTTTTTAGAGGTAGTTAGAATGTCCGAGAAAAACGCCTGGAACAAATATACAGATGTAAAACCGGTTTTTGATTTTGCAGAGGAATACCGCTCGTTTATTTCTGAATGCAAGACAGAACGCGAGTGCGCCGATTATTTTATCAGGGAAGCTGAAAAAAACGGCTTTGTCAATTTTGATTCAATAAAGGATTCCAGAAAAAAATTAAAGGCTGGAGATAAAGTTTATTTCTGCGGAATGGGAAAAATCCTTGCGCTCTTCCAGATAGGAAAAAAGCCGCTGGAGCAGGGAATGAATATTCTGGGCGCGCACATAGATTCACCGCGACTTGATATCAAGCAGAATCCGTTGTACGAAAATGAAGGCCTTGCGTTTTTGGATACTCATTATTACGGCGGAATAAAAAAATATCAGTGGGTGACTCTTCCGCTTGCACTTCACGGTGTCGTCGTAAAGAAGAACGGAAAGAAAATCAATGTTTCAATCGGAGAAAAAAAAGGTGAAAGCGTAGTTGGAATTACAGACCTTCTCATTCACCTTTCGCAAAAGCAGCTTGAAAAAAAAGGCCGCGAGGTAATTGAAGGGGAGCAGCTTGATATTTTAATCGGCTCCATTCCATTGAAAAACGAAGGCAAGAAAGATTCAAAAGAAAAAAATCCCGTTAAGGCAAACATCCTTAAAATCCTTAAGGAAAAATATGGAATCGAAGAAGATGATTTTCTTTCTGCCGAACTTGAAGCTGTTCCGGCCGGCGAGGCAAAAAATTACGGACTTGATTCAAGCATGATTATGGGGTACGGACAGGATGACCGTGTATGCGCTTATCCTTCGTTCAAGGCGATGATGAATCTGAATGTGACAGAGCGCACTGCATGCTGCCTTCTTGTTGACAAGGAAGAAATCGGAAGCGTAGGTGCTACCGGAATGAGGTCTCGCTTTTTTGAAAATGCGGTTGCCGAGCTTTACAATCTTTGCGGCGGCTACAGCGAGCTTTTGCTTCGACGGTGTCTTTCAAATTCCAATATGCTTTCGTCAGATGTAAGCGCCGCCTTCGATCCGAATTTCGGTGAGGTAATGGACAAAAAGAACAGCGCCTTTTTTGGCGGTGGAATTGCGCTGAATAAATTCACCGGAGCCCGCGGAAAATCAGGCTCGAATGATACAAACGCAGAGTTTGTTGCGCGGGTAAGAAAAATCTTTGACGATGCTGACGTTTCGTTTCAGATGTGCGAGCTCGGTAAGGTAGATCAGGGCGGCGGCGGAACGATTGCCTACATCATGGCGGATTACGGCATGAACGTAATTGATTCCGGTGTGGGTGTCCTTAACATGCATGCGCCGTGGGAAATTACAAGCAAGGCTGATATTTACGAATCGCTTAAAGGCTATCAGGCGTTTTTGATTAAAGCGTAAAAAAAAGTGCGGCATTGAATAAATACCGCACCTTTTTTATATATGCATCTTCTGGTTATTTCTTCTGATTATTATAGATGCATCATCAATCCATACCCATCGTTTCTGTGTAGAAATGAAGGTAATCTTTTCTCTGATCCTTTGTGAATGCAATTGCAGTTCTAGGATGCTGGTTAAAAAGTCCTGTCATAAGGTACTGAAGGTCATATCCCCATACAATGCCCTTTTCCTTAAGCGGAATCATGTTCTGCTCGATGAACTGAATTACAGGGTAGATGTTGTACTTAGGATTTTTGAGGAAGCCGAGGAGAAGTTCCATAGCACAGTTTCCTGCACCTCTGCCCATTGCCGAATAAGTAGCATCAAGCCAGTCAACACCGTCACCGACTGCTTCGATAGTGTTTGCGAATGCAAGCTGCTGATTGTTGTGTGCATGAATGCCTATCTTCTTGCCGTACTTTTCGGCTGCTTCTGCAAATATTGCTGCAAGACGCTGTATCTGCTCGGGATAAAGCGCACCGAAGCTGTCAACGATATAAAGCACATCGACCGGTGATCTGCCGAGGATTTCGAGTGCTGCACGGAGATCACCCTCCTGAGTATTCGAGATAGCCATGATGTTGCAGCTTACCTCGTATCCCTTTTTCTTTGCGTCCTCGATCATATCCACAGCGGTAGGTATGGTATGCAGGTATGTAGCCACACGGATAAGGTCTATCGGGCTGTCCTTGCGCTCGATGATGTCCTGCTTGTAGTTGCATCTGCCGACATCTGCCATTACTGCGATCTTCAGATCGGTGTTGTTCTCACCAACGATTGAACGGATATAGTCGTCATCACAGAACTTGCACTTGCCGAACTTGCTCTCATCGAACATCTCTCTGTCAGCCTTATA
>CACYCX010000165.1 GCA_902772975.1 uncultured Spirochaetaceae bacterium
AGTCTGACCCAGTCCAAAGAGGGCGTCCAGATTCTTGGGTTCTTTTGAAAGCGCCTTAAGGTAGTAGGTCCGCGCATCGTTGTATTTATGCGCAAGCACCTTTTCCTGACCGAGCTCGATGTTGGCGGCGGCATTTTTCGGATCCTTTTCAAGTATTGCCGTAATTGCTGCCCGCTTGGCGGATTTATTGCCCGATGCCTTTCCGAGCATCATTTTCATTTCGAGAACCTCGATATCATCCGGGAAGGCCTCCTGGAGTGATGCAATTTCGGCAGAGGCTTCGTCAAACCTGGCGGCGGAAATTAAAAGCGAAATTTTCAGCTTATTGAGAGAAGAATCCGCCTTTAGCGAATCGGGCATATTTTCAAAAAGCGCGAGGGCTTCCTGAATGTTTCCTGTATTGAGGACTGCCTTGAGCTGGCGGACAAACTCGCCCGCTGACGAAGCCGGTTTGGGTTTTGCCCCAGAATTTGATTTTGATTCAACAGCTGCATTCTGAGAATCCGGGTCAGCTGTAACTGACATGTCGGCCGCAAACAGCGCGGTTCCGATTGAAGAAAGCAGCAAAAATGCCGCAATAAAAGAATTTGTGATTTTTTTTGTCATAAATAATCCTGTCACTTCAAGGGGATTTAAAAGGGCTCGTCAAAAAATGCAATATTTTCGCGGTTCCCTTAGGGCAAACAGTTGATTTTCCCTGATTACTACTATAAACTAGGTAAAATGCACAACCATCCATTCAGAAAGTCACTGGGACTGCTTGTCCTCTATGCCGTTTTTATTGTCGGCATTTTTGTTATTCAATTTAGAAGTGATTCTATCATAAGAAAAACCATTCGTTCAATGAGGGTTACGCTTGCAGAAACCGAAAATACAAACCAGCAGCTTACCCTGAAAAACCAGATGCAGCTCACTTATAACGGCGCTATTTTTTCTTTTGACGAAGCGTCGCCTGCAACTTATGCGCTTAAAGGAAAAGTCGGACTTAAAAACGCAACGCTTGATTCTTTTGAGCAGCCTGATGATTCAACATTCAAATTCAATTTTAAGGAAGGAATTTCGCTTTTGTTCACCGTTACGGAGGATGAAGATTCACATTCGCTTACTGTTTCGGCAAACCTTCCTGAAGACATCGAAACCGTTTCGCTCAACCTTGCGCCGTACGCAGGATATTCGGTTACGGAACAGAAGGCAAAACAGACTATTTTTACCGGAAAAAACGACTCATATTCACTTATGGCGCATCAGTTTATGAACGGCCGCATTACATTTACACGGAACGGACATTCTGCGCGGTACGCAATCATAAACGAGCAGGAAGAATTTACGCTTGACAGAATTGACGGAATCGCCATGGCGACAAACGAAAGCTGGAAGAAGACAGCCGCCGAGCTCAGTTCCACAATCATATCGGAATTCTCAAGGCAGCTTCAGAACAATGCTTCCTTTGCCTCAAATATCCCGGAACAGACGGCTGTTGCCTATGTTGCGGTAATGGCGCAGGCAGGACGCTATAACGAGGCGGTGTCGGCGGTACCGGAATCATTTACAAAAAGCACAAGGCGTACTTATGTTTCAGCCCCGTTCTTTGGCTCAATGGCGGCCATGGCGCCGACCCTGGTGATGCAGACTGACCTTTTTAACAACATGATTGAACGCGCCAACACTGAAAAGACGCTTGATATTTTTACGATGGACAATATCGCGCAGTACATGCTGACGCAGTTTCCCAGAAGCGATGTGCTGGCGCTTGCTGCAATGCCCGCCTCGCTTACAGAAATCAATCTTACCGCATCGCAGGCCGCGGGCATCTTACGGTCATACGCTGTGTTCAAGAAAGCAAATTCGCCTATGGCAGAATCGCTTTTACCGGTGCTTGAGCTTTGCGAAAAGAAAATCCTTGAGATAATCTCGCTCGACGGTGAAAAAATCCTTCTTACGGAAAACGACGCACCGCTTAGTGTAATTGCGGCCGCCACTGTGGGAGACGCATTCGTAACATACGGAATCGCCACTGACCGCGTTGATGTTGAAAGTTGCGGCTACCTTATATTGAATTCATATATTGCGGATTTGCAGGCGCTTGATTTACGCACGCTATCTGAGCTGTATCCTGTTGTAATACACAGCAACACATATTATCCGCATTTTGCACTGCTTCACGAGGGAACTTCAAATGTCTGGGCATGGACGATTGCAAAATCAGCCGGCTATTCGCGTGACGAAAATCAGACAATCGAGCTTGATATAGAATTCCCTATAGGGCTTTCGCATTACCTTTTTGTTGGCGGAATCACGCCATTCAGACGAGTTCAGATTTACAACATGAACTTCCGGACAGACCCGCAGTTTGAAATTTACAATTCGTCCGGATATGTTTATAGAAGCGCAACAAAGACACTTTTGCTTAAACAACGGCATCGGGAGCAGCATGAAATCGTAAGGCTTTTCTATCAGGATATAGAAGAAACGCCTTCAGAATCAGGAACAGAGACCGAATAAATGCCTTAAATCAGCATAAAAAGTCAAATTCCTCAAAAACTTTAAAGAAAATTAAAAAATTTATTTAAATTCGTACCGCAATTGTAAATTTTGTGATATACTAAAAGCGGTATTATGTGCAGATAGGAGCATCATGAACAAGCGAGATTTTCCGAAAATCCATTTTTATGATCAGGATTTCGTAGATATTTACAACAAGACCTGGAACTGGATAGGTGACTTTTGGATTGATCCGAAGACAGGCGAAAAGGCCTCTGACGGATATTTTGTTTATCCAGAGAATGACAAAATCATACTCAACCAGTATGACTCCATTTTCTCATCATTTTTCCTGGTTTATTCCAACAGGAATTATTCTGCTAACCAAAATCTTGATTATTTGTACGCACGACAGGAAAAAAATGGTGCTATCCGCTGGAAATATGACCTCAAGACAGACGAGCCGGTATTTGAAAAGGCAAACCCGGAAGGTATCGGCATGCCGCTCCTTGCATGGGCTGAATTCAACCTATACCACAAATCTGCAAACAAGCGCCGCGTAAAGGAAGTTATTCCTGTACTGCAAAAATACATTAACTGGATTGATGAAAATTTCAAGAAAGAGAACGGACTTTATTCTGTTCCGGTTGCTGCAACGGGCATGTTCAATTCGCCGCGTGATAAGGCTTACTATCCGGTTGACTTTAACTCGGCAATGGCAATCAACGCGCTCCATATGTCTTCACTCGGGGACATCCTTAACGATAAGGATTTGAGCTTCCGCTATAAGAGAATGTACTTCTCGCTTAAAACACGCATCAATTCAATGATGTGGAACAGCGACACAGGCTTTTATCACGACTTGGACAAGGACGGAAAAATCCTCAAGCAGAAGACTATTGCAGGCTTCTGGCCGCTTCTTGCTGAAATTCCGAACGCAGATATCGCAGACCAGCTCATCTCTCATCTGAGTAACCCTAAGACATTCGGAACAGACCATCCGTTCCCGTCTCTGTCAGCAGACAGCTCAGACTTCAGGGAATCAGGCGAGGGCTACAAGGGAAGCGTTTTCCCGGCTCTTAACTTTATCGTAATTAAGGGACTTGAAAAGTATCAGAAATACGATTTAGCCCGTGAATGTGCAATCAGGCATCTTTACTATATTCTTGAAGCGCTCACACCGCAGGATTCCAAGCAGAAGGGCGACATTTTCGAAGCATATCTTCCTGGAAAAGAGGGACACGCACAGCTTAAAGGAAAGCCTGCATTCCCGCGCCCAAGATATCTTCAGACGGCCGCGCTTTCTACGATTGCCCTTATGATTGAAAACATTATCGGTCTTATAATCAGTCTTCCTAGAAAAACTGTAGACTGGATTATTCCGAACCTTGAAATTATGGGTATCGAAAACCTGTCGCTCAAGCGAAACCTTATTACGATTTTGAGCAACAAGAGCCAGCGCGGCTGGGAAATCCAGATGGAAAGCGAAAAGCTCTACTACTTTACGATTAATATTCTTGACCAGAAAAAGAAAACTCTGCCTATTCCTTCGGGAAAATGTACAATGATAATTGACAAGCTCTAGGCTTGGAGAGAGATGCCTATGCAAAATCCAGAGGCAGTCATTGAAATAGCTTCTACAGGATTACGCCTCCTCGTTGTCGAAATTCTTTCGGACGGTAAGTGGAATACGCTTGACCGTTCCGAGATGCCGGTATCGCTGGGGCGTGATGTCTTTACGACAGGCTCGGTACAAAGAACGACGCTGGTTCAATGCCTTCATATTCTTGGAAGGTTCAGGGAGCAGCTTGCTTCATGGGGAATTGAACCGAAAGACGCGACTGTTATTGCAACGGCCGCGCTCCGTGAAGCCCGCGATTCTGATTCAATAATTGACCGTATATTCGTAAAGACAGGCTTTACAGTCCGTATAATAGACGGTATCGAGGAGAACCGCCTTACATATCTTGCTGTCCGCGAACACTTAAAAGACAGGAAAAGCGTAAGCCTTGACGGAAAGGATTCAATCATTCTTGAAGTCGGCGGCGGTTCGACGGAAATGATGCTTATCAAAAAAGGCTCGATGGCGGGAGTTCATTCCTTACGCATCGGCACGGCGCGTCTGGGGCATGGAGCGGGCGTTACTGCTTCTGCGGACAATGCGCGAAGATATATTTCGCAGTTTATCCTTAACACAAAGGCAACGCTTAACGAAGAGCTTGATCTGGCTAAGGTAAAGCAGTTTGTTGCAGTAGGCGGAGATGTTCAGCTTGCGGCAATCAATTACGGAAAGCCGGTATCGACCTTTTTGTGGGAAATTTCGCGCATTGACTTTGAGCGGTTTGCCCAGGAGATTCAGGAATATTCAACAGATGAAATTGTGGCGCGGTTTAAGATAAGCTACAACGATGCACAGCAGCTTGCGACCGGGCTTTTGATTTACAAGATGTTCATCCAGCTTACGAATGTAGAAAAGATTCTTGTTCCGGAAACAAATATCCGGGACGGCCTTATTTTCAGCAAAATTACGGAGCCTGATGCCCGGTTGCAGCTTGATTTTTACAAGCAGATTGCCGCGGCCGCAAGGAATCTTTTGCGCAAATTCCACGGAGATGAAGAACACGCCGAATATGTTGCCGCTATAAGCCTCAAAATTTTTGATGCGCTTCAGAGTGAGCTTGCGCTTGATGACAGGGCAAGGATGCTTCTGGAGGTCGCGGCCATACTGCACGACATCGGAATGTTCATCAGAATGGAAAATCACCATTTGCACGGCGCATACATTATTTCAAACTCAGAGCTTTTCGGATTGCGCAAGCATGAAATTACGATAATCGCAGAAATCGCAAAATATCACCGCGGCAGCATGAAGCCGGAAAGCGATGACATGTTCCAGATGCTTCCGCGTCAGGACAGAATGACGATTATAAAGCTCACTTCAATTTTGCGCCTTGCAGACGCCCTGGACAGAGCACATACGCAGAAATTTGACGACATAAAGCTTTCGCTTCAGAAGGATTCACTTATAATTCACACATCGGGAAAGCACAATACAGTACTCGAAAAGCAGGCAATCCTTGAAAAAACAGGCATGTTTGAGTCTGCATTCGGCTACAAAATTGTTTTGTCGTAAAAAACGGAGGGAAAAAGTATGGCAGCTTCAAAGGATATTTTTTTTAACAGGGAGCTTTCCTGGATTGAATTCAATGCGCGTGTTCTTTCTCAGGCCTGCAAAAAAGAGCTTCCGCTTTTAGAACGCCTTACTTTTCTTTCGATTGTAACAAGCAATTTTAATGAATTTTTTCAGGTTCGCGTCGCTTCGATAAAACGCCTTATGCAGACGAATCCGCGCGAAAAGGACAGCTCCGGCCTTACGCCAAAGCAGGTATTAAGGCAGATTTCCCTGCGTGCCCACGAAATTACGGCCGAACAGCAGCGCTGCCTCAAGGATGAAATTCTTCCGCAGCTTGCAAAGGCAGGATATGTTTACCGCCGCCCGTATGAGTTTACGGCCTCGCAGCAGGATTTTACGCTGAATTTATTCCGCGAACAGATATTACCGCTTTTAACGCCGCTTCGTGCAGAAATCGATTCATTTCCGCAGATCGGAAACCTTCAGACTCACGCCGCATTCATGCTCTCCCCCATTCACGGAATTCACGCGATGGGAAAACAGTTCGAGGCAAAGAAAGGCGTTCCGCTTGTAGCGATTGTTCCGATTCCCCGGAGCGGCCAGCATATTATCTGGCTTCCTTCTGAAAAAAACAATGTCAAGGAATTTACGCTCGAGGAAGATCTTGTCCTTCAATACGGCACGCACCTTTTTTCGGGCTTTGAAGTAGTTCAGTCGATGCTTTTTAATGTGGCACGCGACGCGGATTTTGCGGTTGATGAAGAAGCTGGAAATGATTTTATTCACGCAATGGAAGAGGTTCTTGTACAGCGCCAGTCGTCTTTTGCGGTAAGGATTGTGTGCAATAAAACGAGCCGTGACTTGCAGCGCTTTTTTATGTCGTCACTTGAACTTCAGGAAAGCGATATTTACGAAGTTGACGAGATGATAAATCTTGAGACGCTTCAGGAGCTTGATTCTACGGAGGAAGCCCCGGCCCTCAGATTTGAACCATGGAAAAATTTCTTTCCGGCAACGCTGCCGCAGGACGAACCTTTCTGGGACACCCTGAAGCAGCACGATGTAATGGTGCACGTGCCTTACGAATCGTACCAGCCAGTTGTAAAATTCCTTTCAGACGCCGCCGATGATCCGGCCGTTCTTTCGATTAAGATGACGCTTTACAGAACAGGACGCGATTCTCCGATTATAAGCGCCCTGGAGAAGGCGGCGGCTAACGGGAAGCAGGTAACTGTTCTTGTAGAGCTTAAGGCACGCTTTGACGAAGAACGCAATATTGCATGGGCGGCAGAGCTTGAAAAGGCAGGCGTAATCGTAGTGTACGGACTTCAGGATCTAAAGGTTCACGCAAAAATCGCAATGATAATCCGCCGCGAAGAAAATTCGATTAAGCGGTATGTTCATTTTTCAACGGGAAACTACAATCCGCGCACCGCAAAAATTTACAGCGACATTTCAATCTTTACGACAAACGAAGAAATCGCTAATGACGCGATAAAATTCTTTAACGTAATTACCGGCTACTCTGCATTGCAGACGATGAAGACGATTTCGATGGCGCCTGTAAACATCAAGTCAAACATCATTTCGATGATACAGCGCGAGATTGAGCTTTCGACGCCGGACAGACCGGGCCTGATTATTGCAAAGATGAACAGCCTGACGCATGAGGAAGTAATTTCGCAATTGTACAAGGCAAGCCGCGCCGGTGTCAGGATTATGCTTAATGTGCGCGGAATCTGCATGCTTGTACCGGGTGTAAAAGGCATGAGCGAAAACATTAAGGTTTACTCGATTGTAGGCCGCTACCTTGAGCACGAACGCATCTTCTATTTTCAGAACGGAGGCGCGGCGGAAATTTATATTTCGAGTGCGGACTGGATGTCGCGAAACCTTGACAGGCGGATTGAGCTTATGTTCCCGATACTGGATCCGGTAATTTTTAAGGAAATAAAGAGCGCGCTTGATACTTATTTTAACTCGAACACAAATATTTACAGCCTGGACAGTAACGGCGTATGGACTGAATTAAAGCGAAAGCCCCGCGAAGGCCGCCTCTGTGCTCAAGAAATTCTTTATGCTGAATACAAAAAGCGCGCGGAGCTTGTTTCAAAGGATACTTCAACTCAGTTTAAGGTCAGAAGAAAAAATTAATTCTACCGAAATATTTTTGAGGCTGCAGGCTTTTCCGTCTTTAAATTCAGGCATATCCTCGATATAGACTTTTTCATCCTGTTTAAGCGCCTGTATTTCAAGCAGGAATTCATTTCCGTCCTGCATTGTATTTTGCGCACCGCCCGGCTGGGAGGCAAGCTGTTCATAAAGATTCCTTAATCCAATCTGCCACGGGATTTGTTTTCCGCAGAATAAATTATCGGCGGCAAGCCTTTCGTTTTTGTAAAGGCGCGCATAGCTTCCGTTGTAAAAAATATTTACGCGGATATCTGAAAGCCTTACATTCGAACCTTCGCATGATTTTTCAAAAATAGCCTTCAAGTCAGGAAGCGTAACATTATAGAACGCCTTGTCTTGTGTAAATTCCTCTTGCAAAAATGACGGCGCTGGAATTGAATTCTGTAATTGCTTTTTAATCTGATTTAATGACACATGATTTACTGACGCCTGATTCTGGTAAACCGTAAATCCGTTTTGAGTTCTGACTACTTCATACCCGAATGGAGTTTTAGGAAGCTCAGGATAAGTCATAAAGGTTCCGGTATTTTTTCCCATAAGCGTAATATTTTTTCCGTCGCTTAAAACAACTGCGTCACTTATAAAAAGATAGTCAGTACCGTCAATCGTAATCTTGTACGCCCTCTCTGCTTCTTCACGAGAAATCAAAATAATTTCCGTATCAGTCGGCTTTGTTTCAAAATTAAAGATTTCTTTTCCATTCCGGCAGGCGACCGTCTTGTAAAAAACAAAAGCTTCTTTTTTACCGCAAGCTTTATTTCCATTCAATTTGCAGAGAGGAGAAGCAAGCGCCGTTTTCAAAAGTCCGTTCCCGATTTTCATGTTAAACGGAAGAAAATAATAATCTCCGTCATTAACATCAAGAGCCGGAAACTCAACACCGCTTACAGGGCATTCAAATTTCCTTGCTTTATGCGCGGTCTGCTTTTGATGGCGCACATAATTATTCACGAACAGATAGCCGCTTTTTTCTTCCTGATTGACGCGGAAAGAATATCTGACTGCATCTTTATTATCAGGAGCAAGCGGATTGTCCTGATTTATAATCGATTTCATTTTGCAGAGCGACGAACCGAAATCGGCGGCAAAAAGCGCAAAAAGCTTAAGCTCTCCATACACAGGCGAAATCTGACCATACTCACGCACTGGCGCAAAAAAGTCGTAAGAAAGCTCAGGTAAATCATTGAGCGAGCCTGTCGCCTTGCTTTCCTGAAGCGTAGTTTTTTTGCCGTACGGATTTGTGCCGCCGTGATACATGTAATAGCCCAAAAGATTTACGCCGCTTGCAAGCTTAACAAGGGTTTCCGCTCCGATATCGGATTTAACCGGAACGGGCCGCCGCAAAAATGTCGGTTCAAGTCCGCCTCCAAGCTCGGCAGTAAGATACGGAAATTTTGTCATGTCAAAAGTAATGCCTGTGCCAAATCCAAAATCGCTTCCGATGTTATGATCGTTTCGCTCATGCGTGATTACAAAATTTCCGCTTGGCTCAATCTCGGCCGGGCGCTGGTCCCACGGCGCATCGACATAGCCGCCCATTACCGGGAGCATGCCTGCTGTTATTGCGCCGCCCCAGCCTGTCGCCGTATACAGGGGAACCGTAAAGCCTGTTTCAACCGCCATGTTTTTCAGCGTAGTCATATGAAGCTCGCCTTCCTTTCCTGAAAGTCCGCCGCAATGACCGAATTCATTTTCAATCTGAACGCCTACAATCGGGCCGCCGTCTTTTAATAACAGGCCTTCTACCTGTGAAAATATCTTCTGATAAAATTTACGCACTTCTGCAAAATAGCGCTCATCGTTTGTACGCGGCTCAAAGCCCTTCTGCATAAGCCAGTCCGGGAAGCCGCCGTTTCTTACTTCTCCGTGACACCAGGGACCTATTCTTAAAATCATGTAAAGGCCGCATTCTTTTACCGTCTCGACAAATTTTCGCAGGTTTCGTTGTCCTGAAAAATCCCACTCGTTTTCAATTTCTTCGTGATGAATCCAGATTGTATATGCCGAAACGATCGTGACGCCGCCAGACTTCATTTTTAAAAGCGATTCCTTCCAGAATTTTTCGGGGTAACGCGAATAATGAATCTCGCCCATAACCGGAAACCACGGTTCGCCGTTTTTTGTAAGATACTGCGGTGTGAAAGAAAAATTGTCGCTTGAGTTCATAACATTGCCCCTGCCTTTAAATTCAAAATTGAAGTGAACCATGAAGGCAAATTTCCTGCAATTTGCGCAACCGGTTGTTCAGTTCATTGCGTATAAGGATATAAGGAAACTTAAAAGATGTCAAACACAAAGTGTTTTATATATCCCAAACAAGCCTACTATCTGCTTTGTGTTACGCGATTTTGAATTTTCACTCAACTGTATGCGGATTGCGAAGGGGGAGTTCATTTGATATAATTTTTTTATGGAAGAAAAAATACAGCATACACAAAATGCAGAAAGCGCAGGAAGCAAGACGGCACTTGTTGCAATAATCGGACGCCCTTCAAGCGGAAAGTCAACTTTTTTGAATACTGCAAGCGGTGAAAATATTTCTATCGTTTCAGAAATTCCGCAGACAACACGAAACGCAAT
>CACYCX010000166.1 GCA_902772975.1 uncultured Spirochaetaceae bacterium
CGGTACAGTTTCCTACAAGGGCGACCGCCATTCCAGTAAAGCCGTAATTATCCATCGCTGTAATTACGCGTCCATATCTGAATGAACCGAGCGCGACGATACTTCCGCCGAGGCCCGCGAACGCACCTGAAATTGCCATTGATGCAACGATGCAGCCTACTACATTTATACCTGAACAGCGGGCCGCATCCTTGTTAAAGCCAGTAGCCCTCAGTCCAAAGCCCAAATTTGTTTTTTCCATGATAAGCCAATAGACAAAAACGGCTATTATCGTAAGATAAATTCCGGCGTTCAAATTTGATTTATTGAACAGGTTCGTAAGGAACTCAGTCTTGAGGAGCGCGGTCTGCGGAAAGTTTACGGTCTTATATGTATTTGTTCCAGGCACCGCCATAGTTACGATTCTTGAAAGATAAAGGGCAATGTAATTGAGCATGATTGTAGAAACAACCTCACTCACTTCAAACCGCGCCTTAAAAAATCCTACGATACCGCCCCATATTGCACCTGCAACTACTGCTGCTAAAAGGGCAACAACTACATGCAGTACAGGAACAGGCGGGAAATACAAGGCTACAAGCTGTGCAACCGTCATTCCTACAATGTACTGCCCTTCACCACCGACATTAAACAATCCGGCGCGGTAGGCAAACGCCATTGAAAAGCCGCAAAGCACAAACGGCATCGAATAGCTGAACCATTCGCCTACATACCGTATGTTCCATTTGCCGTTATTTACATTGAGTCCTGTAAGAGACTGTAAAAGCGCCTTGTACATTCCAAGCGGATTTCTTCCTACAAGAGCAATCAGAAGCGTCGCCACAATAAAGCCGAGCAATATTACAAAAACAGAATCCGCGCCGTCAGAACGGATTAAAAGCGAATAAAGCCCTTTCTGCTGATTTTTATTTTTGTCCGCCATTATTCAACATCTCCTTCTGATTTTTTATTCTGTTCCTGATTTTTTGAACCGGCCATCATAACGCCAATTTCACGCTCGGTTACTTCACCTGCATTATGAATGCCTACAATCTTTCCCTTTGAAATTGTCGCGATCCTGTCGCAGAGATTCATTATTTCATCAAGCTCGAATGAAACAAGAAGAATTGCCTTTCCGTTATCGCGCTCCTGAATGATTCTCTGACGGATATATTCGATTGCACCTACATCAAGTCCGCGCGTCGGCTGGGCAAAAATCAGAAAGCTTCCGCCCAGATCAATTTCGCGTCCGATGATTACCTTCTGCTGGTTTCCGCCTGACATGCTTCCAAGCGGAGTGTGAGCTCCCTGACCGGCTCGGATATCAAATGCCTGAATCAACTCTTCTCCCTTTTCCATCATTGCAGGAAGGTTAAGGAAAGTTCCGCGCTTTGAATACGGCTCCTTATAATAATTTTTAAGGGCAACATTTTCGCCAAGTGAATATTCACTTACGATTCCAAAACGGTGCCTGTCTTCCGGAACATGACAGACGCCAGCTTCAATTCTTTTTCGTATTGAAAGATTCGTAATGTCCTTTCCGTCAAAAATAATTTTTCCGCTTTCACACGGTGCAAGTCCTGTAATTGCGTAAATCAATTCAGTCTGACCGTTTCCGTCAACGCCAGCTATACCAAGGATCTCGCCTGCTCTTACCGAAAGCGAAAGGTCATCTACCGCTAAAAATCCGTGATTATTTTTTACGCAGAGATTTTCGATTTTTAATACTTCTTTTCCCGTTTTACACGGCGCCTTTTCAATTTCAAATTTTACGGCGCGGCCTACCATAAGTTCAGCAAACTGGCTTTCAGTTACATCCGCAACATTAACTGTCTCAACAAGCTTTCCGTGACGCAGTACAGAACAGCGGTCCGCAATCGCCATGATTTCCTTAAGCTTGTGCGTAATGAGGAGAATTGTTTTTCCCTGCTCTTTTAAAAGGCGGATTATTTCGATTAAGTCATCGATTTCCTGCGGAGTTAAAACTGCCGTAGGTTCATCAAATATGATAATGTCGGCACTGCGGTAAAGCACTTTCAAAATTTCAACGCGCTGCTGCATTCCGACTGTAATGTCTTCAATTTTAGCATCCGGGTTTACGTTAAGGCCGTATACTTCAGAAAGAACCTTAACCTTTTGCCTTGCAGTATCCAGGTCCAAAAGCCCGAATTTATTAAGAGGTTCTGAACCAAGCACGATATTTTCTGCAACAGTATAATTGCGGACAAGCTTAAAATGCTGGTGAACCATTCCGATTCCTAATTCAGTTGCGACATTAGGATTCTTGATTTTTACTTCTTTTCCCCTGATTTTAATTGAACCGGCATCAGGATCATATGAACCAAAAAGGATTGACATGAGGGTTGATTTTCCGGCTCCGTTTTCGCCCAGAAGGGCATGAACTTCGTTATTTTTTACTTTCAGCGTTATGTTATCATTAGCAACGACACCAGGAAATCTTTTAGTAATTCCTGTCATTTCTATCGCGTAGTCCTGATTTTGTTCCGGCATCATACTCCCCACAAAAAAGTTTGAAAGGCTTTTATCATTTTCCCATAAAACTTTTTGATATTAAAAATATAGAAGGAGCTTCAAATAAACTTTAGACAAGCTCATTTTGAAGCCCCCTCATTAAGAAATCAGCTTTCTTTATTTAAGGAAATTAGTCATCCTTTGCGCTAAGACCGGCAGGAACAACACCTGCAGCAAGAGCAGCCTTATATGTAGGA
>CACYCX010000167.1 GCA_902772975.1 uncultured Spirochaetaceae bacterium
AGAGATTTTTGGTCCTCTTCTTCCGGTGCTTACTGTAGAAAATCTGGATGAGGCCTTCCGCTTTATTCAGAAAAATCCTCATCCTCTGGCACTTTATCTCTTTACAAATAACAAGCGTGAAGAAAAGCGCTTTATATACGGTCTGCAGTTTGGTGATGGCTGTGTAAATGACGTTATGGTTCACGTTTCAAATCATAATCTTCCGTTTGGTGGTATTGGTGATTCCGGTATGGGAATTTACCACGGAAAATATTCTTTTGAAACTTTCAGTCATCCAAAAGCGATTGTAAAGGCTTCAACTTTGATTGACATTCCGATTCGCTATCAGCCTTTGACTTCGTTTAAAAAAGCAGTTCTTCGTATGTTTATGTAGACTTTTTGTAAAGGAAGGAAAAATATGCAGGAAAGATCTTTTGTTCTTTTTGACAGAGACATCGTTTTGAAAGCTGATGGTTCTATGCCGGAATTTTCAGAATTTGAAAAGATAAAAGCTGAAAATCCTGTGCTGGAATATTTTGAAGAAAAACAGACTGGCATTAAGGTTCTTGGTCTGTCTTCCGTGGAAAAATTAGGGGACGCCTACAAAACGATTCCTTTACGCGAATTTTTTGCTCAGAATTCTGATAATGACGATATAAAATTCCAGGTTTTCAGGGGAAAATCTCTTCTGAACTGGCGTGTTTCTCATAACTTCTGTCACAAGTGCGGAAAAAAACTGGATGAACATCCTCTTTTGACTGCAAGAATTTGTCCGGAATGTAAGACAATTTCTTTCCCTCACATTGAGCCATGTATCATCGTGCTTGTTACAAAGGGAGATAAAATCCTTCTTGCCCGTCATGCCCAGAGAAATCAGGATATTTATGCCTGTATTGCGGGCTTTATTGAGGCTGGAGAATCTGCCGAGCACGCAGTTGAGCGCGAGATTTTCGAGGAAACCGGAATTAAGGTAAAGAATATTCAATATCGTGGAAGTCAAAGCTGGCCTTTCCCGGATCAGCTGATGCTTGGTTTTACTGCAGAATGGGCAAGCGGTGACATTGTGCTTCAGAAGGAAGAACTGACTGATGCCCAGTGGTTTGACCGAAATAACTGCCCTGCAAGTCCAAAACCGGGCTCTATTGCTTATCAGCTTATTCACGGGGAAATCTAAAACCGAATTTACTGCATTTCATCGACAAATTTTGCATCTTGTCGGAAAAATATTGTTTATAGCCTTTTTTATCTATATTGTAATTTGAAAAAAACTCGGGATTCCCGATTGATTATTCTTTTTTGAAATCGTAAGTTGTGGAGAATGCGTTAAAAATCAGCTTATGCTTGAAAATCAGGTTATAAACAAGGCAATCGATTATATTTTCTCTCATGCGGGTCAAAAGCTGTCCGTCGAAATGATTGCAGATTTTTGCGGATACTCAAAGTTTTACCTGGAGCGGCTTTTTAAGACGGAGACAGGAGAAAGCATCTATGGCTTTATAAAACGCTGCAAGGTTGAACTGAGTGCTTTCAGGCTTAAGGTGGAAAAAGACAGGAGCATCACGGAAATTGGCGGTGATTACGGATATTCGCCTTCAAATTACGCGGTGCTCTTTCGAAATCATTTTAACAAAACACCTGCTCAGTTCAGAAAAGACATCGATGAAACTTCTTTTTACCATCCCTTTTTTCATATAAAAGATAACGAGATTGAAACTTATGAAGAATGCTGCAAAAAGATACGCATTGAAACCCTGCCGGATTATTTTGTGCTTTACGAGCGCCACAAGGGAAACTATCACACGCTGGAAGATGACTGGTGCAATTTTATGAAGCGCTATGAAGGTTTTTACACCGAAAAAAGCCTTTTTATTGAATGCACAAAAAATGATCCTTCAATCACAAATCCGGACGATTGCATTTATGACATCTGCATGACGGTAGACCCGGAAGACCCGCGGCTAAAAAATGCGGTTCAGAAAACTGCCGCAGCCGGAATTACAAGCCGGGCAGGAATACCGACTGTGCCAAACACCATGACACTTGAAGGCGGAAAGTTTGCGATTTACCGCTACGAAGGCTACCCCCAGCAGATTTACAGCGCCTACCAGAGTTTTTTCTGCAACTGGCTTGCAGAAACCGGCAACCACGTAGACAGCCGCATGGGCTTCGACATCTACCGCCGC
>CACYCX010000168.1 GCA_902772975.1 uncultured Spirochaetaceae bacterium
AATATTCAGACTCAGAAAAAAAATCAGTTTACTATGAAGTGTGGAATGAACCTCTTATGAGCGCAGGAAATAAATCGTTTATAAATGATTTGATTTCTGTGGCAGGCGGAAATAATATTTTTTCTGATATCGAAAATGCATATCCGATCGTAAGCAATGAAACGATAATCGTTCGTAATCCCGATGTAATAATTCACAGCGTAAAAGATGATTCGCCTTCCGGTTCTAACGGCAGCGTACCATCCGGCCGCGCTGCTACCGGGAACCTCTATACCGCCGCAATCAAAAATCGAAGCGGCTGGGAAAATATTAAGGCTGTACAAACAGGCCGCATATACTATATCGACGGCGATTTGTTTTCCCGTCCTGGAATCCGGATGGCCGAGGCTGCAAAGCTTTTAGCTGATTGCCTTTATAAATATGACGAATAAAAATATAGTAAAACAAACCGCCGTCTTTTTTGCATTCACGGTAATTTTAGCGGCGGCATTTGCAGTAAGCCTTTTTCTGGGAACCGAGCAGCTTGATTTATCAACCGAAACCGGAAAGTTAATTTTATATAAGCTCCGTCTCCCGCGCTCCGCCTTAGTATTAATTTCCGGTGCGCTGCTTGCCGGAACCGGAGCGATGTTCCAGTTGTTTTTCAGGAACTCACTTGCCGACCCTGGCCTTATGGGAATATCAAGCGGCGCAACGCTTGGCGCAATCTGCTTTGCTGTTTTTTTTGCACGGTTTTCTTTTTTGGGAATTTCAATTTTGTCGGCGGGCGCTTTTTTGGGCGCAATCTGCTCGGGGCTTTTGATAGCATTTTTATCTTTCGGCAAGAGCCGCAATTCAGTAACGATAATACTGTGCGGTAGCGCGGCCGGAACTTTTTTTTCTGCAATCTCTTCCATTATTCAGCTTACACACCGCGAAGCAATCGAAAGAATTTTTTCATGGCTTGTAGGAAGCTTTAGCGGAAAGACATTTTCAGATTTAAAAACTTTATTTGTTCCGGCTCTGATTTGTTTTTTCTTGCTGGTGAAGGGAACTTCCTCTCTTGATTTATTGTGCGGCGGTGAAGAATCCGCGCAGAGTCTGGGACTTGATATCAGGCGTACAAGAATTTTTGTTCTTTTTATAGGTGCGCTTGGAGTTTCGTGTGCAGTCTGCGCGGGCGGAACAATCGGATTTGTAGGATTGATTGCGCCCCATATTGTAAGGCGGCTTTTTTCAAGCAGGGCGAAAATACTTGTTCCGCTTTCGATGCTGCTCGGTTCAATTTTTCTTCTTGTATGCGATACCGTTGCAAGAGTTGTAGTCCGTCCGTCGGAGCTTCCTGTGGGAATTATTACATCACTTGTAGGTGTTCCGTTTTTTATCTCGCTTATTAATGCAAGGAACTCAAATGCTTGAAGTAAAAAATCTTTACGCAGGTTACGGCAAAAAAAATATTTTAAGCGATGTCTCATTTACTGCTGAGAGCGGAAAGCTTACATGCATAATAGGCGCAAACGGAAGCGGAAAATCAACTTTGCTTGGTTCAATTGCAGGAGCAGGCAGAATAAAAAAAAGCGGCTCGATTCTTTACGGGAATGAAAAGCTTGAATCGCTTTCCGTTAAGGAGCGCGCGCAGAAAATTGCGTACATGATGCAGTCAGAATATTCTTCCTGGAACTATTGCTGCCGTGACATAATTTTAACGGGACGCTGGTGCCATACTGCAAACGGATTTTATTCAGAAAAAGATTATGATATTGCAGTCGATGCTGCGAAGCTTTTGAAGATAGAAAATATTCTTGATAAAAGCGTCCATGAGATTTCGGGAGGGCAGTGGCAGAAAGTACGTCTTGCGCGCGCTCTGTCGCAAGGATCGCCGGTCGTATTGCTGGACGAGCCGCTTTCCTCGCTTGATTTTGGATACCAGCGTGATTTGCTTTTATTGATAAAGCAGATTGCAAAAGAAAAAAATATCGTTGCATTAATTTCGATTCACGATTTGAATCTTGCTTCGTGCTTTGCGGATAAGCTTGTCCTGCTTTGTAAGGGGAAAGAAGAAAGCGGCGTTTCTGTTAGCGGAAACAGTTCGGTTGACGGAAGTGAGCCGGATTGTGAAGGCAATTCAGTTAACGCAAGCAGTTCTGTTAGCGGAACCGTAAAAGAAATTTTTGTTCCGGAAATTCTAAATTCAGCTTACGGAACTTCATTCAAATTTTATCCTCACCCTGAATCTGGCGTTCCTCAAATTTATTAAAAATTACATTTATTGATTATTCTCGCTGATAGGAATAAAATAAATTTACAATGCAAAAAATATTGCTACTGGAGGAATTATGAAAAAAATTATTTTAGGCATTGCTGTTTCACTTCTGCTTATTTCAAGTGTAAGTGCGCAGGTTTTGAAAAAGATGGGCGTAAATAACACTCTCTGGTCTGGGGCAGGACTTCCGACTGGAAAATGCGGCGACAGTGACAGACCTGATTTCCGCTGGGTCGGTCTCATTGATACTTTTCAGGCGCGCGCTGACATCAAGCAGTTTACTGTAGACGGAATGCTTGCCTGGGGTGCGCTTACAAACTGGACAAAAGATCACGTTGAGGATTTTACAATTGTAAATACTGATTTGCAGCAGTTCCGTTTTATGAACGAACATGTTTACAGCAACTCATATTATTTGAATTTCCTTGTACATCCGTTTGAAGGATTCGATGCCGGATTCGGAACTAAGCTCAGCTGGAGCGTAGGCCCTTCTCCCTCAAAAGACGGACAGGCATGGGATTATACCGCTCATGTAATTCAGGGCGACTTTGCGACAGGTTCTGATAACCGCGGAATGCTCCCTGCAAAAAATGTCGTTGCAGGATATGTGCGCTATGCAAATAATTATGCATCAAAGGCAATCGGAGTCCGCTACAAGTATAAGGATATTTTCCACATTGGTGCTGCAATTCCTGATGGATTCAATACAGACAGACCTGCCGCAAACTTTGGTGGAAGCGTACAGCCGGTTGATTTCCTTCTCATTGCTGCCGCATACGAAGGCGCTTTTATAGATAACGGAAATGTTTATACTGGTGCAACAATCAAGTTATCTGATTCATTTATCATTGACGGATATTTTGCTTATGACGGAATCGGACAGAAAGCTGAGTCTCCGAATGTAATCTGGGGAACAGGCGGTGGCGTTTACATCAAGTTCGAGAAAATTAATCTTGCAATCAGGCCTGAAGCAGGCTTTTCAGCATACCGCCACGGTGATTACACAAACGCTTTCTACACAGGCGGACGCGTTCAGTGGGATATTACAAAAGAACTTCACTTGGGCTGCTGGGCTTCAGGTGCATGGGGTGCTGAATACACAAAGTGGCATGATAAGGATTACTGGGATTACGAGCGCACAAAAAACTGGACTGGTGGATTTATCTTTAACATCCGCCCGGACATTGCGTTTGACATAAACGAAAAACACACGATTGCAGTTACTACTGAATATGAATCGATTATTTATCCTGATTCGACATCACGCGATAAAATGCTGGTCGGATTTTTCTGGAGATATAAGTCGTTCTGATTTAGTTGAATTGTTTAATGAATTTTATTTGCGAGCTGGATGATTTCAAATCTGTCTTTGACTTCCAGCTTGGAATAAATCGTGCTGACCTGATTGCGGACAGTTTGAAGTGCAAGATTTAATTTCTGCGCAATCTGTTCGTTGTCGTGGCCGGTTGCAATAAGCGTAAAGATTTCGCGTTCCCGTTTGGTTAATGTTTTTAGCCACGGGAATTTTTTTTCGTTATCTGAATCTGCTGCCTGCGGTTCGTCGATATAAGTTGACTGCAAAAGCTTCTGCGCAATCGAGGGTGAAATCTGCATGACACCGGAAGAAAGTGCGCGGATTGAAATTATAAGCTCGGTCGGCGAAATGTCTTTTAAAAGATATCCGGCCGCTCCTGCCAGAAGGGCATTACGCACAAGGTCGTCATCATCATAAGTTGAAAGCATGATGATTTTTATGCCTGAGTTATTTTTCTTAATTTCGCGGACGGCTTCGACGCCATCCATTACAGGCATGCGCACGTCCATGAGGATTATATCGGGCTTGTTTTCCTGAACAAAATCTACTGCTTCTTTTCCGTTTGAGGCAATTCCTAGAACTTCCATGTCGCTTGCATAATTTTTGAGGAATGTCTTCAGACTTTCTGCGAAAAGACTCTGATCATCAACTAAGAGAATTTTCAATTTGTTGTCCAATTTGTTCCTCCGAATTTTCCTTTATGTCATGGTCTGTAATTGGAATGAAAATCGTAATTTTAAATCCGCCTTCAATTGGAGAAGAAATTTCTATGCGGCCTGAAACTTTTTCCAGACGCTCTTCCATTCCGGCAAGACCAATTCCTTTTACAATTTTATCTGACCCGATTCCGTCGTCCTTGATGCTCATCATAAGCTCGTTGTTTTCTTCCCAGAACGAAACGAGAATGTTTGATGCCTGACCATGCCTGACTGCGTTTGTAAGTCCTTCCTGCATCGTGTGGACGATTATTGAATTAATCGCGCGACTGTAATCTTTCTTAAGGTTACCCGTAATTATTTCAACATTAATTCCCGTAACGGAAATAAAAAGGTTTTTAATATCGTAGATTGTACTGATGTTATTTTCAAGCGGGTTTTCCATGTCGCGGATTGCGTGCAAGGTTTTGCGTGTTTCCTGAAGGCCGTTAGAAGCGAGGTTCCTTATCTTGGCAAATATTTCGTCAAGCTTGTCGCGTTCAATATCCCGTTCGCTTTGTGCAGCATCCGCAATCGCAGAAATATTTACAAAGGTGTAACCGCATGTGTCATGCATGTCGCGTGTAATCCTGAGTCGCTCACTTTTGGCTGCCTCTTCGCCGCGCATTTTTGCCATGAACTGAAGCTCGCTGTTTATCACGGAAAGCTGCTTCATCACCATATTGATGTGGTGCTCCGATTCAAGCGAAAGAATAAGGCGTTCAACAATATACCTGTACAAAAATGATGAAGCTGCGGTAAGCAAAAGTATTGATGCAAAAGAAACTGTTTCGGCAAAGCCCGGACGAAGCTGCTCAAAAAATGATTCGCTGTCATTTATGAAATGCGGATTGATTTGAAGCGAAACAAAATAAATGATGCTTAAAGCAGAAAATAGAACAGAGCTTACCCATGGAAGTGAAAGCATTATGACGATAAGCCATGCGCAGTAAAGAAATATTTTTATCGTAAATAAATTTGAATCTGTATAAACGGCAAGTGCCCCGGCTCCGGTTCCGAATACAAAGGCGGCAAGGTTTATAAAAAAATTATCACTCCATATAATGAGGTATGTGCATACGGAAAAAACTGCGGCAAAAACAAAAAAATCTATGACAAAAGTTTTTTGCGAAAAGTATGAAGTCGTTGCAATCGTAATCTCCGGATTAATTTTGATTATATTCAGAAGCGTAAAGTTTATGATTGAGCATGCAAGTAAAACTGTAACGAACACAGACGGAATAAGTTTGAGAAATATAAAGCTGTTTCTTTTTCCGATTCTAGTTGGATAATCCTGACGCTCTTTCATAAAGTATCCTTTTATTATAAAATGAAAATCCAAATTTCGCAAATTGCGTGGCTAATTACGTGGCTAATTA
>CACYCX010000169.1 GCA_902772975.1 uncultured Spirochaetaceae bacterium
ATTGAAAACGAATATCAGGAAAAAGCTGTTCAGGAAAAGAACCTTCAGTCCGCGGAACTCATGGCACGCCGCGATTCCCTTACCGGAATAAAAAACAAAAATGCTTTTGAAGAATTTTCAAAATCAATTGACGAGCGCATAAAATCATCAAAAGAAAAATGCACGTTTGCAATCGTAATGTGTGATTTGAATAACCTTAAGCTGATTAACGATACGCGCGGTCACAGCTTTGGTGACGAAATGCTCCAGCGGGCAAGCCGCATGATTTGCGATGTATTTAAGCACAGCCCTGTATTCAGAATTGGCGGCGATGAATTTGTAGTTATCCTTGCTGATTACGATTACGATCACCGCTATCAGTTGTTAAAAAAGCTTCGTGAAGAATCTGATGCAAACGGACGCTCTCGTTCAGGACCTGAAATTGCATGCGGACTTTCCGAACGCGATCCGGAAACTGACAAGACTTTTGCCGAAGTATTTGAGCGTGCCGACCGCGAAATGTATGAAAATAAAAACAAGATAAAATCGCGCAAGGTACTTGAAGGCTTCAGAAAAATGGATGACATAAGCAAAGTCATTCCTACAGAAAGGAAACAGCGCCTGGACAGTCTGTTTGACGCGTTGTATACAATTTCAGGAAAAGGCTACCTTTTCTTAAACGACATGCGCTATGATTATTCAAGATGGTCGCTTCCGCTTATCGATGATTTTGCGATGCAGTCTGAATATATGTACCATGCAGATCAAGTCTGGAAAAATTACATACATCCTGATGACATAAAAATTTATAATGAAGCCGTCGATGCAGTATTATGCGGCAACGCGGAAATCCGTTCCATAATTTATCGCGCACGCAAAGCAGACGGGACATACATAGCTCTTTCAACACGCGGCTTTGTTTTAAACGACAGCAACGGTAACCCGGAATATTTTGGCGGAATTATCATTCCTAATTTGCACTGATTTTGCTGGAAGGGACTGACTAAATGATCTATCAGTCAGCCTCATTTTTTTAAATATTTAATTAAAAGAATTTTGCTTTAATTATGAAGAAAGCTGGAATTCCCAAAATGAGAAATATTGCAATCTTGTCCAGGAATGGGTAAAGAGTTAAAGACTCTTTTTCGTAATGATTTCCCCGCCAAACTGTTTGAGTCATTGAATCCAGTGCAAGAAATACGAATGCATAAATCTAGACTGCACCCGCAATCCCAAAATGCCAGTCAAATATTTCGCTTAGATAATAAGCTGCTACACCAGGAAGAATAAACTGAATAAGAAAATGAAAAATGGCTCCCATGTTCTGTTACTCCTTATCGTTTTTGTCAGGTTCTTTACCTGCATTTTTCTTTGTATCAGGAATCGTAATAAAAATTTTTTCACAGACAGCAATTACAACACAAAGAGCAAGTATCAAAATATTGAATAAAGCAAACGGACGGCAGATAAAAGGCAGAATTAATAAAACAATCGATATGTATCCAGGAAGCGACTTCAATGACTTTGAATCTGCCACTTTGTGTTTACCATATTTTGCATCTATTCTTGAATCCAAAATCATGTCAAATGCAAATGCTATAATAGCAATGACAATATTTGCAATAGTATAAGAAGTTGTTATCTCTCCGCCTCCGACAAGAGCCTTGCATGAAGTAAGCATCATCATAAATAATGCTGCCAGGGCAAGAAGAGCCGTGTTTTTCTTTGATTTTAGAATCATAATTTCCTCCGCGATTATTGTCCGCCGACATTTTTTTTTATTATATCGTGTGAATTTTTTTGTAGTCAGTAAAAGTGCATATAAAAATTACGCATTTTTGTAAAAAATTCTGTGAGTTTTCTCTATGGTTTTAGAAGCAGGAAAGAAAGTCCTGTTTTAAAGAATTCAGCTGCTTATGTTGTATGGATAAAAAGTCTAAGTGAATTCCGTGAATATCTTGATTTTTATATGGAAGAAAAATAAACTTGCGCTTTCCGTTACAGCTTGATGTATTTTCTGATTCTGTGAGTTACGCCTAAGCTTTCGCACAGCCGCGTGCATTCCTGTTCATCTTCTTTTGAGATCGTCGTTTCAACTGTACTCATTATTACCTTTGGCACATAGAGCTTTGCTTCTTTTGCAAAATTAAGCATTGCAGGAAATGCCTTTTCCTTGAATGAAGGGCGCACCGTTTTTTCATAAATTTCGGGATTGCTTGAATTTAGGCTTATTGAGACAACATCGATTTTTCCGGCTAAAAGCGGCGCCACAGATTTTTTGTTGATCAAATCAGCTAGTCCGTTTGTGTTTATTCTTACCGGGAGCGTATAATTTGATTTTAAGAATTGAGCAACCTCGAGTAATACATCAAGTGCTTCCGTTGGCTCTCCGTATCCGCAGAAAACAAATTCTTTGTACGAAGCAAACCGCGCTGTCTTTGATTCTTTTTTGATTGCTTCAATTATTTCCTGTGCGGATGGTTCGTGCTCCAGCCAGAGCGTATCTACATTTTCAAATTCGGCGCCGGTTGTTCTCTGCCTTATGCAGAAGGTGCAGGCGCAGGGACAGCGGTTTGTAAGGTTTATGTAAAGCCCGTTGTATTCGGGATATATGATTGTCATTCCTTTTTTCATAGCGCCTATTCTACAACAGAGGGTAGATTAAAATCAACATGATTAAAATTAAAATGATTTTTAAAGCGTGAATCAAAATTCTATTCCGCGCAAATCAACATTTGCGTACAAATAAAAAAATCCGTCCAGCAAAAAACTGAACGGATTTAGTCGGGCTAACCGAATTCGAATCGGTGACCCCAAGTCCCCCAGACTTGTACGCTAACCAGCTGCGCTATAGCCCGAAATGTATGGTAAATATATCATAAAAAGCAGGCAGAATCAACACGGGCGGAAATCTGCGAATCAGTGAAGGCTAAAAATATCTATATAAAAACATCTTCAGTTTTGTTTTAAAATGCCGATAGTGGAAGTATGAAAACTGTATCCATCATTATTTTAGCACTGCTTCTACCGGTCTTTTTACAGGCTCAGGAAATAAAACCGCTTTATTCACTTCCCGAAATCACAGCGGCAAAGACAACAAAAAAGCAGCAGAGTTCATCACAAGAAAAAACTATTAAAAAAACTGATTCCAAAAATTCACTTGTTGCAACAGACAGTGGCCTTTACAGAATTTCAGGAGCAAAAACTTTTGTACCGCTATGGACTGGCGGAAAGGTCAAGCAGATTCTTCCTGTGGAATATTCAGATTCAAATGGAAAAGCTTTCTATAAATATTATTTTGTTACAGATAAAGGAATTTTATATTCAGAAAACCTTACGGATTTTGAGCTTAGGAATGAAGGACTTCCTTTCCTTGTAATCAAAAAATATAACGGCGAAAAAACATGGTTTGAAAATCAGTGTCAGGATTTAAAAGATATTTCCGTAAATCCGATTAATCCGCTTGAAGTTGTAACCGCTACAAAGGAAAAGGTTTATTATTCAAATGACGGCGGCCTTCACTGGATTTCGCTGGGGTCGGCGTCGTCGCGTACAAATGGAATCAAAGCGGTTTGTGTTGCAAGCTTAAAATTTGGAAGCGGCGAAAATACTCACAATGAGACTGTTGTTTTTATGGCGCACTCGATTTTGGGATTTCATTACTGCTTCCCTGATGAAAAAAAACTTGACTGGAAGGAAGCGCAGAAGGGGCTTGCCGCAAGCGATCCGTCAAACTCTGCCGATGAAGTTTCAGATATCCTTCCTGTAGTAGTAAGCGATGAAGCCGGTCGTAAGTATTGCGAAATTTTCCTTGCACAGACTTTTATTCCGCGTCTTTATCACTTCGATATTTCAGAAGAAAAAAGCACGCCTGTTTACCGCGGTACTGAACCTGCAGACACAATCGATGCGCTTTCCCGCTCTGGAAATTCAATCGTGTTTATGACGCCCGGCTCAGTTAATTTATACGACATGAAATCCGGCGAAGTAAAATGCATTGATGAAAATTTAAAATCTTATCTCGAAGATTTCAGCGCTTCCAGTTCAATCGTAAATGCCGCCTGGATTGCATCTGAAAAAGGCGTAACGGGAAGCTCAATTCTTCTCAATGAATTCTGGCTTAAGGAAAGCGGAAAAATCTTAAGTCCGTATGCACAGAAAATTGACGGAAAGAAAAGCCTTTACATTCCTGCTTATCAGGCACATCTTCCCGGCGGCTTTGAAAAATTCAAAAAAATAATTCTTGATAATAAATTGAATTCACTTGTCATCGATATGAAAGATGATTACGGACTTCTCCGCTATGATGCTCAGGATTCACTTGTAACACAGAAAGGCGTCGTGAGTAAGTACGCGCTCGATCTGGAAAAATTTGTTTCTGAATTCAAAAAGGACAACATTTATCTTATTGCGCGAATCGTTGTGTTCAAGGACAGAAACCTTACCAATTACAATGACTCTGAATACGCAATCTGGGATAAAAAAACAAACCGCAAATGGTGGGGCATAAAGGGAACGGAAACTCTTGAAGACGGAACGACGCAGACAAATTATTACGACGAAGCATGGGTTGATCCGTTTTGCCCTGAGGTTTGGGAATACAATGTTGCAATTGCAAAGGAGCTTATTTCACGCGGCTTTGATGAAATTCAGTTTGACTACATAAGGTTTCCTACTGACGGAACGAATTTATATAACGCGAAGTTCAGATGGCAGAGTGAGGGCATGGATAAGGAAAGCGCTCTTGTAAGCTTCCTTTCGTATGCACGCGAAAATATTGACGCGCCTGTCGGAATCGATATTTATGGAGCAAACGGCTGGTACAGAAGCGGAACCAGAACGGGTCAGGATGTTGAAACGCTTGCACATTATGTTGACGTAATCTGCCCGATGTTTTACCCGAGCCACTTTGAGCACAAGTTCATGAATTATGCTCCGAACGAAGAAAGACCGTACCGCATTTATTATTACGGAACTTACCGGAACACAGTAATTGCGCGTGACAGAATCGTGGCGCGTCCATGGATTCAGGCGTTCTTCCTGAATGTTCCTTATGACCGAACTTATTATGACAGCGATTATGTATTGAAGGAAGTTTACGGTGTCCGCGATTCAGTTGACCGCGGCTATATGTTCTGGAATAACGCCGGAAATTATTCAAAGATTTCTCCTGATCCGGGAGACGCGCCTTATACCGGGAAGTCGTATGAGGCAGGCGCAGAATTCAGAAAGCCTGCAATCGGAAAAAAAATTGATGCGGTACCGCCGGTTCAGAATGAGATTAACGAAGCCAATCCTGATAATCTTTCTGTTCTGGATGCAGTCCGCGGACAGGATGATAATCTTTCAGGACTTAAAAAAAATGATTACGAATATTACAGCGGCTTCAGGCCTATGCTCGAAATTAATTCGATGCTTACACAGCCTGTTGCAAAATAAATATTTGCGGAGAGTATAATGAAAAATTCTTGCATTAAAAAAATCGCGGTTTTATTTGCCGCGTTTGCGTTTGTTTTTTGTCCGGTAAAAATATTTGCCGGGGAATCAGTTGATGAAGCCGCTGAATTGATGCAGCGTACAAATGATTTTTATAACAAAGGGAATTATGTTAAGGCAGTCCAGTCAGTAAATCTTCTTATGGAGCTTTATGAAGGACGAAGCGGATTTTCTGAAAACCAGAAGCTCATGGCAGAGGCTGTTTATTATGCGTGGATAAATTCAATTTACAAAACTGCTTCAATTAATAACGGCAAGGTTGACCGAAAGGAATTTGATAATGCAATCCTTTGCCTTAAGCTTCATCCTCAGGCTGCATCTGCAAGAACAGTTTCACTTATCGACAAAATGTTTGATGATGAAATCAAGTTTTTTGAAAAGCTCCGGAGAAGTTATGTTGATGAAAGCAAGCGTAATCAGTGGCGTAAGGTAAATGCAGAAATTTCTGTTCTTGAAAAATCACGCAAAGAACTTGAGTATGTAATTAACGGCGATGTTTCAGTTGATATGATTAAGCGCTATCTCGATGAAAAAGAGCGCGAGAAAACCGATAAAATATATAAGGTAATGATTTTTACGACAGGCGTATTTCTTTTTATTGCGCTTGTAATCTTGATATATTTTATCATTAAAAATTATAAGCGCCGTGTTGAAGCCCAGCATAATTTTGAAACTACAATGGAAGTCGTTGCTCTTCTTACACGCGATTTTAACGGAAGCAAAATTTCTTTTGTAAAGGATGCTAACGATAAAGTAATCGATGAAAAATATGACACTACAGGTGTGTTTGCCTCAAAGAAGGAATTTGCATTTGACAGTGTTGCAAATGAATTCTTTACGAATGAAGATTCAAAGCGTAAGTTCATGGAGCTTGAAACTGAATGCTATCAGCTCGGTCTTAAGATTGACGAGGTTACGGGAAGAAAAAATAATTCGCGCAAGGTAAGCGAACTTGTTTACAAAATCAGTAACGCTGCCGGAGTAAATCAGAATACTGCGCTTTTGTATCATTGTGCGGCTATGGTCTACGATGCCGGCTTCCTTTCAGTAAAAAAGCAGATTCTTTCTGCAGAACACCTTACTATAAAGGAACGCTACGAAGTAAGAAGTCATGTTCAGAATGCACAGAAATATCTTGAATTTGTTCCGCCGGAACTTCAGGTTGTATTCATGGATGCCGCTGAATATCATCACGAAAATTTTGACGGCAAGGGATATATGGCAGGAATGCGCGGTGCAAAAATCCCGCTTATCGCAAGAATGATACGCGTGTGCGAAAGTTATGTGTCTCTCGTCAACAAGCGTATTTACCGCGAGACGGCAATGGACCGCTATTCAGCTCTTACAGAATTAAAACGCAAGTCAGGAATTTATGATCCAAAAATTCTTTCCTTACTTGAAAAAGTAATCTGATTTTCATAAACTCTTTTTTATGGATAATACTTCTTATACTCCGGAAGAACCGATTGCAGCCATTGCAACAGCCCTTGCGCCATCTGCGCTTGGAATTATTCGGGTCTCCGGAAAAAACTGTGTTGAACTGATTTCAAAAATTTTCAGTCGTCCTAAGGCGCTTTTAGAAGCCGGCGGAAATACAATCGTCTACGGCTGGATAAAAGATCAAAATAAAAAAATAGATGAAGTTTTAGTTTCTGTTTTTCGCGCTCCAAAAAGCTTTACCGGTGAGGAGATGGCGGAAATAAGCTGTCATGGCGGAACTGCGGTTATAAGCGCCGTTTTTGATTTGATATTAAAAAGCGGTTTTAGAAAAGCAGAGCGCGGTGAATTTACTTTCAGGGCGTATATAAACGGAAAGACAGATCTTACAAAAGCCGAGGCGGTCCGGGAAATCATAGAGGGCCGTACAGTATTGTCAGCCGCCAAAGCTGCCGGTCGTCTTGCCGGAAATGTGTACAAGGAAATCGCCGCAATCAAAAAATCTATTATCGATACCCTTGCCGAAATTGAAGTCGAAATCGAATACCCCGAAGACGAAGAAACAATCGCGGATTCCTTTAACCGCAATAAATTAGTCGAAGCAATTTCGCGCCTTGAAACGCTGGCAGCGTCATGGAAAAGCGAAAAGCTTTATCAGGAAGGCGCACGCATTGTACTCTGCGGAAAAACAAACGCCGGTAAATCAAGCCTTTTCAATTCACTTTTAAAAGAGGAACGCGCGATTGTTTCCGACATAGAAGGCACGACACGCGACTGGATAGAAAGCTGGGTCAGCTTTGACGGACTTCCTGCGCGGCTCTTTGATACGGCCGGACTCCGCTCAACGGACGATTATGTTGAATTAAAAGGACTTGAAAGCACTCGAGAGCTTTCCGGTGAGGCGGACATTGTCCTGTATCTTGCAGACTCCTCTGATGACGTAAAGGCAATCGACCGCGAGTTTTTGGTTTCGTGCAAAGAGCCGCTTATATTTATATGGAACAAAATTGATCTGTGCACAAATGCCGCGGATGACCAAACAGGCACGGCCGCCTGTCCGCCAGCGCTTCCTGACGACATCAAGAAACTGATTCCGGATTTTAAGGGCGAAGTAAAAATCAGTGCGCGGACAGGAAGCGGAATAGGCGCGCTTACAGAGCTTGTAAAATCAATCCTTTTGCAGGGAACATCTAGTGACCGCGAGCAGGCAGGACTTGGTTCTGCGCGCCAGAAAGCATATGTGCAGGCGGCACTCGAAAGCGTGCGCCATTCACTTGTAGCCGCCGACGACAATTACACTCTCGATGCTGTCGTTCAGGATCTGGAGGACGCACTTGATGCGCTCGGTGAAGTTACAGGTGAAGTAACACCTGACGATGTTCTGGAAAGCATATTCTCACACTTCTGCGTCGGAAAGTAATTGCGGATGTCGGCGGCGTATGCTACCGGCGGCCTGATGAGCCAATGCCGCCCGATGGAGAATGAGGCGGCCTGATAAGTCAATACCGCCCGATGGTGAATAAGGCGGCGTCTTATATCCTTATAATCCGGGAATGCGTGATTACTTCGTTACCGTCTTCTGTAATCAGAACATCATTTTCAAGACGGACGCCGCCGAGCTTCGGGTCGTACAAGCCGGGCTCTAATGTTACAATCATGCCCGGTTTAAAAACCACGTCAGCGGCGGCTCTCTGCCTGATGCCCGGATACTCGTGAACTTCAAGCCCGATTCCGTGTCCCAGTGAATGCGGCATTGATTTTTTTGCCTTTGCAAAAATTTCATCTGCCTTTGCTGCTGCCGTTTTTACCGGAAGATCTTTTTTATAATAGCCGAGCGCTGAATCAGCCGCCTTTTGTACCAGTGCCAAAAGCTCTTCCTGTTCCCGGCTTAATTTTCCTTTTGCAACAGTGAGCGTAGTGTCGCTTGTGTAGCCGTTATAGACTACGCCAAAATCAAGAATCGAAAGACCTTTTCCGGGCCATTCGCCTGCCGTGTAATTCGGGAAGCAGTGAATCGCAAAGCTTCGCTCTGGTCCTGCCGCAAGAGTATCAAAGCCTGTTTTTTCGCAGTCGTACTTTCTGCATTCCTTTTCAATTAAAAGTGCTACGTCAGTTTCTGTTTTGATTTCACCTTTCTTAATTTTTTCTTCGATAAGGTCAATGATTATGTCACCGATTCTTGCCGCTTCCTTCGTACATTCAATTTCATATTCATCCTTTACTGCGCGCATTGCTACTGCCTTACTGTGAAGCCCGTTTTCCTTACAGAGAACATCGTAGTCTCTGAGCGAGTCGATGTACGAAAGAAAAAGCGGATATGGCGTGCACGGAGGAAGTTCGATTTTCGGGAAATTTAATTTCATTGTTCCGAGCACTGCCTTTACGGAGCGGACTGTCTGACGCTCGTATCTTGTAAACGGAATTACCTTATCCACGAATGCATTCTGCTGGGCGAGGTTTTCATCCCATGGAATTAAAATTGATTTTCCGTTGCTTGCAATAATTAAAATTGCGTCGTTGATGTGTCCTGAAAAATATCTTACGGACGGATCGCGGCGGCCTTCAGTGTCTTCAAAAATTACGGCGCCTATTTTTGCGTTCTCCATTTCCTTGGCGAATGCATTGCGCCTTGCCTCAAATATTTCCTTCATCTGTTCTCTTGTTCTTTCTTTCATCTGTTTACCTGTTACCTCTGAATTTTTTTACTATTGCAGTAACGCTTTCATCTTTTGTGATGAAAAGAAGCAGTACACCGGCTGCTCCAAAAATAATTGCGGTCGCAAAAACTGAAATTCCGTTTCCTATAAATCTTCCGTAACTCAAAAACGCGCTGCAAAACGCCTTGTGCGCAAAGTAAGCAGGAACGCTTGCAATCACGGAAAATATAATCATTTTTATCGAATACGAAATTGTAGACAAAACTAATTTTTTTACATCTGCCGATTTTAATTTTGTAAGGAATGCAAAAAGCGCAATCGTATTTACGACAGATGCAGCGCTCAGGGCAAACGCAATTCCAACGCCGCCAAACTTAATCGAAAGAACGAATGCAAGCGTAATGTTCGCCGCAAACGAAACAATCCCCGCCGCCGTAGGCAGCTTTGTATTTCCCTGCGCATAGAATGCCGGAGAAATAATTCTGTTTGCCGCAATGAAAAATAATCCTGCGATATGCAGCCTGAAAACTGAAAGCGTCATCAAAACCGAATTGTCGTCAAAGCGGCGGCTTTTATATACGAGCGAAATAATTTCTTTTCCCGTAATCAGTGAGTAAAATGTAATCGGGATTGTGATGAGTGCTATTATCTTGATGGCGCCCGAAAGCATTTCGTTATATTTATCCCAGTCCTGTTTTTTTGCAAGCGAAGATAAATCTGGAAGAATTACGGTGCCGATTGAAACTGCAAAAATTCCAAGAATCAGCTCCTGAAGGCGAAGCGAATACTGAAGACTTGAGACAACTCCTTCTCCCGCTCTTCCTGCAAGCGCTGTTGAAACAAGATCATTAAGCTGATAGGACGCCATTCCGATTATTGTTGGCACGATAAGTGCAACGACCTTTTTCATTCCCGGATTTGAAAATGTTTTTTTGAGGCTTAAGAATTTTACGGTCCAGCCTGTCTTTAAAACGAACGGAAGCTGAAACAGCGCCTGAACGCATCCACCAATCATAACGCCGGTCGACATCGCGCGCGCCGGATTTTCCATCCGGCCTGACAGCAGGTAAGTTCCCAGAATCACGCACAGATTAAAAAGTACAGGCGTAAAACCTGACGGCGAAAAAATATGCTCGCCGTTAAGCACCCCCTGAAAAAATGCCGCAATCGAAATCACGATTAAATACGGAAACATAATCCTTGTAAGGATTGCTGTCTCCCTGATAAGAATGCCGGCGTCTTCCTTGTAAAAAATGCGGACGATATAAGGCGCGCAGGCAATTCCCAATAGAACAGTAAGAGTCGTCAAAAAAGAAATCAGCGTAAATGTCGCCGAAATAAATTCCTGAGTTTCTTCCTTTGATTTTCCGCCTTCAACATATTCTCGGAAAGTCGGGATGAACGCAACCGAAATGCTGTTTTCAGCAAAAAGTCGCCGCAGTAAATTCGGAATTAAAAACGCAATTCCAAAGGCGTCTGCATAAATTGATGTTCCCAAAAATCTTGCTTTTGTAGCTTCGCGGATTAAACCTAAAATCCGGGATAAAAGCGTAAGGACAGAAAGCTTTAGTCCTGAAGAAACCAGATTTCCTTTATTTTTTTCCATGATTATACAGAATAAAAAATTTGCCGTTTTTTAGCAATGGATATATAATTTTTACAATAAAAAAAAATTATGAGGGGGAGTTGTCTGTGTCTCGCAAGCGCTTTTTTCAGTATGTTGGAAAAACTCCGATCATACCGATTTCGGGGAAAATACTTTTAATCTTCATTTCCCTGATTCTTCTTTCAAACTTCATGACAAACCTGATTTCAATTCAATTGACTCAAACGCAGGTGTTCAATCTTACAAACACGCTTTTGATGAATCAGATGAAGGAGCTTTACACAAACGCCGGAAATCAGTACCAGATTTATGCTTATTCAAAAGACAGGGAAAAATGCATAGAGGCGTTGTCGTATTCGGCATCAAGTGATTTTTCGCAGGAACATTCGCTCGCACTCGGCTTTGACCGTACAGGAAAAATTCTTTTTTTCGCAAGCGGCGCATCTGAATATGAATCTTTTAAGCCCGATGCGTTTTATGATTCAGCAGCCCTTGCCTTGATGAACAGGAAATACAGCGCCGGCGTGATGGAAGATACTGTTGTGTTTACGCTTCCAGAGGGCGAGTATTTTGGAATCTATAAATATTCTGACGACTGGAACGCGTATTTGGTACGTGCGGAATTCAGGCCTGAATCTAAAGAATATACCGTTCGCGTTTTCGGAATCATATCTGCAATAATCATTGTGCTTACCGCAATTTTTGTGTTCATCGGAATCTTTATGTTCCGCAGGGTGTTCTCAAGTATTTCGCGGATTACAAACAGCCTTTACGACATGCAGAGCCGCCAGTCACTTGAAGTGATTAACATTGACGATTCGCCGAATGATGACGTTACATATCTTGCCGCTTCGTTCAATTCACTTTCCGTTTCAGTAAATAATCTTTTAAAGACATTCCAGAAATTTGTATCAAAGGACATCGTTTCAAAAGCTTATGCAGACCACACGATTAATCTTGAAGGAACACAGCGCGAGCTTACGATTCTTTTTTCTGACATTAAAAGCTTTACTTACAGAACTGAAACTTTGGGGAACGAAATCATCGACCTTCTCAATGTTCACTATAACAGCGTAATTCACAGCGTTCACGAAAAGCAGGGCGTAATCGGTTCGATTATCGGAGACGCAATTCTTGCAATCTTCGGAACGCAAACTCCGGGTTCAATCAAATCAGTTGAGGCAATCGATTCTGCATGGGAGATAACTTATGTTACGGCAGAGCTTCGCGAAAAGATGAAGGCACACAGGCTTGAAATCGAACAGAGGCGGCGCCTTACCGATGCGGAGGAAAGAGTTTACAACGCAGTCCTTATTGATATCGGCGTGGGCATTGACGGCGGAACTGTTTTTTATGGAAACATAGGTTCTGACGAGCATATGACGAATACAGTAATCGGCGACAACGTAAACTCAGCGTCACGGCTTGAAGGAGTTACGCGCATTTATAATCTTCCTGTCATCGTTTCTGAATACATTAAGAATGAGGCGGAAGAAAATACAGACCGCTATAAATTTTACGAAATCGATACTGTTCAGGTTAAGGGAAAGACAACAGGCAAAAAGATTTTCTATCCACTTGATTTGTACAAGGCGGGCGCGTCAGAGCTTTCTGAAAAGTTTGAAATTTTTGAACAGGGACTTGCCTGCTATTACAAAGGAAACTGGAAGGATGCACGAAAGCATTTTAAAAAATCAGAGCTTGATGTGTGCGAGGTTTTCCTTGAGAGAATGGGGCTTAAAAGTGCGCCCGCTAAATGGAGTGGTATATGGGAAATGACAACAAAATAAAATCGCGTAAGAATGAGCAGCTCTCGGTTACCGAAAAGGAACTTCTTCTTTTCCTCCGTGAAGAGCTTGAGCCGCTTAAAAAAATCAAGAAGGTAAACACATATAATCTTGAAACGGAATACGCGAAGACTAAAAAAAATGTTCTGTGGTCAGTATGGATTATGCTTGGAGCAACATTTGTTGTGGCAGGACTTTTTACTTTCTTCCTTATAAGGGAACTTTCTGCAAAAGATAAAAAGATTACGGTCAACCTTGAATCATTTGAAGATTTGAGCCTGAAAAATCTTTTTAATTCTCTTTCGCGGACGCAGGAACTCTACGAGACCGCAGCAAAGCAGCATGCTGAATACACCGGCGCGCTTGAGGCAAAGCTCAATCAGGCAAAGCTTACGATGGATTCAGATCTTGATTTACTCAAACGCACGCGCCTTTCGCGTCAGTCAATAAATGAACGCAGTTCAAAAATCAAGGCAAATTATGATGCTGCGGTCAAGGCTGCCCACGAGCAGTATGATGCTAAAATCGCGGCCGCCGAGACTGAGATGAAGCAATACGAATCGCAGCTTAAAACATACGACAGCGAAAATGTCGCACGCGCTCAGGAATGGGAAAAGAAAATGGACAGCGAACGCCAGGTTCAGGAGCTGGAACGCCGCCGCCTTGTAGAAAATTACGAAAGCCAGCTTTCAGTTTTAAGGACGGAGCTTTCTGAAACAAGGCAGAAGGATTTAGATGACAGGCGTGAAGCTACGGCAGAGCTTTCATCAAAGTACGAAGCTGAAATTGCAGAGCTCGATCCGTTATTGTCGGATAAGGCGGCTTCTGATATTTTCGCTTATGTCCGAAACGGCTACCTTACTCCCGAGGAGGCGGCCGCCGTAAAAGCTCGCCGCGAAGCCGCAGCAAAAGAAGGTTCAGCCGAAGGGGCTTCTGCGTCAGCTGCGGCCCAGTCGGAAGGGCAGGACGTAAAGAATCCTGAAAGCTACAGCCAGTTTAATGCGGCCTCTGTAATTTCTTCGTATCCGGCACTTACTGAATCATTTGCCCGGACGCTTAATTCAGTTCAGACTAAATACGACGGCTACACATATCTAAGCGGAATTTCATCGGGCATTCCGTACCGCAATACGCTTAAATCTGTTGTCCGCACCGAAAAGGCTCTGGCTAATGACATTGCCTCGCAGCTTGCAGATTCAGCCGCAAAAGAAATTTCATCGCTTGCATCAAAAAACAAAACGCTTTCGCAAAAGCTTTCTTCGGCAGAGGCCCAGCGTTCTGTCCTGACTGATTTGTTGAACAGCGGAAATCTTGATCCAAAGGCGGACGGCTACATAATTTCGGCCGACAATCCTTCTGCAATCGAAGTTTTCATGAAGGACAGCGTAAAGCCTGGAATCAAAACTGACGGCTCGACACGCGTTACTGTTTTTGATGAAAACAAAAAACGGATTACGACAGGCGCTCTCAGGTTCAATGCAATCGGCTATTATTTTTCACCTGATGATTCTGATGCAAGGCTTGAAAGCGGACAGTCAATCAGAATGGGCGTGATTAAAAAGTAGCCTGAAGTATAATTTTGTTTACGGAACATAATGCTGGATAAATTGCGAAGCTCAAACAAATATGCGTAACCCAAGCCGTTGATAAATTCTCATTTTCCCTATATCATAGAAAGATAATAGGCAGATAATCGCCTTATCGGAGTGTTGCTTTAAGGGAACTTTATGGAAATGAATGAGAATATACAGATAACAGGAAACCTTGAGAAAGTCATTAAGCCGATTCGATTTGGAATTGATGTTGGCTCTACAACTGTAAAGGTTGCCGCGCTTGGTGACAATGATGAACTCCTGTACAGCGCTTATGAACGACACCGCGCCGATATCCGCAGTACAATTATCACTGTAGTAAACAAAGCTCTTGATTCTCTGCAAAAGCAGCTCCCTGACGCGGAAAAGACTCCGCTTTCCCTTAAGGTAACTGGTTCAGGCGGGCTTAGCGTTTCGCAGTGGCTCAATATTCCTTTTATTCAGGAAGTAATCGCAGCCACGACGGCAGTACGCTGCATAATTCCGCAGACAGATGTTGTAATCGAGCTTGGCGGTGAAGATGCCAAAATCACATATTTTAAAGGCGGCGTAGAGCAGCGCATGAACGGAACCTGTGCCGGTGGTACGGGAGCCTTTATTGACCAGATGGCCGCTCTTCTTGAGACAGATGCCGCGGGGCTTAATGAACTTGCAGCAGGGGCAACTACAATCTATCCGATTGCCGCTCGATGCGGTGTTTTTGCAAAAACAGACATCCAGCCCCTTATCAACGAAGGCGCCCGCCGCGAAGATATTGCCGCTTCCATTTATCAGGCCGTCGTTAACCAGACAATATCAGGCCTTGCATGCGGTAAGCCGATTCGCGGTAATGTAGCTTTCCTTGGCGGACCGCTTCATTTTATGGATCAGCTCCGTCAGCGCTTTATCGAGACATTGAAGCTCAAGCCCGAAGAAATCATCGTTCCTGAAAACTCTCAGCTTTTTGTAGCAAGCGGCGCGGCTTACTCGGCAGAGCGGAAATACAATTGTGCGCCGACAGAAGAAAAATTTAATTTTCCGACAATCGGCGAATTCAGGGATTCTTTAAAAAATCTTGTCGGCGCTGAACTGAACGAGGTTCAGAGACTGGAGCCGCTTTTTAATAACGAGGAAGAGCTTAAGGAATTCCGCGAGCGTCATGCTGGCGAGAAAGCCCTGCGCGGCGACCTTGACAACGCAAAGGGGCCTGTTTTCCTCGGACTTGATTCCGGCTCGACTACTACAAAAGCAGTCCTTGCTGATACCGACGGACGCATCCTCTGGAACTTCTACACGGCAAATGCAGGAAACCCGGTTGATATTGCGGTAAAGCTTTTAAAGGATTTGTATGCGCGTCTTCCAAAGGATGTGTATATAGCACGAGCCGTTTCTACAGGTTACGGTGAGGCATTGTTCCAGGCCGCGCTGGGTGTCGATTCCGGCGAAGTAGAAACTATTACGCATTACCGCGCCGCTGATTTTTTTGTTCCGGGAGTTGAGTTCCTTCTTGATATCGGCGGTCAGGACATGAAGTGCCTTCGCATGAAGGATGGCGCTATAGTTTCGATTCAGCTTAACGAGGCATGCTCATCAGGCTGCGGTTCGTTCCTTGATAACTTTGCCCGCACGATGGGAATGGATGTAAAGGAATTCAGCCAGATTGCGCTTCTGGCAAAAAAGCCTGTTGATTTGGGAAGCCGCTGTACTGTATTCATGAACAGCCGTGTAAAACAGGCGCAGAAGGAAGGCGCCACGGTTGCCGACATCTCATCAGGACTTTCTTATTCAGTAATTAAAAATGCATTGTTCAAGGTAATCAAGCTTCGCCGGGCAAGCGAGATTGGTACTAAGGTTGTAGTGCAGGGCGGTACATTTAATAACGATGCCGTTCTCCGTGCGTTCGAAAAAATTTCAGGCGTAAATGTATTCCGTCCTGATGTGGCTGGTCTTATGGGCGCGTATGGTTCTGCGTTGATAGCCGCCGACCAGTGGAAGGATTTGATGGCGCCAAAGCCGGGTGAACCGGAAGGCACTGTCCATGACGTGCGCTCAACACTTGCAACACCACAGCAGCTTGAGTCGTTCCATGTTGATTTGGATTTAAGGCGCTGCGGTAAATGTCAGAATAATTGTCTTCTTACAATAAATACATTTACTACAAAGGATTCAGAGGGAAAAGAAGTTTCGCGCACTTTTGTTACAGGCAACAGATGTGAGCGCGGCGCTGAGCTTGGCGAAAAGGTTAAGGTCATCGACGCAAGCAATAAGGAAAACACAAAGGTTGAAGGAAGTGATGCTGAAGAAATCCCGAACCTTTTTGCCTGGAAATATAAGCGCGTGTTTGATTACATTCCGCTTAAGGCTGAAGATGCGCCGATGGGTGATGTTGGTCTTCCGCGCGTCCTCAATATGTACGAAAATTATCCGCTGTGGTTTACGTTCTTTACAAAGCTCGGATTCCGTGTCCGGCTTTCTCCCCGTTCAACCCGCGGCGTTTACGAAAAGGGACTTGAAAGCATTCCGTCAGAATCGGTCTGCTATCCGGGAAAGATTTCGCATGGTCATGTAGAGTCGCTTTTAAAAGCCGGCGTAAAATTTATTTTCTATCCGTGTGCTCCTTACGAGCATCAGGAAGACGCGGGTGCCGGAAACCATTATAACTGTCCGATTGTAACAAGCTATCCAGAGGTTCTCCGGAATAATATTGACGCGCTCCGTCAGGACAAGAGCATTTTATATTTGAATCCGTTCCTTCCGATTTACGATAAGAATCGGCTCGGCTACAGATTGTTTGAAGAACTTCATCCGCATTTTTCAGAAATTACTTTTGAAAAGGTAATGGAAGCTGTAAATGCCGCCTGGGATGAACAGGAAAAATTCAGGCGCGAAGTTCAGCAGGCAGGTGAGGAAGCACTTGAACGGATCATTACAAGCGGTACAAACGGTATCGTGCTTGCAGGACGTCCGTATCACCTTGACCCTGAGATTAACCACGGAATCCCGGAAATGATTCACGGTCTGGGACTTGCCGTATTTACAGAAGATTCGCTCGCTCACTTAGGTTCGATTGAGCGGCCGCTGCGTATTATTGACCAGTGGGTTTATCATAACAGGTTGTACCGTGCGGCTTCGTTCGTTTCTGAAATGCCTAACCTTGAGCTCGTTCAGCTTACAAGCTTTGGATGCGGACTTGATGCCGTAACGGCCGATCAGGTTGACGAAATCATGAAGGCAAAAGGCCGCATGTATACGCTGATTAAGATTGACGAAGGCTCTAACTTAGGTGCCGTCAGAATCAGAATCCGCTCGCTTATCGCAGCAGTGCGCGCGCGTGAACGAAACAGAACTAAAGTCGAAGTAAAGCCCGCCGCTTACCAGAGGCAGGTATTTACAAAAGAAATGAAGTTCAGCCATACGATTATCGGGCCGCAGATGTCGCCGATTCACTTTAAGATTTTGCAGAAGGCATTTGAATATTCAGGCTACAAATTTGTAATTCTTGACGCAGTTGACCCCAAGGCTGTTGAGACAGGCTTGAAGTATGTTAATAACGATGCCTGTTATCCTTCAATCCTTGTTGCAGGTCAGATGATTGCGGCCCTCGAAAGCGGTAAGTACGACCTTAACAATACTTCGCTTATCATTTCGCAGACTGGCGGCGGATGCCGTGCGACAAACTATATCGGATTTATAAGGCGCGCGCTCAATGATGCCGGATGGAGTCAGATTCCGGTGCTTTCATTAAGCGCACAGGGCTTTGAAAAAAATCCTGGCTTTAAGATTACGCTTCCGCTTTTGCACCGCGCCCTCATGTCGATTATGATTGGCGATGTCCTGATGCGCGTTCTCTATAGGACACGGCCTTACGAGAAGGTGCCGGGTTCAGCCGACGCGCTTTACGAAAAATGGAACAACCGTGCGCAGATTACGATTCAGTCGCTTTCCCTGCACAAGTACCATAAATTGCTAAAGGATATAATCAGGGATTTTGACAACCTTCCGCTGCTTCCTGTAAAAAAACCGCGCGTCGGCGTTGTAGGCGAGATTCTCGTTAAGTTCCATCCGACGGCAAACAACAAGATTGTAGAAACTATCGAGAAGGAGGGCGCTGAATGCGTTATGCCTGATCTGGCAGACTTCTTCTTCTATTCATTCAGTACTGGAATTTTCCGTCACGAAGAGCTTGCGTTCCCTAAAAAGACAGAGCGCAATGCACGGCTGTTTGTGTGGTTCATGGAATTATATAGAAAAGACATGAAGCGCTATCTTGCAAAGAGCCGCAGGTTTGATGCGCCGGCTTCGATTTACAGCCTGATGAAGGGCGTTGACGATATAGTTCAGCTTGGAAACATCACGGGCGAAGGCTGGTTCCTTACGGCGGAAATGGTTGAGCTTATACATTCGGGCGTTCCGAGTATTGCATGCGTTCAGCCGTTTGCATGCCTTCCGAATCATGTTACTGGAAAGGGCATGATAAAGGAACTGCGCCGCCGCTATCCTGGAACAAACATCAGCGCAATCGATTACGATCCGGGCTCAAGCGAAGTAAACCAGCTTAACAGATTAAAGCTTCTTCTTTCTAACGCACCGGCAGGAAAGCATCCTGACGAAATGCCCGACGGACAGATATGGACGCCTGAAGGTCCTGTAAAGGCGCAGGTTCATCTTGCAGAAGGTGCTGTGTTTACAGATCCTGAACCGGTTGAGCCTTCAAGCGTACCGCCGGCTCCCGGAGTGTAAGGCGCTGCTGGAATACGGAGACAGAATAAAATGAAAAGACTTTCAGGCTTTATAGCGATCGCTTTACTTGCATTCGTTTTTGCACTTCCTGTTTTTGCCGAATACAATCTGATGGGCATTCCCGATTCAGCAGAAATCCGCCGCAATATTTCAAGGTCGTGGTTTGAAGCGCCGCTTGATGAAGTCCGCCTGCTTAATACTGAAGTACGGAAAAGCTCTGACGGACTTTATTTTCAGGTAAGGCTTGAAGAACAGCTTGATTCATTTTTAACGATAGTTGCTCCAAAAGCTTCCATTACAGTCGACATTTACGAAGCCCGCGGAAAGCGCACTGTTACTGAAGATACATATCCTGCTGATACAATCGGCGCATGGGTTCTGGCAAGAGATAAAAAATCAGGCGAGATGCTTTTTGCCCGCTATTATTTTGCAAAGGACTGTGATGTTTATGTTCAGTTCCGGCCAAACGGCAAGGCTTCTTATGCAGATATGTTTATCGGAGATGCGTACGCCGCGCGCAGCGTTCCGATTGGAGTTCCGTTCGAAAGATTTTATACGGCGTCTTTTCAGGAAATAAGGAACATTACGGCGCGTACTCTTCCATGGAATTATGTTGATGTAATTCCCGGCCTTTATGCTGACATAAATATGATGATTCAGGTTATACGCGCGGCGCTTCCTGATATCGTAATGACAGACGATGCGATGTATGATGAGGACGGATGCCCGGTCTTGATTTCAAACGGAAACAAGAGGCGCATTCAGCCTAAAGATGCATTCAAGCTTACGGTGTCATCCGCCGGCTTTGTAAAATGGATCTGCGACGGACTTGTAGAGCCTGTTGCAGGAAGCTATCTGCGCCGTGTTCCGCTTACCAAAAAAACTTACGAGGTAAAGGAAACGGGCTTACAGGGAATCGTCGGTCAGAAATATGACCTGTCATTTTCGCTGGACTGGACACGAAATCTTGCCGCCGCCGTGCTTTCCGTAAACCGTCACAAGACTTATCTTTATCCCGAAGCCGGTGTTGATGTTACGGAAAATCCTTTTGCCGCGATAATGACTGATAAGGGACTTCATAATTCTTTCGGATATATAACGAACACCGGGTATCGTCCGGAAGTTTTAAGGTCGCTTCTTTATGTCCTTGCTGCAACCGAAAAAAGTTATTTCTATCTGGCCGCTATCCGAGAAACGGACGAAAAGTCGCCGGAGGTAAAGGCTTTCAATGAGGCGGCGGCAATATTTCCGTATTTCGATGCGGAAGGGGCATTCCATGTGGTCGTATTCTGGAACGGAAAGGAATACAGCCTTAAGGATTTTGTACGTACTTTGGAAAATCGTTCCGCGCGAACGAACGAGGTTTTTGTTCACTTAACCCGCGTTCATTCAGCTTCAAAATTCTATCCGCTGGAGCCGCTTAAGCCTCAGTCTGAAAAAAAGGCAAGGCTTGAGAATTCTGAACAGGCACAATAGACTGTCTGTCTCGATAGACAATACCCCCGATTTTTTTATATAATAACCAAATGGATAATATAAAAGTTATTGCATTTGATATAGACGGCACGCTTTATCCTCTGACGAGGCTTCACTTACGGATGATGTGGCATTTTTTACGCCACGGAAAATTCTTCTATTATTATGGCATTGTAAGAAAGCAGCTTCGCCGCACGGCACCGCTTCCGGATTTGTATCATTATCAGGCAATCCTTCTTTCAGAGCGCCTTAAGTGCACGACTCCGCAGGCAAAAAAACTCTTGAACGATATTGTTTATTCGGGGCTCATGGATTATTTCAGAAAAATCAAGCCTTACAAGGGAGTGGAAGATACATTTAAAAAAATCAAGGAAGCCGGATATAAAATCGCGCTGCTTTCTGATTTCCCGCCTAAGCAGAAGGGAAGCCTCTGGGGACTGATTCCCTATTGCGATAAAATTCTTTCAACTGAAAAAATCGGCGCTCTAAAGCCGTCAAAATATCCATTCGGAATTCTCGCGCTTGAAATGGGAGTCAAGCCGGAAGAAGTCCTTTATGTCGGAGACAATATTAAATACGATATCATCGGTGGAAAATCAGCAGGAATGAAGACAGCGTACAAGGAACCGCTCTGGCGCCGCCTATTGGGCATTCACTGCAAGCAGGCTGATATTTCTTTCGGTAATTATCGCCAATTTCAGGAAATTGTGTTAAAATAATATATTGAAGCCTCTAAAATTGCGATGCTGTTTTTTTAGTGGTGACAGGTGGGGGAAATGACTGTTATTACTATTCTTATCTCTGTAATTTTTTCTGCAGGAATTGTTGTTGTGTTAAGGTCGATTGACCGTGAAAACAACTCGCTTGAAAAAGTAAAGCGGTATGCGGATAAGCGTCAGGGAGAACTTGACCAGTATTTTAACGAACAGGCCAAAATGCTGACCGGCGCTTCTGCGGAACTTAAGACACAGCAGACTCAGGCCTTTGCCTCAATCAAACGAATTGCAAAAGAAATGGAAGGCTACCGCGAGATGATTGTCGGTATCCAGAAGGATAAGGCAGCCGCGGAATCTATACAGCAGAAAATAATCGAATATGGAAAGGAAATCAATGCGCTTTCTGAGATGACGGCAAGCGTTGAAGAAAACCTTACTAGAATCAAAAGGGAGCAAACAGTCGTAGACAGAGTTTCTGCCAAGCTTGATGAAAACCAGCGGAATCTTGCAAAAATCGAAAAGCAGATTCCTGCAATTTCTGAGGAGTTCGGACAGAAGAATGCACAGCAGCTTAAGCTGATCGGTGCCGAGCTTTTAAAACAGTATCAGGACAGGGCAGAAAAGGTTGACGCAACTACAAAGAGCGCCGTAAAGCAGAACGAGGATTTGCTCAAGCAGCTTGCAAATGAAGTTTCTGCAATTTATGAGAACGCGGCAAAAAAAGTTCAGCAGCTTGAGGACGAGGCGTTTGCAAAGCTTGAGGAACAGTCTGCAAAGAAAACAGATTCACTTAAGAAAAATCTTGATAATCAGATAAAGACATTGCAGTCATCGCTTCAGAATCAGGTTCAGGATCTGCAGGGCGAAATCAATTCAAAGACTGCTGAACTTGACGGCGCGATTGAAGGTAAGCGCATGGAGCTCTCGGCTTCGTTCGATTCCCAGATTAATGAATTTGACCAGAAGCTTAAATCAAAAATCCACGAGCTTGAATTATCCTACGAGCGCTCGCTTGGTGAAGCAAGGTCAATCGCTTCTGAGCTTGCAAAAGAAAATAACGGAAACGGAAAGAGCCTTGAATCAATCCGCGCTTCCCTTGAAAAGCAGGTTGAGGAGCTTCGCGCGCGCTACGACAATCTCTTTGAGGTTGCAATTTCAAAAGCCGATGACAAGGAAACTGCCGCCTACGAAAAATATACTGCAAAGGCAAACGAGCATATTGAAAAGTTCAAGCTTGCCGTTGAGGAAAAAGTCAGGACGCTTCAGGATTCCGTTAAGAAGACAATCGCTGACCTTAAGGAGTCTGCCGTTACTGCTTCCAAAAATTCAAAGGCGGCTATCATGGAGCTGCGCGAGGAATGTGCGGATGCGGTCAAGGTTGCAGAATCTTCTACTGCTACAGTCGAAGCGCATCGTAAGGAAATTGATGGAAACATCGCGCGCTTTGAGAAGGAAGCAAACGAGCGCATTTCTGAAATCGGAAAGAAGATGGATGTTGCAGTCAAGGCAATGGCAACCTCTTACGACTTGAAGCATACGCAGGTGCTTGCTGAAATTGACAAGCAGCTTGCCGGATACAAGAAGGACATGCAGTACCGCTTCTCTGTAATCGAAAATTCAGGCGGCGATATTGATAACCTTGAAAAAGTTCTCCGTAAGACAATGGAAGAAACTCAGAAGCATGTGCTTGCTGATTTTAAGAACTTTACTGAATCGCAGGTTAAGACTCAGGAAGAATTTGAGAACTCGATTAAAAATGACCGCGAGATGCTTTCAGAGCAGATTCAGTCTCTTGAAAACGCAATGGATAAGCTTCGTGAAGATGCAATCGGAAGCGTTAAGCAGAAGCTTGAAGGCTTTGAGACAAGCTTTGACAATAACCTTCAGGCACGCGAAAAACAGATTGATGAAGACCTTTCAAGCTGGAAGAGCAGCTTTGATGACAGACTTACCGCGTTTACGAATGATTACGAAAAATCACGCGGTGATCTGGAAAAGAAATATACAGAGGCGTTCAAGGCAAAGCTTGGCGTTATCGAACAGAAGTGCATGGAGCAGCTTAAAAAGCTCGCTGCCGGCTTCAAGGAAAATCAGGGCAATATTCAGGAGCAGGCAACGCAGATCAAGGCGTCGCTGCGCGATTTTGTTGACCGCTTCAATGATAACATGAAGGGCGCGCTCGATAAGTCTGATGAAACTCTGAACGCAGAAATACAGAAATACGCACAGCGCATAAACGAGCAGCTTGATAAGGTTGAGCGCGACATACTTGAAGACGTAGAACGCTTTAAGGCCGATACAGATGAAAGCCAGAAGACAAGCATCGCTACGATGGATGCCGCGCGCTCCGAGTTCCAGATATGGCAGCAGCAGCTTCGCCAGCAGCTTGAGGCGTCACAGTCAATGTTCAATGATGAACTTGAGCACTTTAAGGAATCATCTGATTCTAAGACCGAAGAGGCGAAGTCTCAGATTTACGATTCCCTTGAGGATTTGAAGGATGATGCCGCGCGGCAGCGGTCTGAGATTGAAGAAGAGCTCCAGAGTCTTTCAGACAAGACGGCCGACTCTCTCGAAGATTATCAGGAGCGTTCCGACAAGATAATCGCGCAGCTTGAAAATATGTACGGCGAGATGCTTAAGTCGACGGAAGAAAAGGTCCGCTCTCATAACGAAGCCGCTGACAAAAAGATAAAGAGCCTTAATCAGGAAATCGAGGACGCAAGCAACGAAAGCCGCAAGCGTCATTCCGAAATGCTTATGAATATCCAGAATGAAGGCAATGACCTTCAGGCTCGAATCAGTGAGCTCAATAAGGATATCAAGAATGTAAGTGCCCAGATTCAGGTTTACGAAAAAGCATCCGATATGGAAAAGAAGCTTGAGGAAAAAATCGAAGAACTTAACAGGGATATGGAAGACTTGAAGCAGGTCGAAAAGCTTGCGGAAGAATTCAACGACAATTACAATTCTCTTGTTAAGATGAACGATGATGCTGAAAAACGCCTTGATAAATTTGAAGACAGCAACAGCAAGATTGATTCACTTGAACGCAACTTCAATAAGCTCCTTACAATGTCAGGCGCAATCGACTCTAAGATTCAGGACCTTCAGACAACAAGCGATGACTTGCAGTCAGTTGAAATCAAGGTCCGCGAATTCCAGGAAAGCCTTTCTTCCATTTCGCTTACATATGACCGCCTTGATAAAAAGCGCGATGTAATCGAAAAGGTTGCTTCTGATGTTGATAAATCTTTTGAGACGTTAAAGGAGCTTGAAGAAAGAATTGATAACTGTACGCGTCAGGCAAATTCGCTTCCGAATGAAATTGCAGACGTTCAGCGTGATGTCGATACCTTGCTGAAAAATACAAAGACAATTGATACTGCCGTTGCAAAGTTGAATTCACTTGAAAAGCTTTTGAATGATACTGAAGGACGAATCGAAAAAATTCAGACTGAAAAATCAGGCATCATGAACAGCGAGGCAAGGCTTCATGATCTTTCAAAGGAAATTGACGGACGCCTTTCTGCCCTTAAGGACATCACAAAGGCTGAGGTTGCAAAGAAGGGAACGACACGCTCTACTGCAGGAACCGTAACGCCGCGCAAAAAAGAAAACGTTCGTACGCTCAAGCAGCAGGGCTGGGCGGTTGCCGAGATTGCAGAAAAGCTTAAGCTTACAGAATCTGAAGTTGAGCTTATTCTTGATTTGCCGGAGTGATATCACACTGATTTAACTGATGATAAAAGGCAGGTGGCTAATGCTTCAATTGCAAGGCCCTGCCCGATGTCGCCAAGCTTTTCGCCGGTCTTTGCCTTCACAAAAACGCGCTCTTTTTCAACCCCAAGAATGTCCGCAATACTTGCGCGGACCTGATTCCTGTACGGAAGGAATTTAGGCTTTTCAAGCTTAATTACGCAGTCAAGGTTTTCAAGCTCCCAGCCTGCATTCTTAATATCATTCCAGACGTAAGAAAGAAGCATTTTTGAGTCCGCGCCTTTCCATTTGTCATCTTCCGGCGGAAAGTAACTTCCTATATCGCCTAAAGCGCTTGCCCCCAAAAGAGCATCAGTTACAGCGTGCAAAAGAACATCACCGTCTGAATGTCCGTCTTCGCCTTTTTCAAACGGAATCTCAACGCCGCCCAAAAATAATTTTCGTCCTTCAACAAGGCGGTGCAGGTCGCTTCCCAATCCAGTACGAATCATTTTTTCTTCCTTTTTTGCTATGTCTTTTGGATAAGTGATTTTGATGTTCGCGCTCTCACCCGGAATCACATGAGTTTTTTGATTTGAAAACATATCCCAGATTTCAGTATCGTCAGTGCACTCTGCATTCTGATTTTTTGCCCTTCTGTGATATTCAAGGATTTTATCAAAAAGAAAGCCCTGTGGAGTCTGGACTGCCGCAAGCTGAGCGCGGACTAAATGCCGCCTGATTGTGCCGCTTTCGTCAATCTCCTTTTGTGTATCGACCGGTTGAAGCGCCGGAACAGCGGCTCCATATTTAAGAGCTGATTCATATGTGCTTTTAATAAGCTCAGCGGAAGCAAAAGGCCGCGCGCCATCGTGAATCAAGACGACCTGCGGCTTATCGGTTTGTTTTTCAAGAACTGAAAGACCGTTCAATACAGAGCCTTGCCGTGTATCGGATCCTTCCGTGATTATAACCTTAGCGCCGTTTAGCAAAATCCCGTCATCAGAAGCGCCTTGCACTTCCTTACCGAGGGCGTTCCCCTTAAGCAGGGCGTCGCGGGCGGCCGCCTTACCGTCATGCGGACAAACAACCACAATCGTCGAAAATAATTCAGTGCCTAAAAAAACAGCGGCCGTCTGTGATAGAACTGTGCCGCGGTTTAATGGAAGGTATTCCTTCTTTATGTTTTTGCCCATTCTTGAAGAAGAACCGGCCGCTACGATTACGGCGGCGGCCGCCTTCCCCTTGCTGGAACCGATTGAAGAATTAGAAATCGTCGTCATCTCCGTCATCGTCAAAATCGTCTTTTCCGTCATCATCATCGTCGTCTTCATCATCATCGTCATCGTCGTCCGAATCCTTTGATGAATCGCGGTCGTCGTCATTCATGTCGAAGTCATCATCATCGTCATCGTCCTGAATGAGCGGATGCTTTATTTTTGGAGTTGCTCCCGGCGGATCAAGCTTTTCGTGAATCATCGCTTCAGCTTCTTTTTCGCTGATACCAAGTGCGATGCAAACTTCATCGAGCAAAAGCTTTCTTGCTGAATCATATAACTTGCGTTCCTGAATCGGAAGCTCCTTAACCTTGCTTCTGTTGTAAAGGCAGCGGACGATTGTAGCAATGTCGATTATGCTTCCTTTTTTGAGGAGCTCCAGGTTTGTCTGATAACGAAGCTTCCAGTCTGAAGTAATCGGCTCAAAGTCTTCTGCAAGCATGTTGATTGCTTTCTTTGCGTCTTCCGGACCAACGATTGATCTGATGCCGATTTCTTTTGCATTGTCAACAGGAACCATAACAGTCATGTCGGAAACTTCGATGTAAATATTGTAATACCAGATAACCTCGTCGCTATCCTTATCGAACTTTTCTTCCGTGATTTCCTTGATGACACCAACACCCTGACTCGGGTACACTATTTTCTGATTGAGCTTAAACTCTGTCTTTGGTTTTGACTTTGCCATATTCAGATATTATAGCACTTTTTTAGAAAAATATCAAATATCTGCAATTGAATTATCGTATTTTATGGCAAAAATTATCAATAATTGCAAAATATTCAATAATTTTCAAAGTTTTGCTTGCAATCATTTTCCTTTTCCTTTAGACTGTTAACTCCTGCATAGGGCAGGTAAAATTTGTATTTAGTGCGCAATGCCATGGTTTTTCTTGAATGATGTGGCTCGCCGCACTGTTTGAGGAAAATATGGAAGAAACAATCTCTTTTGAAGACCTCGGTCTGGATGAGCAGACCCTGGCCGCTATTGCCAAAAAAGGCTTTGAAGTCCCATCACCAATTCAGGTACTTGCAATTCCGCGTCTTTTGAACGGGGATGCAAATGTAATTGCACGGGCACGCACCGGTACCGGAAAAACGGCCGCCTTTGGTCTTCCGATTGTGCAGCGTCTTCGTGACGGCGGAAATTGTGTCCGCGCACTGATTCTTGAGCCGACGCGCGAGCTTGCCGTTCAGACTTGCCGCGAGATGCAGTCATTTACAGAAGGAAAGAATCCGCATACATGTGTAGTTTACGGCGGCGCTTCAATGGGTGAGCAGATGCGTGAACTTAGACGCGGTGCTGATATTGTTGCAGGAACTCCGGGACGCGTTAAGGACCTGATTGACAGAGGCGTGCTTGATATTTCTAAAATCGAATATTTTATTCTTGATGAAGGCGATGAAATGCTCGACATGGGCTTTATCGAAGACATCGAAGAAATTTTCAGCAGCGCAAACGAAAACTGCCGCATACTTCTTTTCAGTGCCACAATGCCGGCGCCTATCCTTAAGATTGCCCAGAAGTTTATGGGCGAATACGAAATCGTTGAGGAAGAGGGTGTTCTTGAAGAGCCGCTTTTAATTGAACAGAGATACTGGATGCTCCGTGAGGGCGATAAGATTGAAGGTCTTGTACGCCTTATAGATTCAAATCCTGATTTCTTTGGCCTTGTATTTACGCAGACAAAAAATGATGCTGATAATGTAAGCCGCCGTCTTGATGAAAAAGGCTATGAAGTTGCAGCGCTCCATGGGGACATTCCGCAGAGTCAGCGTGAAAAAATTCTTGCGCGCTTCAGAAGCAAAAAGACACGCATCCTTGTAGCAACAGATGTTGCGGCCCGCGGAATTGATATTACGGGCTTGAGCCATGTCGTAAACTATTCGCTTCCATTTGATGCATCGACATATGTGCACAGAATCGGACGAACAGGCCGTGCAGGTTCTACAGGCTGCGCAATTACCTTTGTGTGTCCTAATGAAAGAAGAAAACTCAACTTTTTAAAGAGCGCCGTTGCAAAGGCAAGTAAAGGTGATTTGATTGAAGGCGAAATTCCTGCAATCGAAGATGTCCTTGCAATTAAGAGGGCAAGCCTTTTTGACCAGATGAAAAAATCGCTCGGCCTGACTGCTGCTCCTGCTGTTTCTTCTGTTGTTTCAGCTGAAGGAAAGCCTGATGTTGATGATGAAATAATTCCGCTTGAGGAATCTGAAAATAAAGACGCAGGAATTATTGATGACGCTGATTCCAATCAGAATGCCGTACCTGATCAGGAGACGGTTCCGGAATCCGCGGCGTCCTCTGGCGCTATCGGAGTTAAAATTCCACAAGAATTTAAAATTCCTGTGGAATTTAAGGATATGGCAGCTGAGCTCTGCGCAAACAACGAGCCGATTGATATGCTTGGCGCGGTGCTTTCTGTAGTATACGGAAAGGCACTTGATAAAAAGCGCTATGGAAAAATTGATGCAGTTTCTGACAAGAAGGGCCGCGACAGGGACCGCGAAAGAAACGGCAGGCTCGATCGACGCGACAGCTTCAATGCTCCGCGCTCAGACCAGATGCGCATTTATGTTCAGCTCGGACGCCGCGATGGTTACAATGCCCGCGAGATTGCTGAATATTTCAGCGACCTTCTCAATATCCCCGGCCGCCTTGTCGACAAAATCGATGTTTCTACAAACTTCTCCCTTCTCAATCTTCCTGTTGCAGAAGGTAACCGCGTTCTTGATATGGCAAGCCGTGACTCAACAATTCCGCATATTCATGTTGATACAAAAAATGCGGTTAAAAAAGACGGCGGCCGGCGTGGCTTTGGCGGAAAGGGTGACGGTTTTGGAAGAGGCCGCGGACGCGGAAGGGATCGCGATCGTTTTGAAGAGCGCGGCGGATTTAAGAACAGTCACGGCCGTGTAAAGCCGCATACTGCAACTGAGCGCTCCGGTGCTTCTGCGTACAAGAAAAGCAGCAAGGGGCGTGAGCTTTAATCCCTGATACCGATTTTTAGTAAATAAATTTAGCGGAGCAGGCTGGCGGTTTCCTGCTGGCCATGCTCTGCGGCATATTCTTTAAGCCAGCGTTTAACCGGAACCTTCCAGTCGTCATTGTGAACGCCTTCGAGTAAAAATCTTTCGTAAATAAACTGCATGTATTCGATAAGCGATTTTTTGTCAGCTTCAGAAATGTCAGTTGAATTTTTAAACATGTCGTTTAAGAATTTTACGCCGTCTTCAGCGGTAAAATACGGCCGCATAATAAAAGTCATCATGTAAAGCGCGGCCGGAACGCAGTTAACGCTGTGCTGCTTAACATAAAGGACTGTTTCTGCAATATTGATTGCATCTGCATAAATTTCCGGGATCCATTTTTCCCGCTGCTCGTCAGTAAATTCAGGCATTTGCAGAAGGTTTCTGAAATAAGAAAAGCACAGCGTAACTACTGCAATATGAAGCGACGGCACGCAAAGAAAATGCGGATCAAACATATGAATCAGTACAAAATATTTATTTTTATAATACTTTGGCCGCGCCGTTGTCGTCATGCAGTACTTGTAAAGGTCCGACGCTTCCTTGTATGCCTTTGCAATATAGTGAAGATATTCTTCCTGATATTTTTTTGCAGTCTTGCGGCCCAGAACATCAGCCATCATTGAAAGCGGCCTTATCCAGAAGCTTACAAAGCCAAGGTAATCATTTATCTTTGACGGAGTAAACGGAACTTTTTCATCCAAATCATTATCAACATGAATTACAGGCGTCCTGCTTAATTTGTGTCGCTGCAGAAATTGAATCATAAAAAAATCAATTGAAACAATCTTCATGTATGACATAAAGGCAGCAAAACAATGCCAGTGAGTAAGTGCCGTAATCCATGCGGGAAGAATCCCGTATTTTTTTATTGAATGAAAAGGATGCTTTTTTGCCATTATCTGTTGCTTGCCTCAAAAATGTTGTCCAGATTCTGTATGATGGCTTTTGCAATTGCCGGCTTGTTCATCGTGTAAATGTGAATGCCGTTTATGCCGTTTGAAATCAAATCGATAATCTGGTCTGTTGCATATGCAATTCCGGCCTGGCGCAACGCATCCGGGTGGTCCTGAAAGCGGTCGCATATTGCAAGCAGCTTACGCGGAATAAATGCATTGGAAAGCTTTATCATTTTTGGAATCTGGTTTACATTTGTGATCGGCATGATGCCTGCAAAAACCGGAACATGAATTCCCTTTGACTCCAGCCTGTAAAGGAAGCTGTAAAGCATGTCGTTGTCAAAAATCATTTGGGTTGTAAGGAAGTCTGCCCCGGCGTCTACTTTATATTTGAGCTTTTCGATGTCATCGATTCTGTTTTTTGATTCAGGATGTCCTTCAGGATAACAGGCGCCTCCAACACAAAAGCCCTGCTGTTTTAAGAATGCGGTAAGCTCGGATGCATGCCTGTAGCCGCCGTCCGTTGCCTGTTCGCTCGTTAAGCCTTCCGGAATGTCGCCGCGCAATGCAAGGATATTTTCTATGCCCTTAGCCTTCATGTCGCCGGCGATTTCTGAAATCTTTTCTTTTGTTGCGTTTACGCAGGTAAGGTGAGTTAAGGCAGATACATTTGAATCCTGAATTATCTTTGTGATTTCAGTCGTGTGTACCTGAGTTGATCCGCCGGCTCCGTATGTTACGCTTATAAAATCCGGTTTGAGCGCGGCCAGTTCGCTTATCGTTGACGAAATGTTTTTAAAATTTGCTTCCTGCTTTGGAGGAAATACTTCAAATGAAAGAGTTACTTTTTTATTTTTGATTATATCTGAAATTTTCATATGTCTTTAATTATAGTCAAAACTCCGTTTATTTCAAGGAATCAGGTTGTGTGTCTCAGGCTGCCTTTATATGCCTTCAGCTTCCTGCCTTAATGAATCAAGCCGCTTAAGACGCTTTTCATCAAGCTCAATCGTAATGTTTTTTTCGTGAGACGGAAGTACAAGCCCCTTAGGACCGTTTTTTGCGCGGCGCAGATTTTTTACCTGAGTATAATACAAGTCTGCTTTTCTTGCAGCGCGTGCTTTTGAATAATAGACGGCAAGGTTTCCTGCATCAAGAAGAATATCGAGGGGAACGGTTTTGCCTGCCCTGTATTTGATGAATATGTAGCCGCCCGGACAATCCCTTGTATGAAGCCACATGTCGCTTCCCTTAACGTGATGGCGCAAAAGCTCGTCGTTTTCGTTTGCATCGCGGCCTACAAGAATGTACCAGCCGTTTACCGTATAATCAAGTCCGGGATGAGTTTTTTTCTGCTGCTGTTTGGGCGTAGTATCCTTTCGGAGAAGCTGCTCGATGCGTACAGGATTTTTTTCAGTAAGGATATCGTTATATGCCTTTTCAAGGGCGCTGAGTTTTTTCTCCGCAAGAGCGATTTCTGATTCAAGCTCTTCAAAACCGGACGCCTCTTTTTTATAAAGGTCATAATACACGGCCGCGTTTTCGTGAGCACTTTTTTTAGGATCAATTTTTATCCGTACAGTATTTCCTGTTTCGCAATCCTCGCATTCCAAAAATTCAGATTTGCCGTCGATTAAGTGGCCGAACGCCAGAATAAGATCGCCCTGATGTTTTTTTTGCGCCGAAAGAGAAAAGCTTTCCCGTTTTGCCCGGAGCCGCTCCAGTGCATTCAGCTGGCGGGAATGCCGCGCCGTATACCATTTTTCTGCTTTTTCAAGAAGAGATTCCCTTGATAATGCCGCGGCGTGCTCGCTGTACCATACGTCAACTTTTTCGTTAAACGACTTTAATTCACCAAGCTCGCTAAAATCGCGCACCGGAAATTCTTTCTGAACTTTGTCAGGATTTTCTTCCGGCTCTACAAACAGACCGCCTGTAACTTCGTTTTTGGCAGGGCGGCGGAACATCGTGTCCAGAATATTATTCTGCGTATCGCATAAAATAATGTTTCCGGCGTTGCTCCAGAGGCGGATGTACATTATGAAATTTTCATCGCCGTGAGACAGCTCAAGCTTTACGATTCGCTCAAGCCGGATTTGTCTGCACGATGTTATTTTTGCGCCGCGGATTTTTGATTTTAAGAATTCCATAAAGCGCAGTGGCTTTTCGTTTTTGGGAATCCGCCGCCGCGTTTCGTTTATGCGGCTTGCGCCTGCGGCAGTACAGACAAGCACTGTTTTTGCACTTCCGTTTTTGTAAGTGTAAAAGGCGATTGAATCATAACCGGGCTGGATGATGTCCTGAATAAAGCTTCCTTCTAAATCCAGCTCGCTTAAGATTAAATTTATTTCGTTGCAGTTAAGTGACATTCTTATTTGTCCATCGTTCCCTTAAGCTCCATAAGCTGCTTGTTAAGGGAAACGTTTTTCTGAGTCTGATTGTAAAGACGCTGTGCAAGCATCTTTGAAAGGAAAATTCCGTAGTGAGGATTTTTTCGGATCATATTCAAAAAGTCAATCTTTGGAATCCTGATAAGGCGGCAGTTTCCTGAAGCAAGAACAGTTGCCGAGCGCTTGTTGTTCAAAAGAAATGCCATTTCACCGATGAACATGTCGTTTGGCGTAAGAACGGAAATAAGCTTTCTTCCGGAATAAACTGCATAGCGACCTGCAACGATAAAGTACAAATCATTGGACGGTTCGTTTTCGCGGCAAATAAGCTGCTTGTCCTTAAATGTCAGTGTTTCAAACGGCTTCATTACGCCTGGAATTGTATTTGAGGTGTTCTGCTGGTTTTTAATCCTTACGGTAACCTGATTTCCTTTCTCGTTATATGTAACTGAATCTACAAGCCCGCGCGAAAGCGAGATGCCTCGTCCATGCAGGGCCAGTTCGTCATCCTGCTTTTCAGCCATAACCTTGCGCCAGTCAAATCCGTTTCCGTCATCGCGGATTGAAAAGCTCGAAATCTTTTCGCCGATTGAATACGAAATCGTAATGCGGCGCTTTTCGTAGCGCGGGTCGCGGTTCTTTCTTGTAATCAGCGAAATGATGTCGCCGTGCTCTGCCATCCACTGAGTTTTTTCATCGTAAGAAATTTCAAGGTTTCCGTGTTCCAGCGCATTGTTCAAAAGC
>CACYCX010000170.1 GCA_902772975.1 uncultured Spirochaetaceae bacterium
CTCCACAGAGATACAGCCGTCGAACTTGGCATAAATGTCCCCGCTATTGACGACCTTCTGGATGAGCTTTCAAAGCTCCTTACCGGAATTACAATGATAAAAGAACTTACTAAACGCACACGCGATTATCTTGTTTCGTTTGGTGAGAGAATGTCTGTGCGCATGATGGCTGCATTCCTCGAAAAGGAAGGAATCCCGGCTGCATTCTACGATGCATGGGATATAGGAATTGTAAGTGACAGCGATTTTATGTCGGCGGAGCTTTTGGACGAGGTTTGGGAAAACATTCCGCGCGCTCTCGGCTCTTATCGTGACGGCGTTTCCAATTCAATTCCGATTGTAACAGGCTTTATTGCAAAAGATAAAAAGGGCAATATTACGACTTTGGGCCGCGGCGGTTCTGACCTTTCTGCAACGATGATTGGAAGCGCGCTTAAGGCAGAAGAAATCCAGACCTGGAAGGATGTAGACGGCATTATGACTACGGATCCTCGTCTTTGCCCGGATGCCCATACGGTGCCTGAGGTAACATACGAGGAAGCACAGGAGCTTGCAATGTTCGGCGCTCAGGTCCTTCATCCGCGCTCAATGATTCCGTGCATCAAGACGGGCGTCCCAGTCCGCGTAAAGAATTCATACAATATCGAAAGCCCGGGCTCGATTATCGTAAACAAGCATTCTGGAAATACCGCTCCTGTGTGCGCAATTACTTCGGTAAAGCATGTAAGCCTTATTGATATCGTTTCCACAAGAATGTTCGGGGCGGCCGGGTTCCTGGCTCATATTTTCAATCAGTTCCTCAAATGGAATATCAGCATTGATTTGATTGCAACGTCTGAGGTTTCTGTTTCGCTTACCGTAAATACAAAGGCAGATTTGACAGGCCTTGTGGAAGATTTGTCGCGCGCAAGTGATGTTCACGTAAAGACTGGAAAGACTATCGTTACGATCGTGTGCGATGCTTCTGAATCAAGCGAGATTTTGTCTCAGGGACTTGCTTCACTTTCAAAGGAAGGAATTAAGGTTCAGATGATTTCTCAGGGTGCGTCAAAGGTCAACATCAGTCTTATCGTTAATGATGATGAAGCGGACAAGGCCGTTAAGACTTTGCACAAGGCATATTTCGGATAAGTTTTTTTAAGGATAGGATAAAGGGAGAAGCGTTATGAAAATTGCGATGGTTGGATACGGAAAGATGGGGCATATGATTTGCGAATGTGCAAAATCTTTTGGGCATGAAGTTGTTGCCACAATCGATGTTGCCTCTGAAGACGCATCAGTAAAGGTTCCGGTCGGCGATTACGAAGCCGTTGCCCGTGCCGTAAAGTCAAGCGGGGCAGAGGGAATAATTGAATTCAGCCATCCGACTGCCGTAATGGGAAACATCAAGGCGCTTCTTCCGCTTGGACTTCCTCTTGTTGTAGGAACTACGGGCTGGAACGACAAGCATGATGAAGTTAAAAAGCTTGCAGCTGACTGCGGCGGTGTGATTATGACTTCGGCTAATTTTTCAATCGGCGTAAACATGCTATATAAAATTATTGAGGAAGCCGTAAAGGTTCTGGAAGCGTTCCCTGAATACGATATTTCAACATGGGAAATGCACCATAATCAGAAGGCGGACAGCCCGAGCGGAACTGCCCTTGAAATTGCAAATCATATTCTCGCAAACACAAAAAAGAAAACAGAAATCGTAACAGACGCTTTCCATGAGCGTCCGGCTGCAAACCAGCTTCATGTTTCTTCTACGCGTTGCGGCAATGTTCCGGGAACTCATACTGTTTTCTTTGACAGCAAGGCAGACACAATCGAAATTACACACCGTGCCCGGAGCCGCGAGGGCTTTGCAATGGGCGCCGTTCACGCACTTGAAAAACTTGATTCAAAGATTAAGACAGGCGACCTTAAGCGGGGAAAACTTTACTTTATGAGTGACCTCTTCTAGAGTGGAGCAAATTCAGGTGCGACAGTTGAAATTAGAGTGATACTGTGTTAGTATTTTCTGTATATGAGTAAAAAAGGTTTAAACTCTTGTCATGTGCAGATTTTCTCCAGGTGCTTAACTCTAGTTCTTTTGACAGCATTTTATACATTAACGGCTTCTCTTTTTGTTTCATGTGAATTCATGAACGAGCCTATCCATAAATTTTTTGAGGAATATACAAACACGGCCGCAATCGAAAACATTGCATATCCGGCCGGCGTGAACAACAGCTCGGGCATTCTCTGTGTTCCTTCAATTGAATCTACAACTCTTACATTCAATATCCGTAACCCTCAGGAATACAAGCTTGATTTCGGATATAAATTCAATAACGGTGAATCGTCGTCGGAGGCATCTTCCGTATCAGGCGCAGTGAGCTTTACGCAGTCAAGTGACACGACAAGCGGAACCTTGACATTCTCAAAGGATTTTCTTGAAAAGATTGATGCCGGGCATAAAGGCGGAAACGACATATCAGGTGAGATTACCGTAAGGGAGCCTGTTTCAGGACGCGACTTTGCTTCTTTCCCGGTAGTGCTTCACGCTGACACGCCGCCGACTCCGGTACTTGGCGCCTGCTTCCAGGCTTCATCCTCTGATTATGACAATGCAACATATGTTGTATGTTTTTTCCTTCCGAATACATCTGCTTTCCCGCTTGACGAAAATGACCTGCGCATAATCCATGTTAACGGCGAAAAGCTTTATTTTAACAACGGTTCAATTTATAAGACTGCGGTGCAGGATCCCGATGACGGAAGCTGGAGCTATCCTGCTAGTGATTTGGACAGCCGTTTTTCTACCACTGCACCTTCAGGAATGACAACGCTTTCAGCTGGTGATTTTTCTTTCGACGGAACTAAATATCCTTCTTCTTCATACAAGCCTGTTTACTGGACTACAGACTGGAAATTTATGCCTGATATAGTAACGACCTGTACCCTTACAACAGAAGATGATGACGGTCTTACTTCTCCTGTTGCAATTTCAAATCAGGCAAAGCAGCTTAATGCGCCGGAATACACGGCTGCCGGAACTTATGCCTCTGATGCTGACTCCGGTCTTTTTGAACTTAAGGTTTCGCATGACGGACTTTGTAAAACGGACGGCTCTCCATGCGGTGGTCCTGTAAGAATCAGCTATACCATCGAAGAGACTGGCAATAAAAATGTCTTCTATAATGGAACAAAGTCCTCAATGTCGAACAAAGTAACAGTTTCTCCGGGCGGCTACGCATCTATTTTTGTTCCAAAGGGTAACTATAAAATCTGGGCTACCGCAAGCCGCGATTACTACATCACAAGCGATATTTCTGATGTTGAAGGCATTCATATTACACAGCCTGCGCTTTTCTATGTACGCGAAGACGGAGATGATACGGCAAACAATGGTGCAAAGTTAAGTCCGTTACGCACTGTTCAGAAGGCAATCGATCGTTTTGCAGATGGAGCTGTATCAGGCGGCGATTATGAATCTGCTGAAATCTGTGAAATCCGTGTAATGGGTAACCTTACTACTCCTGATGACTTTGAATGGGGCAGTTCAAATGCAATGATTTCTGTGCCGTCATCAGTTTCTGGTAAAACAATCAAGATTGTCGGTTATGGCGGAACATATACGCTTTCTCCGGGAACAGCGCCTTCAAGCGGAACTCATTATATTTTTGATGCAGGTGCTTCTGCAGTTCAGCTTGAAAACCTTAAGTTCGACAGCAGAAATGTACTTGACTGCGCAAATCTTGACAGCTCAAAAGCTAAGACAATTACAAACTGCGAATTCTACAATTCTACTTCAATGGGATTATATTGTAAGGGAACTGTAAACCTTACAAATGTTGCAGTACACGACAATAAGACATGCGGTATTGCGGTTGAAAGCGGGGCTGTTACCTGTACTCAGAACTGTAGGATTTACAAAAACGGTGTTAATAATACAGATATAACCCAAAATGGAGCTGGTGTAGGCGTAATGCCGTCAGCGTCATTTACTATGACTGGCGGTTCTATATACGGAAACGAAGCACTAGGTGTTACGAATACTGGTGTGATGGCAGCTTATTCTCACGGTGGTGCAATTTACAATGGTGGTACAGTAACACTTACAGATGTCGAAATATACGGTAACAAGGCATCTGGATATGCTGGTGCTATTTTCAATAACACAGGCGCTACATTAAACATTAAAGGAAGTTCTTCTTCTGCACAGGCTAAGATTTACAGTAACGTTGCTGCACAAGATGGTGGTGCAATTATCAATAAGGCAGTTACAAATCTTACGAATGTTTCAATACAAAACAACCATTGTGGAGATAATGGCGCTGAATATACTGGCGGAGGTATCTATAACGGAGCAGACCTTACAATTTCTGGAAAAGTTACGATAATCAGCAATACTAAAAATGGTGGAAATGCTTCAAATGTTTATCTTACTGCAGGTCGGGTAATAAAAGTAGATGATGATATTTCAGGAAGTAAAATCGGCGTATATGGAACCTTTGCAACTGATGGAGAACCGACAATCGGACATCCTGTAAACTTTACTGAAAATTACAAATACGGCACTGACAATACTGCAAAACCGGGCGCAATCTTTGTAAGCGAAAACGGCTATGCAATTACATATAACGGAACTGAAGCGGCGTTTGCCGTAGGCTCTGGCGGAAGCTACAGCAGCATGGACTACACATTTGATATTTCACTTAAAAATGCGGATGGAAGTGCGCCATGTGGAATGTATCTTGGTCAGCCGAAGACATATATAATCAACTCTGTCATTAACCGAAAAGAATCTGACGGAACTGAGACTTTACTTAAGCATAATTCAGATAGAACCCTTACTGTAGGGGATACAGGTGAAGACGCAGGAAACGGAGCCAAGGTTACATGGACTTGCAGCCTGTGGTGCGGCGGCTCAAAGGTTGGTTCTGACATTACGCCTGCGGTTGCTTCTGACGGAACTATAACAGTAACGATTCCGGTACAGAATCATGAAGATACATACATTCTTAAGATTAAGGCTACTTACCTTGATGTTGATCATGACGTCTCTATTTCAATTACAAACGACAGGACTGCCGATGCCGCAGCCGCTTACATTTCAAGCCTTACAACGGCAGGAACATACAATGTTGTGGTTGACGGCGCAGTCGGTTCTGGTCTTGACAGCTC
>CACYCX010000171.1 GCA_902772975.1 uncultured Spirochaetaceae bacterium
TGTACGTGATAGTTTTTCCTCAGCCGGTGATATTGTCATAAAACCTATGATGGGCGGATACCTTGTATATTTTAACGGTAAGCTGATCGGTGACGTTTGTGATAATGAACTGTTTCTAAAAAGAACGCCGACATCGGACAGACTTCTTGCGGACTCAGAACTGCGTTTTCCTTATGAAGGTTCAAAAACACTTATGCACGTATTCGACAGATTTGAAGATACGGACTTGATTGCAGAATTACTGGAAGGCATGCATACAGAACTGCCCGAAAAGAAACCAAAGAAAGACAAATAAAAACATTTCCCGGCATACAATTCTCCTTAAATCAGCAGGCTTTGTTATGTTAGTTTTAAGGCTGCAGCTAACATAGTTACAAGCTATTAAGTGACGTAAGTATCATTAGAAGAGAGGCGTAAATATCGCTGGAAAAGGGATATTCATACGACAGAAACAGGGATATAAATACGGTAGAAAGAGGGACATTAATACGACAGTAACAGGGATATTAATACGCCCGTAATAGGGAGTATACTCTAGCTAGAGTGTACAGCTAATCTAGCTAGGATGAATCATAAATCTAACTAGGGAGAATTGGTCATCTAGGAAGGAAGAAGATTGTTATGACCGGTAAAAACAGGAAAAGCCGGAACTGCTTCCGACTTCACAATAATAATATAGCAATGAATTTGTGATTTGTCAAAACTCGACACTCGAACAAAAAAAGTGTTATAGTTTATCCATGACAATTTTTCAAAGTATTTTTTTAGGTCTTTTACAGGGAATCGCTGAATTCCTTCCGATTTCTTCTTCCGGACATCTGGCAGTTGCGCAGCATCTTTTTGCTTTGGATGACCTTCCTTTAGTTTTTGATGTAATGCTGCACCTTGCAACCTTGCTCGCAGTAATCATTTATTATAGAAAAAAACTGTATAAGCTGATTTGTGTTTTTTTCTGCGTAATAACGCGCAGAACTTCTAAAATCGCTGAAAATCCTGACGACGGACTTTGCGGTACACAGAAATTAAGCCAGATGACGATTATTGCCGTTATCGTTGCAACATTAATTACCGGTGTGATTGGCATTTTTACAAGTAAATTTATTCCGGATTTGAGTGCAAAATACGTTTGTGCGGGATTTATTGTTACAGGCGCTCTGCTTATTTTTTCTAAAATTATCAGCGGCAGGATTTCTTCTGAAATTAGCGGAAAATCAAAAGGAATTTCTGTAAAGCAGTCAATTATAATAGGCTTAATGCAGGGTTTTGGAACTTTGCCCGGCATATCGCGCTCCGGCTCAACAATTACAGGCGCTCTTGCGTGCGGCGTAGACAGCAAAGATGCAGGCGATTTTTCGTTCATTGTTTCAATCCCGGCAATTTTTGGTGCTTTCCTGCTTGAAGCAAAAGATTTAGGCGAAGTTGCTTCTTCCGTAGGATTTATGCCGCTGGCTGCAGGCTGTATTGCAGCTTTTGTTTCAGGTTATGTTGCACTGAGTCTTCTTATTAAATTGATTAAAAAAGGCAAACTTTTTTATTTTTCATTTTATCTGATTCCGGCAGGAATTTCAGGTTTATTATTTTTATAGTTTTATGCAGAAACTTTTTAAGGATACAAGGCTTTTAGACAAGGCAACCGTAGAAAAATTCGGTCTAACGGAAGATATTATGATGGAAAATGCCGCTTCCGCACTGGAAAGCGCAGTTTTTTCCTGTGCCGCTGACCATGAGTTTTTTAACGGCAAAAAAAAAGGTTTTTCCGTTCTGATTCTGTGCGGAAGCGGCAATAACGGCGGTGACGGCTATGTACTTGCCAGACGTATTGCAGGTAAAAATTCGGGCGGGTTTTCTTGCAGAATCAACGTTTCTGTATTTGCTGTAAAGCCTGCAAAAAGTGCGATGTGCATTTTGCAGGCAGAACGCGCACAAAAAGCCGGTGTAAAAATCTTTCAGCTGCCTCAGGAATCTGAAAGCGGCTTGGAATCGGACGAAACGATAAGAGGCGCTTTAAAATCAGCTGATATAATTGTTGACTGTATTTACGGCAGCGGCTTTCATGGAAAACTTGACGCCGTCACCGCCTGTCTTCTGGAACATGTAAATAAAAGCGATGCATGTAAAATAGCCTGCGACATTCCAAGCGGAATCGATTCAAATGGTTTTATAGAAACAGTAACAGCAAATCAGCCCGATAATTCAGAACCACTTGCCTTCAAAGCAGATATTACAGTAACAATGGGTGCTTTAAAAACCGCCTTGTACAGCGATTTTGCCAAGGATTTTTGCGGCAAAATTATCTGTGCTGATTTAGGTGTATCGGGCCAATTATTCGAAACATCTGATTCTTCTGTAGAGCCTGATGCCTTTGTTCTTGAAAAATCAGATTTAGTCTTACCGGTACGCAAAAAACAGAATGCCAATAAAGGAAGCTTTGGCCATACGGCAATCATTTGCGGAGAAAAACCAGGAGCTGCTATAATTGCTGGAACTGCGGCTTTTGAATTTGGCTCAGGACTTGTGACTTTGGTTTTGACTGAAAAACTTCAAAAGGCTGAAACCTCTGCAACAAGCGAAGCCTGTTCTGCAATTTGCATAGACGGCGAACTTCCTGTTGCCTGCCCTGTACAGCTTATGCAGTCGCCTGGACTGCCAAAAAATACTAAAGCCATTGCCGCCGGCATGGGGCTTGGCGTTAATTCTGTATCTGCCGGAAAATTCCTTTCTGAACTTTTTGCAAGACAGACAGGTGCCGCATTAGACCGCGACGGAACAAATAAAAGCTCGAAAGAAAAATACATTCCTATTGTCTTTGATGCAGACATGTTCAGCCGAAAAGAAATTGTCCAGTTTCTGGAAAAATCAAATCTTGATAAAACACCTCTTGTGCTTACTCCGCATCCTAAGGAATTTTCTTCATTGTTAAATCTTACAGGCTTTGGCGATTTTTCTGTTGCAGAAATCGTTAAGGACAGAATCAATCTTAGCAAAACCTTTGTAAAAAACTATCCGTATTGCGTGCTTCTTTTAAAAGGGGCAAATGTTTGCATAACCTGTAAAGATGGCAGCGATGAAAAAGACTGCAAAGTCAAAACTTTTATAAATCCGTTTGGCGACAGCTGTATTGCAAAAGGTGGTTCCGGGGATGTTCTTGCTGGTCTTATTGCATCGCTTTTGGCCCAGGGCTATTCTCCCTTTGAAGCTGCAAAAAATGCAAGTCTTGCCCACGCCCTTGCCGCAGGTAAAATGAGCGGCAGCTACAATGTGACTCCTTTTTCGCTAATAGAACAGATTGGCAGGTTAGAAAAACAATAAGTTTTTTGGTTTAAAAAGCCAGATACTGCAAATTACTTAAAAAACAGGCAATATTCTCTGCATTTTACCCTCTTTTACTGTAAATTGGGTAATTTTTTGGCATTTTTATTAATTTTATTGACACTTTTACAGTAAACAGTTATAAATGCTGCATACATAATTTAAAGGCAACGGCGCGGCATTAACGAAGCATCAAGGTCAGCACAAAGTGCACAAACCGGCACAAAATCAGAGGGAACTTTATGCAGAAATTACAGGATTTTTTTGGATCAAATGTATTTAATTTGAAGGTTATGCAGGAACGCCTGCCAAAAGATACTTTCAGGGCATTGAAAAAGACAATTGAAGACGGAACGCCGCTTGAACTTGACGTTGCCAATCAGGTTGCCCACGCAATGAAAGAATGGGCCATTGAAAAAGGCGCAACCCACTATACCCACTGGTTCCAGCCGCTTACAGGAATTACTGACGAAAAACACGACAGTTTTATTGTGCCGACAAATGACGGCGGCGTTATTATGAGTCTTAGCGGAAAGGAACTTACAAAAGGTGAACCTGATGCATCTTCTTTTCCGTCCGGCGGAACACGTGCAACTTTTGAAGCCCGCGGCTACACGGTTTGGGATCCAACTGCATTCGCATTTGTAAAAGAACATTCCCTTTGTATCCCGACTGCATACTGCTCGTACACCGGCGAAGCATTGGACAAAAAAACTCCGCTTTTACGTTCCATGCAGTCAATCAGCAAACAGTCCGTTCGTATTTTGCGCATGTTCGGCAACAGAACAGTAAAACGCGTTGTTTCTTCAATCGGTGCTGAACAGGAATACTTTTTAATTGACGAAAAATTATACAACCAGCGCAAGGACCTTCGCATGACAGGCCGCACACTCTTCGGTTCAAAGCCACCAAAAGGTCAGGAAATGGACGACCAGTATTTTGGTGCATTAAAACTCCGCGTAAATGAATACATGGAAGATTTAAACAATGAACTCTGGAAGCTTGGAATTCCTGCCAAGACCGAACACAACGAAGCCGCTCCAGCCCAGCATGAAATGGCTCCTATTTATGCCATCAGTAATGTTTCCGCAGACCAGAATCAGCTTACTATGGAAATTATGAAAAAAGTTGCACGCCGTCACGGACTTGTCTGCCTTTTGCATGAAAAACCATTTGCTGGCGTCAACGGTTCGGGTAAACACGTCAACTGGTCAATTTCTACAAACGAAGATGAAAATCTAATGGACCCGGGAAAA
>CACYCX010000172.1 GCA_902772975.1 uncultured Spirochaetaceae bacterium
GATATACATACTGGCCGTAAATATCGCTTTTGTACATAGTAAAGTCAAACGGATTAAATTCAACATCACAACCGAGCGCCGGATCATATGCCTTAGGATCATCATACGCCCAGCTTTTTGTAAACACGCTTATTGAAAAGCGCCAGATTTTAGTGTCTACTTTTGCAGCATAAGAAACATCATTCGGACCTACATTCCAGTTACCAGAATAGTCACTGTAAAACGCATAGCCGCTTATCGTAATGTACGGCGGGAACGGAATGATTACGCCGACAGTAAATTTTGAGTCTTCAATCTTACGGTCACGCTTGTAAAGAATTTCATCAGCTTCAACTTCCTTATCGCTCTGGTCGTCAAGAATATTCGTATCAAGAAGATGATTTGGTCCCCAGATAACGTCCTTTCTTCCCGCCGTAATCGTCATGCGCTGATACGGCATATAATTGAAGAAAAGCTCGTAAAGGCCGAGCTGCATTTGCGGGAATTGTGCAAGGATTGAGCCTTCCATATGGAACCAGCCGTCCTGAGTATTGGACATAAAACCGAGCTTATTGTTGAACACAGCGCCCGGTTCCTGATTTCTTGGAACAAACCATATATTTCCGCCCAGTTTAGACGAAAGGTCGCCCAACCAGGTAATTCCACGCTTCTGGTCATCGGACGACTTTTCAACAGGCTCTTCATTTTTTTCAGTTATGACAGGCTGGTCAAGATCCTCTGAAGAATTAAACAAATCATCGATATCTTCAGAATCCTGCGCCGTTACAGAAAAGCAGGCTGCCAAACACAGGGCAGATACAAGTACCTGCCGAAAGAACTTTTTCATTACAAACTCATATTTTCAAGAAATTGCTTTGAGTATACAATATCTCCCTGCTTTTGAAAAGATACATTTGAAACTGTAATCTGAGTTTTCTCGTACTGCATTTTTCCGTCGATTTTCTGACCGCGAAGATTGTCAATTACAAGCATACCGGCAGGAACCACATGTCCCTGAATCGGCGGCTGGTAGCTCGGAATTGCAGTCGTTCGCAGAAGCTGTTCTGAAAGGCTGTAATCTTCCCTCTTACGAAGCAGGTTATCATCCTTGGAAACCCAGAGCTTTACTATCGGATATTCAACATTCTTGGCAGTTGCCTTAAGCTCAAAATAAACACAGTTGTATTTTCCGAGCTTTACTTCGCCAAACTTTTCCATAGTGTAATTCTTTGAATAATTCTGCGGAGCAAGGTCGCCGTTATTAAGGTTTGTATTGTTGAACCTGTTCTTTGCAGAAGTATATGTAAACTGCCTGTCATGCGGGTCGTACATCCAGATATTGTTGTCATACTGAACATAGCCCTTCCCCTTATCAGCTTCAGGTCCTGTAATGAGGATTGTATACATTGATTTAGAATCGCGCCTGTACATTGTTGCGTTAGTATATGATTTACTTCCGCCCGGCTTTTCCTGAACCATTACATAATCGGCCTTAAAATCAACGCCCATGTAAGATGTATTTTCATCTACCTTTTTCAGAACAGAAAGTGCATCATTTTTTGTAAGCCCCTCGGCTGACGCAGAAAACAATGCCAAAACTGCCGTCATAATCATAAATATTGTCTTTTTCATAAAATCACCTCTGATAAAAACGTGAATCAGACCGTAGCGGCAATCGCGCCCACAGGACTGATGTGAATCAGTTTACGTAATGTAAACAACACCGATCCCAATGTGGTTACTAGAATAATTCCGATAAGGGAAATCATCTTGAAAGGAGAAAGAACCGGTGCAAAGTTTCCGCCTGTAAGGAAAATATCAAATCCCGAAATAAATGAAAGATTAAACAATGACGCAATCTTTACTATTACAAGCGATACTATAAATCCCGATATAATTCCCGAAAGCAAAAGCAGCAGGACCTCTGTAAAATAAAGCAGCATAAGGCCGGAAGGCTTCATTCCAAGGGCACGGAAGGTTCCGCTTTCAAGGGAGCGCTTCATTACAATGACACGGAACGTACTGCTTATTCCGACAGAAATAA
>CACYCX010000173.1 GCA_902772975.1 uncultured Spirochaetaceae bacterium
GAAAGACAAATGGAAAAAATATTCTTCGAACGGCAGTACTTTGCAAGGAAGTTTGTCTTCATCCGATTTGACTGCGGCAAATTATAGCAGTACATTGCATAGTTGTGTGTTAAAGTATGGTAATTGACGCTTGCGGCCAGCAATGGTTGGTCAGAATTGCCCCGTTCCAACAGGGGAAGGTGGTCAAACCGTACCGGTCAAGCTTGTGCTGTGGCGGGATGGGCGACAATTTCTTTTACTTGTTCAACAGAAGCATTTTCTGTGCAAATATTCTTAAATGTCTTTACTCAGATTCATACGGATTGTTGTGAACTTTATCCTCGTGTGTTTTGGTCCATTTAGTGCCGTCAAAATTATAGACTGCTTCCTCGCAATTTCCTTTAAGGCCGGTTCCCCAGTAATTGTCAACGCCGTGCCCTTCGAGATAGCATATCATTCCGGCAAGAAGAGCGCCGTGTGCTACAATCATTATCCGTGAATCGGGTTTTGATTTTTGAAGCGGCTCAATAACTGTCTGAACGAATTTTCTTGTGCGCTCGCAGACAGATTCCAGTGTTTCTCCGCCTTCAGGAGGAACATATCGGCCCGGCTCCGTAAAAAAATATTTTCTGGGATGGTCAGTGCTAATCCATTCTTTATACGGAATTCCTTCAAGTCCGCCAAAACTGATTTCTGTAAGGAGCTCGTTTCTGATGACAGGATAAGTTTTGTGTCCGCGGATAAGGCATGCAGTTTCGTAAGCCCTGATAAGCGGAGAAGAGTAGATGCAGTCAAAATCAATTCCTGCCTCGTCAAGCCGTTTTCCGAGTTCAGAAGCCAGAATGCGTCCGTTTTGATTCAGTTCAATATCTCGCGCACCCTGAAATCTTTTTTCCGCGTTCCAGTCAGTAGTGCCGTGCCGTACAACATATAGTTCCATAATAATTTCCCGTGTGAACTGGAATTGTACACGACTTTGAAAATTGTGTCACCTGATACCAATATGACACTGATACCAATATGCGTTTATGCTGCAATACGCTGACGATATACGCAATATTTTTAATTTTTCCGATTTTTATTTTACGATCAGCAGTTTTTGTGGTATAATTAATTTATGAGTATACATATTAACGCACCAAAAGGAGCAATTGCTCCATCAGTATTGCTGCCGGGAGATCCTCTCCGCGCAAAATTTATTGCAGAGACTTTTCTTGAAAATCCAAAATGCTATAACGAAGTTCGCGGCATGTATGGATTTACTGGAACATATAAGGGAAAGCCTGTTTCTGTTCAGGGAACTGGAATGGGACAGCCGTCTCTATCCATTTATGTAAACGAGCTTTTTGATTTTTATGGAGTTCAGAATGCAATCCGTGTTGGAACATGCGGCGGACTTCAGGAAGACATCAAGGTTAAGGATACTATTCTTGTAAACGCAGCCTGCTCTGATTCTTCACTTTTAAATCAGCGCTTCGGTTCACTTCACTTTGCGCCTACATCAGACTTTGAGCTTTTGATGAAGGCATACGAAGCTGCAAAGGCAAAAGGAATTCCGTTCCATGTAGGAAAATGCATTTCTTCAGATTTGTTCTATGATGAAAATTCAAACTGGAAAATCTGGCAGAAGTGGGGCGTGCTCGGCGTAGAGATGGAGGCAGCTGAATTGTTTACGCTTGCCGCAAAATACAAGAGGCGCGCACTTGCAATCCTTACCGTAAGCGATCATCTGATTACGAATGAAGCCACAACTTCGGAAGAACGCGAAAAGACATTTACAAATATGATTCAGATTGCGCTTGATGCCGCTGTAAATATTTAAAGATGAAAGAAATAGAAAATATTCGCTCAATACTCGCGGAAGGATTAAAGGATCCTTCCGTTGTTTTTATATTCCCGTCAAGTGTAGTAAGTGATTCCTGGATGGAGCGCATTGTCTTCCATCCTGAAGAATTTTTTGGAAGCAGAACTGAAGAGGAAAAAAAACTGTCAGAGAGCTTCCGCGCAATACAAAAAGATAAATTCATAACATGGGATAGATTTAAGACTTCATGCGTTAATGATTCTTCAATTGAAAATTCTCAGACGCCTGTTCCTGTATTGCTAAGGAAAATTTATTCAAATCATGTTGCCGTAAATCATAAATTCAACAAAATTATTTCAC
>CACYCX010000174.1 GCA_902772975.1 uncultured Spirochaetaceae bacterium
ATGTAAATCTAATTCCCCTTGCGCCAGTTACGAACCTACGCTTGATAACGAATTTGATGGTGAAGCCTTTAAAAATGCAATTTCTCAAAATATAAAGCTTCCACCGGAGAAATTAAAGATTACGCGCGACAATCCTTACATTCAGATTGCGCTACCCTATATCGCCTATTTAATCGAAAAAAATCCTGAAATACAAAAAGACTTAACAACGCTTGTTCAACTTGCATACACAAAAATTCTGCGTTATAATACTAGAATATGAAGAGGAAGGGAATTTCAGTTGCAGCACTGCTCATTTGCTGCATTTTTATCGTAACAATCATAACTTTTATATCAGGCGTTTATTCAGATTACCGTTCAGGACTTGAAGCAGCAGACACACGATTTGACAAGCTTTCAGCTAAAACCGCCGAGGCTTCGGGAACACTTCCATACAACTCAATGGAATTCATAACACTTTTTAACAATGCAGTCGGCTCGCCCGAGATTTACAGGAGCGTACGCCTTTCGGTAAACGGAACTGACATTTATTCATTCCCGGAAGTACCATCTGCCTCTTCCTCAATTTTCGTTAAGCCATACCGCGCAAACATTACAGTCTCAAATACGGCAATAATCAATCTTTCTGCCGATATTTACACCGTAACTCCGCTTATGATTTACAGAAGGGCTCGTCTTGCATTCATCCTGGTGCTTGCAGGAACTTTGGGAGCTGCAATCTGCCTTCTTTACCTTTATCTTTCTGACTCAAGAGATGACGGCGTTGACCTTTCAAAAGTAAAATTCAACAAGGACAACATTCCTGAGGAATATTCTGAAAACAGGATTTCTGATATTGATGTCGGTCAGGAACAGGAAGAAGCTTCTGAAAGCAAGGAAAGCATCGACGAATACACAAATCAGGATGAAATGAATTTCCTTAACAATGACGAGCAGGAAAAGGATGACTTTGAGGCTCAGATTGCAAAGGATGATGAAAGCGACATTGATTATTACGCAATGGAAAACGCTTACAAGGCTCCTGCGGAAAGCGATTCTGAAAAAGAACAAAGTGAATCTGAAGAAAACGAACAGCCTGAAATATCGCCTGAGCTTCCGGAAGAAAATTATTCTGTAAAGGAAGAAGCTTCTGAAAAAGGAGAAAGCTGTTCTGAAGAAGATGATTCTGAAGAGCCGCTTCCTGAAATTGATGCGGAGCTTCCTGAAGAAATTGCACTTGAGACAAGCGATGATATTCCTGAACCGGAAAAGCCTTCCAGCTCTCAAAGCGCAAAGACAGATATTTTTTCAAACGCTGAGGAGCCGGGTTCGCCAAAAGGACTTTTTTCACCGGAAAGCGGCTTTGGCTGGGAATCCTACCTTAAATCACGCCTTGAAAGTGAGCTCGTTCGTTCAGCTTCAAGCGAGCAGGATCTTGCGCTCATGCTTCTTCGCATTCAAGGCCTTGATAAAAAATCACCCTGCTACAATGCAATCTGCAAGCTTTTGCAGGAAATCTTCCAGTTTAAGGATTTGATTTTTGAATACAAGAACGACGGCTTTGCAATCATTGATCAGAATAAAGACGTTGACAAGGCAATGGAAACAGCCGAAAAGCTCTTTACCGAAATAATGTCGATTCTGAATAAATGGAATTCAAACGCAAAGACAACGATTGGTATTTCTACCCGCTCGCTCCGCTTGATGTCGGCTGACAGGCTCGAAACGGAAGCAGAACAGGCTCTCATTCATGCTGACGCTGATGCTGATTCTCCGATTGTTGCATTCAGGGTTAATCCTGAAAAATACCGCAAGTACATTGCAGAAAAATAAGATTACAGGATTGTTTTAAAGCTGCTTGTTTTTCTGCTTTGGATCGTCTTCTAATTTTTCGAATTCCTCGGCAAGCTGCTTTTCAAGATTTTTAATTTCTTCCACATCGGGATTTTTCTGCTTGAGTAAATCAAGCTCTGTTTTTGCGCTGCTGAATTTCTTATCTGCCATCAGTACCGTAATGTAATTGACACGGATTTTATGCAAGTCAGGATTAGACGCAAGAATTGAAATGTATACCTGCTCTGCCTGCTCGAATTGTGAGCTCTGGGCTAAAACATAGGCGTAATCACACAAAAGCGTAACGTTTTTTGAATCGCGTTTTAACAGCCTTGAAAATATAGCTTCCGATTCAGTCCAGTTTTTGTTAAGCGCATAGCACAATCCGAGCTTATAGAAAGCTGAAACGCGTACTTCCTTATATGCGGTCGCAAGCTTATAATACTGAATTGCCTTATCGTATTTTTTAAGGGAATAAAATTCTTCTGCAAGATTATAATACTCCACATACAAATTCTTTACGCGCATTGACTTTTCGCCAGGGATGTAGAATGCGGCAGTTTTGCATGAAACGAATAAGGGCGCGACCGCAAAAAGCAGAACGCATAAAATCTTTCTACTCAAGAACCATGCTCTCGATTTTTGCAAGCTGTGAATTATAGAGCCCGTTGATTGAGCTACCGTAATTAGCAATAAGGCGGATAATGTTTCTTGGATTATCCTTTTTGTCACAGCCGTTAAGGCGGTCGCCCGCATCACCCAATCCAGGCATGATGTATGCAGATGAATTAAGTGCAGGGTCAAGCCACAATGTGTAGCAGGTTACATTTTCGAGTGCTCTTGAAATTCTAAGGCTTCCCTTGAGGGAAGAAATAATGTTGAAGAATTTAATTGAGCGCGGGCGAACACCCTGACTCTGAAGATATTTTACTACTGTTACAAGAGAGCCGCCTGTTGCGTTCATCGGATCGGCAAAAATCAAATCTTTTCCGTCAAGCTCCTTAAGATTGAAGAAAGACTTCTTTAGGTCAAGGATATACTGCATGTCAGATTCATGCTTTGTGTCATCCCTGTTAATCTTGAAAAGCGCAAACGGAGTTACATATCCTTTTGAAGAATACTCTTCGATTTCCTTTGACATAATCATGCTTGGTAAAAGAGCGCCGCGGAGCATTACGCACATTACGGAATTCTCGATTTCGTCGTCGATATCAGGAATCTTGTGGACTGCGTAATTCTGAACCGGATTATTAACAGGCGTTGGAGTTACGATATAATTTTTCTTTTCGCTGTGCGGCGCTGTATATGCCATACGGAAAAGCATTTCGTAGGCACGCTGAATCCAATATACAAATTCATGGTGATCAGTCTTAATGTCGCGGAGCTTTGAGATTACGCGGCTTGCTTCGGCATGGGAACCTTCTTCGGTAACAAAAGAAAAGACTTTAATTGAAGGATGCTGGCTGCAGATATCCTGCATTACATGACCCATTTTATCAAACTGCTCGATTACCTTTGGCTCGACAAGCAAAAAAAAATATTTCATAGTCTCTGAATACATTTCTTCCAGAGTCTTTAAATCCTTCATATCCTGCTCTACAAGATATCCATCCAAATCTTCTGCCTTAAGAATAATTTTGTCGTCTGCCATAAATCGTACCTCTATCTATATTCTACTTTACTTACTTCTTAATTCCAAGCATATTTTTAAGCTGCTTGGATGA
>CACYCX010000175.1 GCA_902772975.1 uncultured Spirochaetaceae bacterium
ATGGGAATGATTATCGGATGGAAGGCTTTTATTGCAGCAGTTGTCGGTGGAATTGGTGATATAAAGGGCGCGTTTATTGGCGGATTTTTACTTGGATTTATCGAAATATTTGTAACGGCATTTTTGCCTTCAAGCTATAAGGATTTGGTTTCGTTTGTAATTCTGCTTGTAATCCTTACGATTAAGCCGACTGGATTTTTTGGTGTTGCCAAGAGCACAAAGATTTAAGTAAAGGAGAATTTGTTATGCAATGGTTAGGAAAAATAAACAGCCGGATTGATTCAGCTTTTAATCCTTCGGCAAAGCAGAGAAAGTTCATTATGCCTGTAATGACTGTTGTTTCAATTCTGCTTATTACTGTTCTTGCAAAATTTGGAATCATAAATAATTATCTTCAGACAATTATCGTAACGATTTGTATAAATATAATCATGTCTGCGAGCCTGAATGTAGTAAACGGCTATATGGGCGAATTCAGCTGCGGCCACGGCGGCTTTATGGCAACAGGCGCTTATGTGTCATCGGTTGTTTCGCTTGTCCTGTTTAAGAATGGAAATTCAATTTCGGGACATGCGCTTTTACCGGAAGGCCTTTCCATTATCGGTTTTCCGATTGCAGTTCTGACTGGCGGTCTTGCGGCGATGCTTGTAAGCCTTATCGTAGCGATCCCTTCATTTAAGACGCGCGATGACTATCTTGCAATCATTACTGTTGCGGCAAACTTTATTGTAACGACTGCAATAAACAACATTCCTCTTGTCGGTGCAAGCCGTGGCCTTATGGGGATGAAGAGCGTCATGAACAGCATGTCAGATGTAATTGACGTTCCGTGGATTTTAATCTGGGGGCTTGTTTTTGCGCTGCTGTCAGTTCTTTCCATATATTTCCTGATGAATTCAACGCTTGGAAAAGGAATCAGTGCTGTCCGGTATGATGAAATCTCGGCAGAAATCATGTCCGTAGATACAAACCGGATGAAGCTCATTGCATTTACATTCAGCTCATTTCTGGCTGGAATTGCAGGCGGACTTTTTGCACATCTTTTAGGCTTTATAAATCCTTCAAGCTTTGGAATCATGAAGTCGACTGAGTCCCTTGTAATGGTATTCCTTGGCGGTATGGGCTCGTTAAGCGGTTCCGTTTTGTCAGCGGTTGTATTTACGATACTGCTTGAGCTTCTGAGGCCGGCACAGATTTTAAAATGGGTAATCATTCCGTTAATCCTGATTTTGATTATGGAATTTCATCCGGAAGGAATCATGGGTTCTAAGGAATTGCCGCAGGTTTTTCCATGGCTCAAAAAATTATTCCCTGAAAATAAGAACCGGGTTCGTCCGGAAAATTCAGCAGAAGGAGGCGTGGCATGAGTGAAGCATTGTTGAAAATATCGCACCTTACACACAGATTCGGAGGACTTCAGGCGCTTACAGATATAAATGTAAATATAGAGAAAGGTTCAATCAATGCATTGATCGGACCTAACGGAGCCGGAAAGACAACTGTGTTCAATCTTGTCAGCGGCTTTTATGTTCCATCTGAAGGAGATATCATTTTTGACGGAACAAGATTGAACGGCCTTCGTCCCCACAAAATTGCTGATTTGCAGATAGGAAGAACCTTCCAGAACATCCGCCTTTGGAGTGACATGACAGTTCTTGATAACATCTGCATCGCACAGCATTCCAGATTAGGCTTTAGCTTAAAGGATGTTTTTATGCGCACAAAAAATTACAAGGCGCGCGAGGCAGATATTCATAAAAAGGCATGGGAACTTCTTGAAAAATTTTCTCTTGCAGATACAGCGCTTGATTATCCAAAAAATCTTCCGTATGGAATTCAGCGTCGTGTGGAAATTGCGCGCGCGTTGAGTCTTGAACCTAAGCTTTTGATGCTCGATGAACCAGCGGCGGGGCTTTCAACATCAGATCTTGACGGCCTCATAAGCTACATCAAGTGGATTCATGATACTTTCGGAATTACCATCTGGATGATTGAGCATCAGATGCAGGTTGTAAATACGCTTGCAGATCGCATTAAGGTAATTAATTTTGGTAAGGAACTGGCAGAAGGAACGCCGGAGGAAATTCAGAAAGATCCTGCTGTTATTGAAGCCTATCTTGGAAACTCTGATATCAATATTAATGATGCATATCCTGGACTGGCAGCGAAGAGATAAAAGGGGGCGGAATATGTTATTGGAAGTTAAGGATTTAGTTGTTGGTTACGGAAATATCGAAGCCCTTCATGGAATAAGCTTTAATGTTGATCAGGGTGAAATCGTTACTTTGATCGGAGCAAATGGTGCCGGAAAAACTTCTACGCTTTTAACGCTTTCACGACTCCCAAAGCCTGAAGCTCCAACAGTTCGTGGTGGTGATGTCCTTTATGAAGGCGAAAGCATTTTGAAGCTTGAACCGCATACTCTGATTCAGAAAAAAATGATGTGTCTTGTCCCGGAAGGACGGCACATTTTTGGAAACCTTTCTGTAGAAGAAAATCTTCAGATGGCCTGTTATGCGCGTCAGAAGGAAAAGAATGGAGAGCTTAACATAAGTGACCAGTATGCTCTTGTTTATGATTTGTTTCCCCGACTTTATGAACGCCGCAAGCAAAGAAGCGAACTCCTGTCTGGAGGTGAACAGCAGATGCTTGCAGTAGGTCGCGCGCTTATGACTGACTGTAAATTCATCATGCTCGATGAGCCTAGTATGGGACTTGCTCCGAAATTAATGTTCGAAATGTTCCGCGCGCTTAAGCGGCTTAATGTACAGAAAAAGATGACTCTTCTTGTTGTTGAGCAGAATGCAAAAGTCGCACTTGATTTTGCAGACCGCGGTTATGTTTTACGGACTGGTGAAATTATTGCCAGTGGTACAAGCGATGCGCTTCGGTCAAACCCTGAGGTGCAGAAAGCATATCTGGGTGCATAATCTGATGAAAGATGTTTGTATTGTTGTCTCAAGCGAAGATTCCGTTCAGATTCAGTTCAAACAGATAATATGCGAAGAAGTGAATGCAAAGGTTACGGCACTTGTCGAAAGACTTAAAGAATGCAATGGAGCTGACTTAAATTGTGATTATGGAATTACGGATGTCGTTCCCACTTACTGTGCTGTAACTGTGTATTTTGATACTTGCAAAACAGACATCTTCAAAGTGCAGAAAATTATTGAAGATGCAATTCAAAAGAATGGAGATAACGGCGGGCAATTCAGTAAAGGCGGCCGTTTAGTTGAAATCCCTGTATGCTACTGTGATGAAGAATTTGCACCTGATTTAAAGAATGTAGCAGAATATACAGGACTTTCAGCAGACGAGGTTGTTTTTCTTCACCATTCAAAGGAATATCTGATTTACATGCTCGGGTTTTTGCCCGGTTTTCCTTATCTGGGAGGCATGGACGAGCGCCTTGAAGTTCCACGCCTTGAAACTCCACGCTTAAAGATTCCTGAAGGAAGCGTTGCCATTGGCGGAAAACAGACAGGGGTGTATCCGAGTGATTCTCCGGGTGGCTGGCGAATTATCGGAAGAACTCCGCTTAAAGTATTTGATGCTGAACGGACTCCGTCATGTCTGTACGAAGCCGGAGATAAAATCCGTTTTGTTCCGATAACCCGCTCTGAGTTCGATGCAATTGCTGAAAGCCATGCTGGAAAGAATGCACTGAAAGATTCTGGTGTGCTTGCGAGTAAGACTGCTTTCCGGCGCTATGTATGTACTTCGGGGATAAAGGTTCTTGAAGGCGGAATGTGCACGACCGTGCAGGATAAGGGAAGGTCCGGCTTTCAGTATCTTGGAATAGGGCAGAGCGGCGTGATGGATTATGAAAGCTATCAGCTTGGAAATAAAATTCTTGGCAATAAAGAAAATGCAGCCTGTCTTGAAGCAACCGTTCTGGGGCCTTCAATTAAATTTATTCTGCCATGCGAATTTGTGATTACAGGCGGTGCTTGCAATGCAATGATTGATGATAAGCCTGTCAGCATGAACCGTAAATATATGGCACAGGCCGGAAGTATTTTAAAATGCGGATTCATTACAAAAGGGCTTCGTTCGTACATTTGCTTTAAAGGCGGCATACTTGTTCCTGAAATTTTTGGAAGCCGTGCAACGAATTTAAAAAGCAGAATGGGCGGATATTTTGGACGGAAACTTCAGTCTGAGGATCAGATTGCAATAGGTGATTTTATTGAACCTGATGCCGTGTATGCTGTGACAGAATCAGTTGAAGAAAGTACGAACCGGAAGAGTGAAGAGGTTTTGATTCTCGAGTGCACAAGGGGCAGCCAATTTTCAGATTTTTCTGATAAGGTAATAAAAAAGTTTCAGAGTGCAATTTTTACTGTGTCACCGGAAAGTGACAGAATGGGAATCCGCTTTTCAGGAGAAAGTCTGGATTGCGGAAAGACGGATATTATTTCTGATGCCATTCCATTCGGGGCAGTTCAGATAACATCAAAGGGACTTCCTATAGTTATGGCCGCTGACAGGCAGACTACAGGCGGTTATGCAAAAATTGCGGCAGTAACGCGTCACTCGATGTGCCTGCTTTCTCAGGCAATACCGGGAACTAAGGTACGTTTTGTTATATCAGGAGATTAATATGAATACAAATGCTTACAAAAATTCAGCTCCGGCGGAAGTCAGAAAACTTATCCGCGAAGAAAAAATTACAGTCCAGACATCAGGAATGTGCGATGGATATGCACAGGCAAACTTGTGCATTCTTCCAAAAAAATATGCATATGATTTTCTTTTGTTCTGTCAGAGAAATCAGCAGTCATGTCCGCTTCTTGAAGTAGGCGATGAAGGTTCGAGATTCTTGAAGACTTCCGCCTCTGACTGCGATATCGCAACTGATGTTCCCAAATACAGAATCTGGAAAAACGGTGAGCTTGCAGGAGAGTACACTGATGTAAGTAAATTCTGGCGCGATGATCTAGTTACTTTTGTAATCGGGTGCAGTTTTTCATTTGAAGCACCGTTGATTGCAGCAGGCATAGATGTCCGCAATGTTTCAGAAAATCATAATGTTCCGATGTACCTTACGAATATCGATACAAATCCGGCAGGCATTTTCAGCGGAAAAATGGTCGTTTCCATGCGCCCTATACCTTACAATCAGATTGTAAAGGCAACGACAATTACAGCACGGGTTCCCAAAGTTCATGGAGCTCCGATTCATATAGGCGCGCCTGAGGTCATCGGTATCACTGATATTACAAAGCCGGATTTTGGAGAACCCAGTACGATAAAGCCGGGCGAGGTTCCCGTTTTTTGGTGCTGCGGAGTTACACCTCAAAGCGTCGTCATGAATTCAAAGCCTGATTTCTGTATCACGCACGCGCCGGGACATATGCTTATAACGGATATCCCGGAGAGTACTTTACAGAACTGATTATTGTAAACAGATTCCAATGAAAGGTAGGAAAAATGCGCTGTACAAAAGCTGTAATTTATTCAGAAAACTTAAGATATAATCTTCAGCAGATAAGAAATCATGTTCGTCCGCAAACTGAAATCTGCGTTGCAGTAAAAGCAGACTCCTATGGTCACAATGCAGTCCTGACAGCAAAGCTTGCCCGTGAGACAGGCGGAATAAACTGGTTTGCCGTTGCAACTGTTGATGAGGGAATAGAGCTTCGCGAAAATGGAATTACAGAAAATATAGTTGTATTAAGTCTTTGCGTGCCTGAAGAATTTCCGAGCCTTTTTAAATACAATCTGATTCAATTTTGTTTTGGTAAGGAATATATAAGAGATCTGTCACAGACGGCTGATTCATATTTTAGCGACGGTAAGAGGCAGGATGTTTTTCTTGCTGTTGATACTGGAATGGGACGAATAGGATGTTATCCCGAAGAGGCAGGAGATGAAGCCGTGCTTATTTCAAATTCAAGTCACCTTAACCTTAAGGGAATGGCCACTCATTTTTGCGTGAGTGACGGAACTTCATTTGAGTCTCAGACTTTTACTTATGAGCAATACCAGAGATTTTGCAAGGCTGTGGAAAATGTAAGGCAGCGTGGAATAGATCCCGGAATATGCAGTTGTGGAAACAGTGCTGCAATCATGAATAATCCTGAAATGCATTTTGACATGGTGCGTCCCGGAATTATAACTTACGGCTATTATCCAGATCAGATTACAAAAGAATATCTCCATTCGGTTCACAAGGATTTTGATTTAAAGCCAGTGCTTGCTCTTGAAACAAAGGTTGTAGCAATACGGCATTTCCCTAAAGGAAAATCAGTTTCGTATGGAAGAACATATTTTTGCGACGAGGATACAGATATAGCCGTGCTCCCGATTGGTTATGCAGACGGACTGTTGCGTCGCTTTTCACCAGGGCTTGAAGTTACGATTAACGGAAAAAAATATCCGGTATGCGGAAGAATATGCATGGATCAGTGCATGGTAAATATCGGAAAGAATAATCTTGATGTAAAGCTTTTTGATAAGGTTCTGATTTTTGGTCCTAAGGAAAGCGGGGCACTTACAACCGCCGATGATCTTGCAAAAATCGGAAACACAATCTCTTACGAAGTGCTTACCTCTTTAAGCAAGAGAGTTCGGCGGGAAGTGCTGTAATCTTTTGTAAATTACATCATTGCAATTACTTTTGTCGGGCAGCCCTCGGCGCATTTACCGCAGCGGTTGCATTTATCATAATCGATTTCTGGAATTCCCTTTACAAGATGAAGGGCTCCAGCCTCGCATGACCTTTCGCATTTTCCGCACTTGATGCAGCCGTTCTTGCAATTTTTCATAATCGCAGGCTTGTTCTCGCTGCGGTTCTGGCAAAGAGCAACCGGCCCCTTCAGCTCAGCAGGAATTATTTGAATAAGATGCCGCGGACACGCCTTTGCGCAGGCGCCGCATCCCGTACATTTTTCCTTGTCGAAAACCGGAAGTCCGTCATCGCCGATTCTAAGCGCATCGAATTTACAGGCGGCAGTACAGTCTCCGAAACCGATGCAGCCAAAAGCACACATCTTTGTTCCGTTGATTGCCTGCATTGCGGCGGCGCATGTCTTTACACCGCTGTAAACACCCCTGTCAGGAGCGCATTCTTTTGTTCCGCGGCATGCAAGAATTCCGATTTTCCTTACCGCAGAAACCTCTACGCCTAAAATTTTTCCGATTGCCTCTGCAACAGACGGACCGCCTGCCGTACACTTATTCGGTTCTGCTTCTCCGTTTGCTACGGCTTCCGCATAACCGGCGCAGCCAGGATAACCGCAGCCGCCGCAGTTTCCGCCCGAAAGGCATTTGCGGATTGCTTCCGCTTTCTCATTTACCGGAACTGCAAAAATCTTCTTAAAAATGCCCAGAAGCATTCCCAAAAGGAACGCGAGCACAAATGAAATTACAATTGTAAGTATTATGGTTTGCATAACTTCTCCTCTGTAAAAGTCAAGCTAGTTAATGAGTCCCTTGAATCCCATGAACGAAAGCGAAAGCAGCGCCGCCGTTACAAACAGGCTTGCATTTCCCTTAAGGAAGGCAGGAACATCAGAAGTCCTGAGGCGTTCCCTGATTCCAGACATCACTACCATTGAAAGCACAAAGCCTCCAGCTGAACCGAGCGCGTACACAATCGATTCAACATAGCTGTAGTTCTTGCTGATGCAGTTAAGTGTTACGGCAAGAACAGCGCAGTTTGTCGTGATGAGCGCAAGGTAAACTCCCATCGAGCTGTAGAGTGCAGGAGACGATTTTTTAAGATAGAATTCTACAAGCTGAACGAGCGAGGCGATTACAAGAATGAAAATCAATGTCTGCAAAAACTTAAGGTTGTAAGGAAGCAGCAGGCAGTAGTAAATCGGATATGTAACCGCAGTTGCAAGCAGGATAACAAACGAAGTCGCAATTCCCATTCCGGTCGCCTTTCCTGTGTCCGCCGTCATACCAAGGAACGGACAGAGCGCCAGATACTGAACGAGTATAACATTGTCCACAAGCATGGACTTAAGGAAAATCTTTATAAGTTCTGTCATTATTTACCGCCTTTTGAAAATGCTTTTGAAAGTCCTTCTGTAAGCGCAATCATAATACCGAACACAAAAAAGCCGCCCGGTGCGCCTGCAAAAAATCCAATCGCATTTGATTCAGGGAAAATAACGTATCCCAAAATCTTTCCTGTTCCTAAAAGCTCGCGTACAAGTGAGATTGCAACCAGAACCCAGGTGTAGCCCAATCCCATTCCAAGTGAATCAAGAATTGCAACCTTAGGGCTGTTCTTTGATGCAAAAGCCTCAACGCGTCCCATGATGATGCAGTTTACGACAATCAGCGGAATGAAGACGCCCAGTGATTCTGAAAGCGCCGGCACATATGCTTCAAGCAAAAGCTGAACGATTGTAGTAAACGCCGCGATTACGATGATGAAAATCGGGAGGCGTACTGCTTCCGGGATAAGGCTTCTGAAAAGGCTGATGATAAGCTCGCTCATCAAGAGAACGAACATCATGCTTACGCCCATACCGAATCCGTTAAAGATGCTGGTTGTTACGGCAAGTGAAGAACACAATCCGATTGAAAGAACCAGAAGCGGATTTTCCTTTACAAGTCCGTTTGTAAATATTTTAAGTGAGCTCATTTTGCGCCCCCTTTACGAATGTAATTTGAAACTGTCAGAGCGGCATCGTTGATTATTGCTCCGATTGAGCGCGATGTTATTGTTGCTCCAGAAATTGCCTCAAAGTCACTTCCCAATGAAAGCGGAGATGAAGCATTAAGTCCTGCAAACTGTCCGTAGAAAGTCTTTCCCTTTGAGTTTGAATAACCCGGGTCTGCGGCCTTCTGTCCGAATCCAGGTGAGTCTGTAGTTGAAAGAATGTGAACGCCGCTTACCGTCATGTCCGGTGCAAAGCCTGCGATAAGTGTTGTCGTGTCGTAAGTAGGACCAGAACACTTAGCGGCATAGCCCAAAACATTTCCGCCTTTCATCACCTTATAGAATGATTCAATTGAAGTCGAAGAAGCCGGCTTTTCAAAATCTGTAATTGCAGCAAAATCATCTGCGTCAGGGAAAATCATCTTTAACGCGGCTGCTTCCTTTTCCTTTGCGTGCTGCTCGATAACGGGAGCCGTAAAATTATTTACGATTGCAAGCGCAAAGCATGAAACTGCGGCATAGAGCGCGAGTGTGAATCCCAGTTTAAGAGCCTGTTTCATTTTGCAGCCTCCTTTTTCTGAACCTTTTTTCCGTAACCGTATTTCCTTACAGTCAGCTTGTTGAGGAACGGAACTACGCTGTTCATGATCAGAATTGAGAACATGACTCCTTCCGGGTAGCCGCCGAATTTTCTGATAAGGAA
>CACYCX010000176.1 GCA_902772975.1 uncultured Spirochaetaceae bacterium
CCTTATTTCTTCCCAGGTAATCGCCGCAGAAGCAGATTCGTTTATCGACATCGCTGACTTTGCGTCCCCGAACCTCTTTATCATCAACGCCTTCCAGATTGCGCTCGGCACTTTCTTTGTCTGGCCGCTCATCATCTGGCTTTTTTCCGGTGACAAAGGAAAGGTAAACATGGCGCGATTCTTTTTCCTTTTATCAGGCTTTGTCGTAGTAAACTACATGATATTCGGAAAAGGACAGGGCATCCTTTCTTCAACGCTTGTTTATGTCGATGCAAAATGGTTTTCAAAAAAATCAATGCTTTTAAATATAGCAGTCCTGGCCGCAGTATGCCTCGCGCTTGATTTTGCATTCAAAAAAGTTAAGGCAAAAACAATCTGCGCCACCCTCACGCTCTTAGCAATATCAGGCGTGTTTGTCGCAGCAGTCAACGCGCGCACGATTCACAAAACTGCATTCTCGCAGAGCATCCAGCAGATGAAAAATTCCGCCTCGCTTTCGCAGGATTCCAAAATCATTCCGCTAAGCAAAAACGGAAAGAACGTAATCGTCTTTATGATGGACAAGGCAAAGAACGGATTTTTCCCGTACTGCATGAACGAGCGTGAAGAATTAAAGGACGCCTTCAAGGATTTTACATATTACCCGAACACGCTTTCGTTCGGAACAGTAACCAGAGTCGGAAGCCCGGAAATTTTTGGCGGCTACGATTACATGCCTTCCGAGATGAACAGGCGTTCCGATGAAAAAATGGCGGACAAGCAGAACGAGGCGCTCAAGGTAATGCCGGCGCTTTTTGTAAAAAACGGATTCAAGGTAACAGTATGCGATCCGCCGCTTGCAGGATACAAATCAATTCCTGACCTTTCGATTTACAAGGACATGCCGGAAGTAAGCGCGCACCTTACGCAGGGACCGTATTCAGCAGAACTCCGCAAGTCCCTTGACTCGGGCCTTAGCTCAAACAACAGGAATCTCTTCTGCTTTTCATTCATGAAGTGCATGCCGGAATTCATCCAGCCGTTTTTGTACGGAAACGGAAATTACAGGAACCCGGTTCAAAAAGAATACCGCTCTGAAAAATTCATCGACGCATATTCAGCAATGCAGGCGCTTCCAAAAATCACGCAGATTGTAGATGACGAACAGAATACATTTTTGATGATTGCAAACGACATCACGCACGAAGACTGCATACTCCAGATGCCTGACTACATTCCGACGCCAATCGTAAACAACGCCCCGTTCGAGGATTCAGTCGGAAGCGGCTTTAACGTAAAGCGATACGGAATGTCAGACTGGTGCGTGAATATGGCAGGCTACCTTCTGTTTTCAAAATGGATTGACTTTATGAAGCAGAACGGAGTTTATGACAACACAAAAATCATAATCACCGCAGATCACGGATATCCTTCAAACACATTCGGAAAAAACTTTTTTGAGGGCTTTTATCCCGTGCTCCTCGTAAAGGACTTTGACTCGCATTTTTCTGAATACAAGTCAGACGCTTCGTTTATGACGAACGCGGACGTGCCGTATCTTGCGGCAAAAGATTTAATCGAAAAGCCTGAAAACATTTTTACAGGAAATCAAATTACCGACGCAAAGCAGATAAAGTCAGGCGAACTGATTTTTACAAGCGCCAACTCAAGCGATGTTGATGAATACAAAATTACGCCCGGCAAAAACCGCTACTGGTATTATCTGAACGGCGACATGAATGAAAAATCAAGCTGGAGCCAATCTGAATGAAAACAGTTTTTATCGGACACACATATCATTTTGAAAACACAAAGTCGTCGCAGTTTTTCATCGATATATTAAAAGAAAGCTTTGGCGTAGAACCCGTAATCACGCACGACCCTCTCGTAGTAAAGGACTCGCATCCTGATACTGTCGTAATATGGCAGCGCCTTTTTCCGCCGCAGGCGATTGACTGGTGGCAGGCAAAAAACATTATACTCTGTCCGATGTACGACGCATGCCCGCACGATTTAGCTTTCTGGAATCAGTACAAAAAATATAAGATTTTCTGCTTTTCTAAAACGCTTTACGACATGCTTTTGAGTGCGGGCTTTAGCTGTCTTTATGCTCAATATTACCTCAAGCCGGATACAAAACGGGCTTTGATTTCAAGCGAGGTAAATGCTTTTTTCTGGGAACGGACTCCTTCGCTTACATGGAAACAGGTCGCGCGCGCGGCGCAAAATTTGCCGGTTACGCACCTTCACTTCCATACAGGCCTGTCGCAGAATAAGGACATGTCGAGCCGCCCCACGCCGGAATATGACAAAAAGTATTCCATTACATACACCGACTGGTTTAAGGACAAAGCACAGATGCAAAGCGTGCTCGACTCGACCGACATTTATTTTGCGCCGCGAGTATCGGAAGGGATCGGACTTTCGTTTATCGAAGCGCTTGCCCGCGGCTGTATTGTAGCCGCCTGGGATGCTCCGACAATGAACGAATACATTACGGACGGCGTTGATGGAATCTTGTACTCTGATAGATCTGATTTTGCAAAGCCGTACTCTATAGAAGAATTGAACATGCTCAAGGCGAAGAGCATCGAGAGGGCAAGCGCGGGCTATGACAGGTGGAACGCGTCGGGGAAGCGGATTATGGATTTTTTACGGGAGCCGATTGACGGTTACATGCCGCAAAGGACATGCAGGGCGGCTTTGTACTATACGGTGCTCAGGATAAAGCGGGTTATAAAGACGGTAATAAGGTGGGAACACCTCCGCCCTCTTCTCCGCCGCTAAAGTCACCCCGAAATATAAATTCATAATAAAAAATGGACACAGCCGGCGGGTCCCAGCGACGACAAAAGAAAATCGGTGTCCCCCGCCATTCGCTCACGGTTATTCACCTTCGGTTCAACCGTTCGCTGGCAGGACCTTCCAATTTTTTTTGTCTGCGTCCCGCCCCACATCTTTGTCCATTTTTTTTTCGCATCCCATTTCGGGTGACTTTATCGGGCGCATATCATTAGATTCCAGTACAAGATTCAGGAAGCGCGAGCATAAGGCATGGGCTCCTTGAATCTTGTACTAGTATCAAAATCTATTTCGGGTGACTTTATTCGCGAATGCGAAACGCAGTAAAAAAAATGCGAGAAGAAGACGGATGGCTGACGAAAACACTCCAGTTGCGCCTGCCGCGGTTAGCGGCAGAGTAAAATAGTTTCAAGGCGCAACTGGTGTGTAGCGACGGTACCTAGCGGTTTCGTTCAGACATCGCGGCGCCTGGAAGCATTTTTTTTATTTGTGAATTCGGCTTTGTGGCGGGATAAAGGCTACTGCTGGTCGGGGCGGGTGTCGAGATCGACAGGAACATCCGTGATTACGATTTCGTCCACAAAGCCGTCCAGAATCATCCGAATCATGACAGGCGTAAGGTCCGGATCAAACTGGAGCCCGCTTTCCTTGCGGAGCTCATCGATTATCTGCTGCCTCTGCATATGCGGCCTGTAGCATCTGTTTGAATTCATCGCATCAAACGCATCGCACACACAGATTATCCTTGCATGAAGCGGAATCTCTTCGGCCTTAAGTCCCTGCGTATATCCGTTACCGTCCCAGCGCTCGTGATGGCTCAAGGCGATTTCCTTTAATGTAGGAATTGCAGTAAAGTCCTTGAGGATTTCGTAGCCCTTTACGGTATGAGTCTTGATTTCAAAATATTCCCTTTCATCAAGCTTTCCTGATTTTTTAAGAATTCCGTCCGGGATTCCCATTTTTCCGATGTCGTGGACAAGTCCTTCCCAGAAAAGAATTTCCTGCTCGTCCTTTGAAAGCCCGATTCTGCGTCCAAGCTCCTTTGCGTAATTTGCAACGCGTGTTGAATGTCCGCGAGTATACGGATCCTTTACATCGACAAAGTTCGCGAACGTGCGGAAAGCCTGAATGATTATTTCATCGTTCCTGCGCTTCTGTTCAGCATAAAAACGGAGCTTGTATTCAACTACAATCTTTGTCGCAACGGCAACAAGGAGTGCGATGAACGACGCAATCATAAGGAACAGGAACACAAAAAACAGAGGATTATCTGCGGCCTTATAAAGCCTGCGTCCTACAACAACGATGTGGCTCGGGTTAAAATAGCCCTTCGTATACATGACCATTCCGAATGAGACGGAGTCTCCTGAATCAATAGTCCTGTTGTAGGTTTCAGGCGCGGTTATCGTAATCTGATTGAAGGCGCCCTTTGCCTGACGCGAATATTCAGGCGTATCCTTGTGGTTTCTCGGAATCGGAGGATTTACGGTATATTCAAATGAAAACTGACCCGACCACGTACTGTCGACCCAGTATTTAGGCGGAACATCAATTTTTACTTCCCAGTCAGTAAACGGCTTGTCAGTCTTGTTTACTACCTTGCAGTCAAACTGTGCTCCGACCTGACCGTCAGATTCGTACCAGACTTTATCACGCGGCGTAGAAACATCTACATATACATTTGCAGAGCCGATTGCGGTCTGTGCATGCTGGGTAAAGACAACGATTCTTGAACTCTTGATTTTTGCTTCAAACTCAAAATACAGTATGCATGCGCTGAAGGCAAGAAAAAATGACGAGAAAATCTTAATTGCTGAAAAAACACTCCGACTTTTTATTTCCATAGGTAAAGAATATTTTACCACCCGTCTTTAAATTTTTCAATCTTGTTTTTAGAAAATACCTATGGTATCATTCTATATAATTAAAAGGAGATTAAATTGAAGTTTTCGCATTCTTTCCTCTATAAAAGCATAGTTTTAGCATCAGCCCTGGCAATTGCCTTCACTCTTACGGCCTGCTCGCGCGCACCCAAGGTTGATGTTTCAGGCGACACGCACCTTGCGATGGAAAACGGACTTACTGTTGTTGAGCGCTACGGCTTCCTTCAGGTAAAGGGAACCACACTCTGCGACCAGAACGGAAACCCGGTCCAGCTCAGGGGAATGAGCAGCCACGGACTTCAATGGTACGGCAAATTTGCAAATGAGGATGTAATCAAATTCCTCCGCGATGACTGGAACTGCCAGTTGTGGCGTGCGGCAATGTATCTGGGAAGCGGCGGATATATCGGAAATCCCGTAATCAAAAACCGCCTTATCGATTCAGTTGAAGCGGCAATTTCGCTCGGAATGTATGTCCTTGTTGACTGGCATGTTTTGCCGGACTGCGACCCGATGCTCTATGTTAAGCAGGCAGAGGAATTCTTTGAAGAAATTTCTTCAACATACGGACAGTACCCCAACATAATTTATGAAATCTGCAACGAGCCTAACGGAAAGAACGTCACATGGAAGGACAACATCAAGCCGTATGCTGAGCGCATTATTCCTATAATCAGAAAAAATGCCCCGAACAACATCATCGTTGTCGGAAACCCGAGATGGAGCCACGACCTCAAAAGCGTCGCCAAGTCTCCGATCAAAGGACAGACGAACATAATGTACACATATCACTTTTATGCCGGAAGCACAAAAAAAGAAGGGCATAAGGACATCACGCGCGCACTTGCAAAAGGCGTTCCTGTTTTTGTAACTGAATGGGGAACGACAAAAGATTCAGGCGACGGCGGCGTGTTTGAAAAAGACACACTGGAATGGATGGACTTTCTTGCAAGGAACAACATTTCGTGGGCAAACTGGTCTGTAAACAACAAGGGCGAGGATTCGGGCATACTCAAATTCAACGCCGATAGAAATGCTAAAGGAAACTGGACTGACAAGGATTTGTCGGACAGCGGAAAGCTTTTGCGAAAAATCTTAAGGAATGAAGTCAGGAAATAAAGATGAACACAATCTGGCTTGATGACTGCATATTGTATCAGTTTTATCCTCTCGGACTTTGCGGTGCACCGGGAGAAAATTCATGGGACTGGGCAAATTCCTGGAACGGAGCGGCCGCTCCAACACGCAGAATTGACAGGATTTTGAACTGGATTGAGCATCTCAAAAAACTCGGCGTAACGGCCGTACTTTTTAATCCTGTGCTCCAGTCTGACAGGCACGGCTAC
>CACYCX010000177.1 GCA_902772975.1 uncultured Spirochaetaceae bacterium
AAAAGGAAATACAAGAATGTCAAACGGATTTGCGTAATTTCAATGCAATCCGCGGAACGATTGAATCTGCTTCGCGTGAGCGTGAAGAAAAACAGCAGGAATTGCGCAGCTTGCAGCAGACTCTACAGTCCGAACAGCAAAATCTCAAGGAGATTCGAAATGCCGTAGAGGAGGCAAACACCGAGAAAAGGAACCTGAACGAATTCAAGAAATTCCTGGCTGGCGAAGATGCAGATTTTGCCTTGTCTGAAAAACAGCTGGATGAGGTTCTCGGATTTTGCGCCAATGCAAATGACTCGGACTACAGACTTTGGGATGTTCCGTCTAATGATTTGACGACGAGTCACAAGAATCAGTATCTTAGGTACTTTGTCAGCTGTGTGAAACAGTTGGAAAAGTTGAACAAGAATGTCGTGGATTCTGCCAATGCGATGCTTGTCTCCGATGACTTGGATCTAAAGCTACTGAATGGCAAAGCGTCTGAGTTGAAGGAAAAAATGGATGCTGCCGACAGTGATGAAGAATTCGATCGCTTGGCGGTGGAACTGCGCAAGGTTAATAATGAAATCAGGAACCGAAAGAAACAGTCGCAAGGCGTAGACTGTTCTTTGAATGAAGTGCAAAAACAGATTGTAAGCCAACGACTGCAAGAAATGCTGGTGTCCGACAAGAAATCCTTTATAGAAAACTTGACGGCGAAGGTAAATAGTTTGGGTTCTCTTCTTTCGGAGATGGAACAAAAGTTGGATAGCTATCAATCCAACTTGCATATTCCGGATGAGACTCCCGTAACAAACAACATTAAAGTTGTAAATGGAAAGATTTCTGTTTCTAATGAAACGATTACTGATTTAACGAATCGTGTCCGAGTCGCGCAAGAGTCCATAGGCAGTATTGCCCAAAAATATGGTATCGCTTCGTCGGATGATGTTGATTCTGTTGTGAACGCCATTGAATCGCGTCGGGATGCTGCTGAGCGTGAGCTGAAAAGAGATGCTGTCATGCAGAAGAATTTTGGCCCGCTGCTTGAAGGTTTCCGACAGACGTTGCAGGAACATATTCGTAACCGCAAACTTCTGGAAAATGATAACGACAACTATTTGAATACCTATATCAATTCTTGTAACGTGGTGGGAATGTCCTGTACGGCGGACCCCCGCATTCTTACGGAAAAAGATATTCAAAACTTTGATGTGGTTATTATCGATGAAGTTAGTAAAGCGACGCCGCCCGAGCTGCTGCTTCCGTTAATGAAGGCGCAAAAGGTCATTCTTGTAGGGGACCACCGCCAGCTACCGCCGATGTTCAAGACGAATGAGCGCTCTTACAAGGAAATCGTATCCGATGTCAAGGAAAGCGATGATTATACCGAAGCAGAAAAGGAAGCCCTGTCGGAAGAGAATTTTGACCGCTATAAATCGATGGTGACTGCGTCCCTTTTCAAGGATTATTTTGAACGTGCTCCGGAAGCAATCAAGGCGTCTCTGTTGACCCAGTATAGAATGCATACGGACATTATGAAAATTATCAATCGCTTCTACGATGGTAAGCTTGTCTGTGGCGTTCCCGAGGACAGAATGGAAATAAGCAAGGCGCATAATCTTACAATCAACAATTGCAAGAACAAGCCTTTTGTTGTCCCGAACAAGCATGCCTTCTGGATTGACTCTACCAACTTGCCGAATGGGACTCCCATATACGAAAGTCATATAGGTGCTTCAACATCGGCCTGCAATTTCTTGGAAGAGAATATTGTAATCGCCCTTTTGCGCAAGATTAATGACGCCTATGTTAAGCTTGGCTACGGAAAACATAAGAAGGTGACGGTTGGTGTGATCAGTTTCTATCAGCTGGCTGTAAACGATATGCGTCGTAAGATCAAACAGGCTCGTAGCCGCGGTGGCTTTGAAGCGCTCGACATTTCGACCAATACGGTTGACCGTTTCCAGGGCCAAGAAAAGAACATCATTATTGCAAGCCTTGTTCGCAGCAAGGAACCTGGTCCAAATGGTACCGTTTCTATAAGCAAGCATGTCCTGGCCTTTGAGCGAATCAATGTCGCTTTTTCAAGAGCCCAGAACCTGCTGTTCATTGTAGGGTCTAAACAGACTTTTGAAGGACTTGAAGTGACGTTGCCCATGATGGACAAGCAAGAGACGCGAACGCTTTTTGTCTACAAGAATATTATGCAGGACCTGTATAGAAACGGCGGTCTTGTTGATGCCAGCAGCGTCATTGATGATGAGATGGCAAGGAAGACGCTTGGCGAATATAATAACAACAAGAAATCAGGTAAAGATCAGTCGCGTAAGAACGAAAAGAGATATAGGGGATAATAGATATGAAACTGACTACATTGAATCTTTCTTTCCCTGTCAAGATGTTCAAGGTTTCGGTTGAACATTTTACCCCCCGCAATTCAACGGCTATTGAATGGGCCGTATTGGCTGCAGCTGGCACCATTGAAAGTCTGCCCGAGTTCAAGGATGTCTCCATTGAGCGATTTTTTTCGGATATATTTAAAATTGCTGATCCGAACTTGTTGGTAAAACCGTGCATTTTGGGGTTGATGGATTTGGGAGCCTTGGAACAGTCGGACGATATTTACGATTCCGTCGACTTGGGCAAGGTTCGGATGGGAGTGCTGAAAATGACACCCGATGGTCGGGAGATGCAGCAGAGGGGCTTGCTGCCGGGCGTGACCACTCAAAACGATGCTTCGTTCAATTACAATATCTTTTACAAAACATTGCTTACCGGTGCAAACTCGGGATTGCGAATGGATTCGCAGGGCGTTGAGATTGTTGAAGACGATGTTGACTTGGACGACGTTGATATGCCGGTGCAGGCGATTCGCCAATATTTGATGAAGAATGCCGCTTCATACCATTGGATGAATGCTAATACAGAAATTAAGAACATTGAAGACGAGTCGGATGATTCAGAAAACATAAGGTGGCAGGTTGTCCCCAAAAACATCGTGGTTTCGGGTGCCGGGAAATTGTCTATTGAAAACGGTGAATCGGACTTTATAGAAGATAAGGTTCTCAAGTATCTTGCCGATGATGTCCATGCGGTCCATATTAATACGGACTCTGTAGAAAGGCTAGAAATCAAGGATATCGATTCGGAGTATTCCAGAATCGTCCTGCAGAATTTTATTTATGATAATGTTCGTGCCGAAGTAGACTCTGAGTCCGTTTGCGTTGTCAATGGTGCTTTTGTGGATAAGGCTTTGTCGGTCTCGAATGTGAGACCTGGTCAAATTCTTATCGTGGCTGGTGCGAGCCAGCTGGAATGTAAATATGAAGCGAAATTAAAGTCTTTGATAATCAATGTCCCGTCGCAAGAGGGTCTGGGGTCCATTGTATTTGCGTCTGCCGCTAAAAGCCTTATCATTGGTTCTTTGCGTCTTTATACCGGTCGAACAGAAGCCTCGTTAGTTGCTGCATTGCTTCCGAAAAAAAGTACGTTTGACTTCTCGTCTTATTGTACAAATCTTGTGCAGAAGCATGCTGGCGAAAACGAAGATGTTCTGTTCCTGTTGCTAGGAATTGGGAAAAAGGACATGTTTGTGGAGCGGCTTGACGCCCTTATGGACTCAGCAAAAAAGGAATTGTCCGAAAGGGGAGCGTTCTTGAGCGAAGTGCAGGAAAAGGGTTTGCTGTATTTAGGAAGAAGCGTATTGTCTGTCGAACAGGAAAAGACCCTATTGTTCAAGAACTGGAAACCGAAAAACATCTCCTTTTCAGATTTTAAGGAACAAATTGGTGAACTGCTGAAACTGCCTTACTTTAAGAACCGGCCTTGGGCGATGCAGCATGCCATTTCTGAAATGATGGATCATGTCGCTCCCATCGAATCGTTTGAGAATCTAAAACAGTTCTATGAATTTGCTGCGGTTAGCCCTGTCAGGGAAATCTTTCGGGATGCAATTTTCCGGGATCCAAAGATTTCTCAAAAGCTGGATTCCGATGAAAATATCGAATTCATGATGATGTTCTTTGATATTCTTCCTCCACAAATGTCATTGACAGGTATCCAGTCCCGATTGCTTGATATGCAGAAAGCCTTTTTTGACTTGATGTCGGAAGCGAAACGTGTTGGCTTTAGTGTTGGTACCTCTGAGGCAGAAAGGAAGTCTCTCATTTTGAAGAATAAGGAGATTCTTCCGGCTCTGAATGTGAAGGTAAATGCGTTTAAGAGGGCGAAAGCTGCATTCAGTGAAGCCTTGAGAAAACGGGCGACTGTAAACAAGACTGACATTGAAAATGTTGAGTATTTTGAAAAGCCTGAATTTGAGCCCTATTTGCAGTGCTTGCGCAGCGTTCGTGGCGTGTCTGCTTCCATATCGCCTTATTTGGGCGTTCTGAGTGGCAGCTATGACAGAGTGTATATTGTGGATACCTGCGCCATTATGGAGAATCCTGAACTGCTTGATATATTCAAGACGAACAACGATGCCTTGATTGTTCCTAAGCAGGTTCTGGATGAACTGGATAAGAACAAGATGAAGAAGGACGAAGATGCTAGCCATAAGGCTCAGATTGCCGCAAAGAAAATTGCCGAAGTCCGCGATTTAAAGAAAAAGGGGCAGAACTGGTTCTTTATCGAGGATTCGGACCCTAGCCTGCTGCCTAAGGAATATGCCTCGGGACATGTTTCCGGTGACGACCTGATTATGTCCGTTGCCTTGAAATACCGGCTAAAGGATCCGATTATTTTGACGAACGATGTTAATTTTGGTAATAAGCTGTATGGTGAATATATCCGTCAGCAGTCATCAAAGCAGTTCTTGGAAGAGCACCTGAAGAAAGGAGCGAAAAAATGAGTTACGAGTCAGAAGTCGCTTATAGAATCGAGGCGGAAGCCAGAAGGCTAGCGAATATGCAGCGGGTGCGCGGTACCACGCAGAGCTTTTTGAATCGTTACAGGGGGATGCTCAACGATTTTCTCCGAGATCGTCTGGATAATTTTATTCCCGATGAAATTGAACATTTGAAAAGTCAGCTGAAGGAAGCGGAGAGTTATTTGACGGACGATCCGTTTACCGCCCGCGAAGTAAGTCAAAGTATTCAAACCTATATTCACGGGCTTAGGCATATCGCTCGCGAAAATCAGTATCAGCAGGAACAGGCGGAAAAAGAAAGAGTGCGGCGAGAGCAAGAGGAACGAGAGGCTCAAAAATCTGCAGCCATGTCTGCGTACTATGCCGCCGTGCGTAAGATTTCAGGAGCTGCTGTGCAAAATTTTGCAAGGGAAGAGCTCTCGGAAATCAGAAAGGAT